>JBAXOQ010000009.1:0-31335 GCA_037133175.1 Actinomycetes bacterium
GGTTGGATATGACCCCGGAAATGCATGAACTGGCCCAGCGCAACCAGGCCCGGGCCGGTGTCACCAACGCCGAGTTCCTGTTCGGCACCATCGAGAACATTCCGCTGCCGGACAACTCGGTCGACGTCATCATCTCGAACTGCGTGGTCAACTTGGCGGCTGACAAGTCGGCGGTGTTCCGAGAGGCAAGCCGGGTGCTCCGCCCTGGCGGCAGATTCGCCATCTCGGACATGGTATTGAGCCGCGAACTGCCCGAACAGCTGGCGGGCCTGATGAGCCTGTGGACCGGCTGCGTGGCTGGCGCCCTGGTAGAGGACGACTGCGCCGCCAAGCTGGCTGCGGCCGGATTCGAAGACATCAGCATCACCCCGACCAACATCTTCGGCCGGGACCAGTTGATGTCCCTCGGCTCCCAGATCAACCCGGCCGACATCCCCGCCGACCTGAATGTCGCACAGGTCATTACTGAACTTGACGGAGTGATCCGCAGCGCATTCATCCGCGCACGCACAGCAAGCTGAGTGCTACCAACGGCGCACGGACTACCCCCGCTCGACCCAGGAGCAGGATTTCAATCTGGCGCGAATCTTGGGCAGCGCCCGCAGCACGCCATGTTCGCGAACTAGCGAAGCAGCATATTCGCTGCAGGAGACCGAATGGCGGCAGACATTGGGCGTGCGAGACGACACCACGCGCTTGTAGGCGCGCAGGGCGGCTAGGCCCGCTCGGCTGCCGGACGGTAGCTGACGGTCCCTCGGCTGCGCCCGCATGCTTACCGGAACCCACGGTTCGTCCCTCGGCTGTCCGCGACGGCGGGTCGCGATCTCACCCCGAACCGCTACCGCGGCCAGCGCCGGCATCATCAGGACCAAGTTCGTTCCGAACAAATCACAGTCGCCACAGGAGTCACAGACCTCGAACGCCAACAGGCCGGTCCAGCACGATTCGGAAGCGTCTTCGGACCGGCGGCCCCGCCGACGCTTCCCCTGCTGGCTGTCCTCGGACTCCCCGTCAGCGCTGTGTGGTTCTGTGTCAGCACCCGGTGGTTCTGGTTCTGAGCCGGGTGTCTTCGCGTCAACGTCTGGCATCTCGATGCGGTACACAACGCACCTCCAGTGGTCGGCTGCCACGTCAGGCGGCGATCGGATTCAGGTTTCGACAACCTAGTGCCTCCAGATTCGCGTAGGCAAGTTCCCGGTCAGCCCAAACCGGCGCAATCCACCCGATGGGGCTGCGCGACACAGTACGGATACGTCACTAGCATCGGTTGCCATGACGCTACGTGAACTAACCGAACCCGCCAACCTGTGCTTACCGAACGGGCGCCTGAACCGTTCCGCGGTCGGATATTCACGGGGCCCGCTGCACACCACGAATCTGCGCGGCTGGGGTCGCAACAAGCGATGGGAGTACTGGGGAATCGTCACCCCCCGGCATTGCGTCGGACTGACGATTTCGAGCCTGGACTACCTGCAGGTCCATCAGTTGTACGTCTTCGACCGAGTGACCGGCGAGGAGATCTCCACGGATGTGCTGTCTCCGGGCCTGGCGCACACAACCCTGCCGGACCACCCGGCTCCGCTGACGGCCAGCATGCACACGTCCAAACTCGATCTGCGGTTCCGTGAGCGGCACGACGGCACCGAGATCACTGCCCGCAGCGAGCGCGTCGCGCTGTCGCTGCTCGCCGGATTCAGCGGCGACGCCCTGTGCGTAGTCGTGCCATGGAGCGACACGCTGTTCCAGTACACCGTCAAGGACCTGGCCAGACCCATGACCGGGACGATCACGATCGACGGCACCCGGTTTGAGGTGGAACCCGGTAGTTTCGGGGTACTGGACCGGGGACGCGGGCGGTGGCCCTACTCACTGACGTGGAACTGGGCCACGGCCTGCGGAGCCGTGGACGGCGTCAGCCTGGGACTGCAGCTCGGCGGCAAATGGACCGACGGCACCGGCTCAACTGAGAACGCGCTGTTCGTGGACGGACGGATGACTTACTGGCCCGATCCGGTCGAGTGGGTCTACGACGACCACGACTGGGCGGCACCGTGGCATATCCGCGGTCGCTCGGTCGATGCCATGCTCACGCCGTTTCATGTGCGCGACGCGGTCAGCAACGTCGGAGTCATAGCCTCCGAAACGCATCAGGCCTTCGGTCTGTGGACCGGCTGGGCCGCCGACGACAACGGCGTCCGGTACCCGCTCGACGGCCTGGCCGGGTGGGCAGAACAGGCTAAGAACCGCTGGTGACATGGGGCAGAGCGCCCTATGGTCTCCGAGCCCGCTAACCGTAATAGGCGGTTGCCCAGCCGATGTAGGGCCCCCACCCGTCCAAGTCGTCCATAGACATCAGGCCCACCAGGCCGCCGCTGGCCCCAGTCGTGAGCACCATCCCGCCACCGGCGTAAATCGCGATATGCCGGGCAGGCACGCCGGTCCACCAGAAGACCTGGGCACCGATCGGTGGATTGCGATCACCCGGATGGCCGTAACCCGCTGCCTTGGCCCGGTACCACTGCTCGATGGCAGTGCCGACGCGCCCGCCGCGGGGTGAGAACGCATCGTCGACGAAACCAAGACACATGCCGTCGTACTCGGCCCCCGATCCCACCCACTGCATACCCCAGTCCAACGCCTCTTTCGCGGTTCGTCCGGTCCCCACAGTGTGAGCGGTCCCGACCGAGGTGGTCGTACCGTGCGGCGCGACAACACGAGATTCGGCCAGCAGCTTGGCCTGCAGACTGTCGTACAAATCCTTCAGTCGCTTGCGCGTAGCAAGTGCCTGCGCCAAACCCGCCTGCTTGGCTGCCACCAGATCGGCGATCTGCTGGCGGGAAGACTGTGCCGCGTCTCTTGCCGACTGCTCTTCGGTGGCCCGGCTGGCCGCGTCCTGAGCCCGGGCGGCGGCATCTTGAGCGCGAGCTTGAGCGGCATCTTGCAGAACCCTCAGCTGATCAAGGCGGGTGCGTAGTTCGGCCTCCAGGGCAGCCGCCTTGGTGAACAGGTCCAGGTTCTCCTGCGAGATCCGTCTCAGCGCAACCAACTGCTCGGCGAACTGCAGCGGGTCCTTGGTATCAAGCAAGATCAGCAACTCCGTGCTCTGCCCGCCACTGATGTAGGCCTCCCGGGCGAGCACGGCGATCTTGTCCCTGATCGCGTCCACGTCCTTCTGCGCCACGGTCACCCGCTCGCGCTGGTCCTGCACCTGCTGCTGCGCTGCTGCCGCTTGCTGATCCGCGGTGACCTGTGCCGCCAGTGCCGCGGTCTTAGCGGCCAGAGCCGCAGCGACAGCGGCTTCCGCGTCGGCCAAGGCCTTGTTGGCAGCCGGTAGCTTGCTGGCCTCTGCTGAGGCGGCCGCGTCAGCAGCCTGGACGGCTTTGGCCGCATCAGCTAGTTGCGCCTTGGCCGCCGCCAGGTCGCCGGAGGTTGATTGCGGGACCATCTGCACAACTGCCGCGCTGACTGATGTCGGCACCGCCGCAACCAGCGCTGCCGGGGCCAGCAACACGGCACCGCTCACGGCCACCGCGCACACCACCCGGCGGCTGGTGGCCGAACCGGTGCGGCCGACGCGGCGCAATGAGCTGCCGACCGAGGCAGTCAGCTCTTGGTTGGACCCGTCGATGTGCATCAAGGAAAAAGTAGTACGGCAGTACGCCAGATCCGGGGACATCCGCGCGCACGCTGCGGCGTGGCGCATACCACTCGATCGGACCCCCTGGGCCATGGTCTCTGGCGTCCTCTAGCAGACAATGATCCGGTGCCCACCACCCCACGATCCTTGGCCGAGCCACCACCGCGCGTCCGGACCTTCCACGCGCGCAACGGACGAGTCACCCAACGATCGGCCACGACCTTGGACAGACTGTGGCCGCATTTCGGACTCGATGTGGGCGAGGGTGTCGTGGATTTGGCGGGGGTGTTTGGAACGCGAACCCCGGTCGTGCTCGAACTTGGTTTCGGCAAGGGCGAGGCGACGGTTGCCGCAGCCTCGCGAGATCGCCTTACGCCGGTGCTGGCCGTGGACGTGCACGCCCCCGGAGTATTAGCACTCATGCGCCAATGCGAGCGGGGTTCCCTGAACCACGTGAAGGTCGTCCACGGTGACGGCGTCGCCTTGCTGAGCGAGGCCATCGAAGCGGACTGCCTGGCCGGAATGCGTGCCTACTTCCCCGATCCGTGGCCCAAGACCCGCCACCACAAGCGCCGCCTCATCCGCCCCGATTTGGTTGCTCTTGCGGCCAGCAGGATCCGTCCTGGCGGTTTCCTGCACGCTGCCACGGACTGGCCGCACTACGCCCAGCAAATGCTCGCGGTGTTAACGGCCGAGCCATTGCTGGGCAACGACCACCCCGGCTTTGCACCGCGTCCGCTTGAACGTCCACTGACCCGCTACGAAGAACGCGGCATCGCCGCCGGTCGGGCGATCTACGACCTGCAGTTCCGACGGGTCTAGACGGCGCGCAGCCGACGCCGGAACCGGGCCGCGCTGGCAGTCTCGTCATCCTCGTCAGAGACCTGGGTCTCCTGCACGGCGGACAGCGTCGGGGAATCCTCGCGCTGTTCCGGGATCACTTCTTCGCTCTCCCCTTCGGTCGTCCAGTCCCGCAGCCATTCGGTGATCTGTGCGGGCGCTCCGGGCGGGCAGATGTAGTACCCCTGCGCGAGATCGCAGCCCATCGCCTGCAGCGCGTCGAGATCATCGGAGTTCTCCACACCTTCGGCGACAAGCGCGATTCCCAAGTCGTGGGCTAGTTCGACCGTGGCGTGCACAATGGATCGGACATCCTGCCGATGCGACACGCCAGAGATCAGCGTCTTGTCCAGCTTGATCTCCTGTGGCTTGAGCCGTCGAAGCTGCGCAAGCGAACTGTAGCCAGTTCCGTAGTCATCGATCGAGATGATCACGCCGATCTCGCGCAGAGCACAGACAACCTCCAGCGCCTGGGTCGGATCACTGACCAGGGCGGTCTCGGTTATCTCGACACACAAACTGGATGCCGACAGATCCAGCCGATGAAGCAAGTCGGAAATCCGTCCTGGCAAATGCGGGTCCGTCATGGCCGACATGGACATGTTGACGGACACTCTCGACGGCAGATCCGCCTCGCGCCACTGTGCCGCCTGGGCGAGCGCGATCAGCAACACTCGGTCGTTCAGCCTGGCCATCAGACCGGATTGCTCTGAAGCCGGTAGGAACGACGCCGGGTAGAGCAGCCCATCGGTTGGGTGGTGCCACCGCACTAGCGCCTCAGCACCGGCCACTTCACCGTCAGCAAGCCTGATCTTCGGCTGGAACTCACACGAGATCTGGCCTGAATCGATGGCCGAACGCAGTTCCTCGATCAGCAACAGCCTGCTGCGCTCGGAGACGTCGGCCTCTGCGTCATACACGACGTGCCCGCAGCCGGCACGCTTGGCGCGATACATCGCCGAGTCTGCCTTCTGCAGCAATTCCTCGCGAGTGGCCGCGTGTTCTGGCCACAAGGCGATACCGATACTGACCGACACGGTGATCGACACGACACCGATCTGCACCGGCTCGGCCATGTCGCGCCGGATCCTCTCGGCCACCGCCACCGCGCCCTCAGCATTCGTGTCCGCAGCCAGCAAGATGGCGAACTCATCGCCACCCAGGCGCGCCACGAAGTCTTGGCTCCTGACCAGATTCGCCAGCGTCACACCGATCTTCTGGAGCACAACATCACCAGCAGCATGACCCAACGAGTCGTTGATCTCTTTGAAAGAGTCGATGTCGAGCAACAGCAATGCACGGGGACAATCTGTGCTGGGAGCATCTCCCCCAAAGGTCTCGGCCAGACACTGGTCCATGTGCCGACGGTTCGCAAGTCCGGTCAACTCGTCAGTCAGGGCTTGCCGGAGAACCTCGGTCTGCACAGTTGCCATCCGAAACGCCTGCACGGTTCGGAATCCGCCCACCAGGATCGCGCCCGCGGCCAACGCGATCGGCGCTGGCGGCACGCTGTGCCAGATCGCGGCGCTGACGAGCAGCAGAAAGGACAGCGCAATCACTGCGATGGGGGCTGCGGCCGCCCGAATACCTACGGCGGGCACCATCTTCTGTGGTTGCTTCTGCCAAGCAGACAGCGCGATCAACGCGAAGGCCAACGGCCACCCAATGTCGACCACGTCGCCCATTGCATAGGAACCGTCCCCAACCTGGAACGACCAGAACGTATCAGCGACGTAGAGCAGCGTGCAGCCGGCGAACATCGTCCACAGCATGCGGTTAGCACGCCAACCCATCACCGACAGGATTCCGGCAAGCATGCAGAACAGAACCAGGTCACTTGTGGGGATGGCAACGCTCATGAACACAGCGGCCGGACTCATTCCTTCGCTGACGTACACGGCGGGCGCTGCGAGCACAACGTACGCGGCAACTCCGAGCGCCACGATCGCAGCATCGAGCCACACATGCGAGGAAGTGCGTTGGATGCGCCGACGAATCAGCAGAAACACGCCCACGTATGCGAAGGGGTAGAACGACAGGTACAGCCAGTCACTAATGGCTGGGAACGGAACAGGCGACATCCCAGAGATCCACCCGGAATACAGAATATCCGCACACGCCCATATGAAAGCTCCACCCGCGAAGAATGCCCACGCCGTTCGATCATCAGCGTCATAGACCGCTCGCGCGGCCAGCAGTGCGGTGGCAAGGAGCAGGACCAATGAGCTACCGACCAGATCCCTGGCCTTGACATCCTGTTGTGCGAATATCAGCACCCACAATGCATAGACGACCAAGAGCGCCACGAGCAGAATCTGCAGGACTCGGACCGCGACCGGCACCCGATGCAACCACGCCCGCAACCCACTGCCTTGATCGCTGTGTGCCAGCGAGGGCGCCGGGTCAAGCATGGTCGCAACCTCACTTCCTAGTGTCCACACCGGTGACATTGGACTGCCAAATTCCGTCCTTGCACGCATCGGCAGGAAACAGACCGATTCTTGACCTGTTGGGCTATTTGGTTGAATTGAAATATGCCCGACCGGCACCTCTGACGCCCGCCAAGCGCCAAACGTGACTAGGCTCACGATATCGGACATCAATATCCGGTCATATCGGACACGATCAACTCGAGGGGACACACATGCTCTGGGACGGTCTCGTTGCACCCGCCTGGCCCACCACCATCTCTAATGAAGCAGCCAAGCGCGGGATCGCCGCCGAGCTAGCACACCGGGCGAAGGACGGCCAGATCATCGGCATCGGGTCCGGCAGCACCAGTTTCCTAGCGCTGCTTGCCCTGCGTGACCGCGTCGAATCGGACTCGCTCGACATCAGGTGCGTGTGCACCTCATTGGAGATTGAGGGTTTCTGCACCGACTTAGGTCTGACCGTCACATCACTGGTCAACGCGCGTCCCGACTGGTGCTTCGACGGAGCGGACGAGGTCGACCCCGACGGAAACCTGATCAAGGGCCGCGGCGGCGCCTTCGTCCGCGAGCAGCTGGTGTTCGCTGCTGCCGGGCACCGGATCATTCTGGTGGACTCCTCAAAATTCGTCACCCGGTTGGGGCAGGTCCACAAGTTGCCACTGGCCGTCGTGCCGGAAGCCCAGAATCTGGTACGGGACCGGGTTCGGCAAGTGACCGGCACAGCGCCGACAGTTCGACCCGCCGGCGGCAAGGACGGCGGCGTCATCGACGAGCACGGCAGCGTTGTGATGGACCTGGAACTCGATGGGGCTTTGGCGCCCGGGGAGCTTGAGGCCGCCCTGCTGACGATCCCCGGCATCAGTGCCACCGGCCTGTTCGTCGGCTACGAGATCGAGTTCATTACCGGCTAGCGATACCGCTCGGCTATCCCGACATGACAGCCTAGGCATATGAGCGATGCCGTGGCAGACCTGAACACAGCCAACGAATCGGACGACGACACTTCGAGCACAGGCGTCAGCGTGCTCGTATCCCGCTCACTACGGGCGATCGGCGATGCGGCCACCACCGCCACCACAACGGTCGGGGACAAACTGGACGCCACCTTGCGCGGAGCCCGTACCGCGCGGGCCGTCAGCGACCTGGACCGCAGAATCTCGGCCTTCCGCCGTGAACGCAAGATCGGCAAGGGCACCCTTCGGGCGACCTTCACCGTCGCTTTCCGCGGCTTCGTCTCCGGCGGTCAAGCACACTTTCAGGTCAGGGTGCTGGAGGAACCGGTTATTCCGCAGGCCTCTGCAGCCCTGACAGACCCAAAAGTGCTGCGCACGAACCTACGCCGCTTTGTCGCCCTGGCATTCCCCGGAGTCAAAGTCAGCGTATTGCTCAACGGAATTGCCGGCGAAGGAATCACAGATCGCCACGGCTACGCCGCAATCCACTTGCCAGCAGCCGATCTGGCACCCGGATGGCACGAGTACCACGTCGTCACGGTGCCAGTGGACCCGTCAGAGAAGCCCTCCTTCACCACCGGTGAGGTGATCGCCCCAGACCCAGCGGCACCCTTCGCGGTCATCAGCGATGTGGACGACACCGTGCTGCGGACGGGCCTGACAGAGGGGTTCGCGGCGGTCCGCAGGACGCTGCTGGGCAGTCCGGAGACTCGTCGGGCGATCCCCGGAATGGCAGAACTGTACGCCGGCTTGCGCGAAGGACTCAGGCAGCAGCACCCGCCGGCCTTCTTCTACGTCTCGACCGGTCCATGGACGCTGTACGACATGCTGGTCGAGTTCCTGGAGATCCGAGGCTTCCCCAAAGGCGCCCTGTTCTTGACCGATTGGGGGCCGCAGGAGCGCTACGTGATGCGTTCGGGACGAGAGCACAAGCGTCTGACGATCTCGCGGCTCTTCGCCGCGTTCCCCGAGACCAGATTCATTCTGATCGGTGACTCCGGCCAACACGATCCGGACACCTACGTCGAAGCAGCCCGGAACTACCCGGGCTGTGTGGACTCGATCTTCATCATCGATGTCGGCGAGCACCTGGCCGAGCGCGCCCTGGAATTGCACGGTTGGAACGAGTCGCTGGCAGCCGAGGGAATCACTTTCAACTTCGTGGGCAACGCGGCTGAAGCGGCCCGGATCCTGGCTGAGCGCGAACTGGTGCCGAACTCGGTGGTGGCGGAGGTCGAGCAAGCCATATCGGGCGCCAACGCTGGCTGAGAGTACCTCTGCTGCTACTCCTGGGGCGACGACTGCGCCCGGTGAAATCCCCGCTTGAACCACCGTTTGCGCATCGCGATAACCCAGATCCAGCCCGCGGCTCCGGTCGGCAATTCGATCAAATAGGTGTAGACCAGCAGCACGATCACGGCAGCGGTCGCGATCGCTGGAGGAACCCCGAACAACACCAACGCACCCGCTGTCCCGGCCTCCGAGATTCCCACCCCCGAAGGTGTCACCACCACCGCGGTCAACAACCTGGACAAGGCAAAAGCAGCGACCACGCCCGCCCAGCCAATGTCCGACCCAAGACCGTGCAAAGCGATGCCGAACAGAATGATCTCGCTGCCGTAATAGGCACACATCCCAAAGGCAATCGAGGGCCAGCCGCGGCGAATCACCACGACGGCGGTCCCCTGCATCTTCACGGCTCCGTCCCGTAGCGACTGTTTCGGCGTGGGTCGCCGCAGCACACGGCACAATCCGCGGACGAGGAGATCTCCGAGGCTGCCAAGCAGGGCGGCCACCGTCGAGCTGAACAGCATCAAGATCAAGGCCATGGTGATCACGGCCAATCCACCCAGCGTCCCAAGCGCCACATCTCCCCCGGCACCACTGAGTTTGACCCCCGTGAAGAACAGCGCCACGAGACCGACGACCGGCAGCAGGAGTCGGATGAGGAAGTTCGCCAGGCCGCTCACCAGGATCATCAAAGACGTGGCCAGCCCGGAGAACCCCCAGGCGTAGGTCAGTCCGTACGTGGTAGCCACCCCAGCCGCACCACCGAACGGAAGCAGGTTGGACACCAACGAGCCGGTCAAGTTCAGCGCCAAACCCTTGCTGTGGGTCAGCCCGGGCAGGCTTCCGGTGTACACGAATGTGTACATCCACAAGCCGAGCGCCCAGAACAGCGTCATCAGAATGATGTCTTTGACGCTGAGCTGCCCGAGCACAGCAAACGAATCGCTCCAGTTGGCGCCCGCGGCACGCGGTACCACCACGACGACCAAGACAGCCGCTAGCACCAGTGACAGGGCAGACATGACAATGTGCTTGACGCTGGGACGCCATCCGGACCGTACCGCCTCCGGTACGTCGGCATCGTCCGCACTCGAGGTCGCTGCATCACTGGGCGCGGGGTATTCCTCAGACACGTCGTTCAATTTGGCTCCCGTCGATTCAGCGTGGCCAACGGGTCAGCGTAGAACGTGCGTCCCTGATAGGGGCCCGCGAACCACTCAGTGCCCATCAACATCTTGAACACGGGTTTGGGAAGGCGCAGCAGCACCTCGATGGTACGGGCACCGTCGTCTGCAGTGGCCTGAGAGGCGTGGGCCGCCAGCGCGGCACGTTTGTGCTCCAGCCAAGGTCGGACGTCGATGCGATGAGTGATGCGCGCTTTGGGTGTGTACGCAGTCCGCCAGGCATCAACGTCCAGGCCCGCCAGTGCCGGCACAACACCGCGCAGACCGTACGCCGCCCGAACGGTTCGCGACAGTGCCGCACGCGGCCGGGTCGCCTCCAGCAGCAACGGGGTACCCGCGAGTCGGGCCGCGGCGCGAGCCACGTGGTGAACCCGAATGTGATCCGGATGTCCGTAGCCTCCTGATGAGTCATAGCCAACCAGCACAGCCGCAGCCTCCTGCTCCAACAACTGGGCTACCCTGGCCGCCGACTGCTCCACCGGCACCTGCACGAAGGGGCGCCGCACCGACGGCGGGGCACCGGTAATCGACGGGGTTCCCAACCCATCGAGGCCCGAATCGCCGTAATCCAAACGGACAGTGCGGGACACCCCGAGCACCGCTGCCGCCCGGTTCAGTTCATCGG
Organism: Actinomycetes bacterium; assembly: GCA_037133175.1. Lineage (GTDB taxonomy): Bacteria > Actinomycetota > Actinomycetes > S36-B12 > UBA10799 > ELA509. The sequence goes on from JBAXOQ010000009.1 coordinate 10,962, forward strand.
CGCGGATCGCGGCCAGCGAACCATCCTGTCCGGTTGCGGCCGCAGCCAAACCCGCGGCGCCGTCAGTGGCCGTCACGAGCACCACTCGATGCCCCTGAGCCGCTAGCCTTGCCATGGTTCCCCCGGTCAGCAACGCTTCGTCGTCTGGGTGAGCGTGCAAGAACACGACCGTGACAGGCACAACCGCATTCTCACGCAGTACGACCGGGAAAGTGCGACAACCAGCGAAAGGACTGATGTGCGAGTCGCCCACGTCAGCGATGTCTATCTGCCACGCACCGGTGGAATCGAGTCCCAGGTCCGAGGCCTGACCCAGGCGCAGGCGGCCGCTGGCGAGCATCCGGTGATCTTTACGGCTACACCTGCCGGGCGCCGCCGGGCTGTCATACCGGGCGAAACCGACAACGGCGTGCCGATCCACCGACTCGCCGTGCGACTGCCAGCCAGTCTGCCGGTAACACCACACGTCGGATCCTCGCTCGCCCGGGCACTCAAGGCTCAGGCCGACGTGGTCCATGTGCATGGGGGCTTGGTTTCTCCGTTCGCCTGGCCCGCTCTTCGGACCGCGGTTCACGCTGGATTGCCGGCAGTGGTCACTGTCCACTCGGTCTGGGCCAACTGGGCACCACTGATCGGCGGCCTCAACAGCGTTACCGGCTGGCGGCGCTGGCCCGTCATCTGGACCACCGTCAGCGAAACAGCCGCCGAGTCACTGCAGCGGGCACTGGCGGATTCCTGCACCGTTGCGATCATGCCCGATGGGATCGACATCGACACCTGGCGCGGCCAGGCGCGCCCCGACAAGGACCCCAACGAACTGGTCGTCGTCTCGGTGGCCCGATTAGCACTGCGCAAACGCAGTCTGGCTCTAGTGGAGATGCTCGCAGCCGCCAGGAAGCAACTACCGGCGGACGTCAAGCTGCGGGCGGTCCTGATCGGGGACGGGCCGGACCGTAGCAAGATCGAGCGGGTCATCAGCGAGCGAAAGCTGGATTGGATCGAGTTGGCAGGTTGGCGATCATCATCTGAGATCCGGGAGATCTTCGCCGACTCGGATGTCTTCATCAATCCGACGCGCTTGGAGTCGTTCGGGATAGCCGCATTGGAGGCCCGCACCTTTGGTCTTCCGGTCGTCGCACTGTCCGGCAGCGGCGTCACCTCCTTCGTACACAACGGTGTCGAGGGTTTGATCGCCGCCGACGACGCCGGCATGACGCGCGCGATCGTTCGGCTGGCGACCGACCGCACCCTGCTGGCAACGCTGACCGACCACAACCGCACGACTATCCCGCCATTCGGCTGGCCCCAGGTCATCGAGACAGCCAGCGGCCTCTACCACCAGGCGATCGATTTGACCGCCCGCCGCTGAACGGCCATCACCTCGGCAGGCCGAGATTCGCGTAGATCTCGCGGGTCGCCGTCGACCGGTTGAGCGTGTAAAAATGCAAGCCCGGTGCGCCCTCTGCCAGCAGTTGGGCAGACAGCTCACTGGCCAGCTCAATGCCGAGTTTCGGGACAGACCCCTCATCAAGGCCGTCGAACTGCTGGGCGATCTCGACCGGGATCTCGGTTCCCGACAAGGCCGCGAACCGCTGAATCTGCGCCAGATTGGTCACCGGCATGATGCCCGGAATGATCGGGATGGTGACCCCGATCGCCGAACTCCGCTGCACCAAATCGTGATAGCGGCTCGCAGTGAAGAAGAACTGAGTGATCGCGAAACTGGCGCCGGCCTGCTGCTTGGCCAGCAGCACCTGCGCGTCCACATCGGCCGACCCGGAAGCGGGATGCGGGTCAGGAAAGGCAGCCACCCCGACACAGAAGTCGCCGGCCGCCAGGATGAGCGACACGAGTTCCACCGCGTGAGTCAGACCATCGGGCTCGGGGGCCCACGTAGCGGCCGGACCGCCGGGGGGATCACCGCGCAGGGCCAGGATGTTGCCCACTCCGGCATCTGCGTATTGATCGACGACGCAGCGCAGTTCCTGGGCGCTGGCTCCAACGCAGGTCAGGTGACCAACGGGCAGGATCGAGGTCTCCGAAGAGATCTGTCTGATCACTCCCATGGTCCGGTCGCGAGTACCGCCGCCCGATCCATAGGTAACCGATACGAACGTCGGATTGAGGGCTTCCAGAACGCCAAGAGCCCCACGCAGGTGTTGCTCGCCCGCGTCGGTTGTGGGCGGGAAGAACTCGAAAGAGAACGACCTCGTGCCGCTGGCGAGCACATCCTGGACGGTCTGGGACATGGGTGCAGGGTATTGCCTTGCCAGACACCGATGCACCACCACCTCCCAGCGCGCCTAAGCTAGCGGCGTGTCCACCCCCGATTCACCCCTGGATATCGAAGACCTCCGATCACGAGTCTCCCAGGCTCTCACGGACTTCCTGACTCGCCAGCGTCCGAAGTTGTGCGACATCAGTGAGGAACTCGGCGTACTCGACTCGGCGCTGATAGACCTGCTGCGCGGCGGAAAGCGTCTGCGACCGGCCTTCTGCTGGTGGGGCTGGCGAGCCGCTGGCGGCGACCACGAATCGTCCGGTGCGCTGATAGCAGCCGCCTCGCTGGAACTGTTGCAGGGCAGTGCTTTGGTTCACGACGACGTGATGGACGACTCCGATACCCGCCGCGGAATGCCCGCGGCCCACAAGCGATTCTCAGCGATCCATCTGGCGAACGGCTGGGGCGGCGACGCCGACCGTTTTGGCGATGCGGCGGCGATCCTGCTAGGCGACCTGTGCCTGTCCTGGACCGACGATTTGTTCTTCAGCTGCGGACTACCCGCCGACGCGATCCTTCGCGCCAAGCCGGTACTGGACATCATGCGGACTGAGCTGCTGGGCGGGCAGTACCTAGACCTACTGGAACAGGCGAAGGGTTCGGCCTCGCCGGAGCGCGCGCTTCGAGTCGCCCGTTACAAGTCGGCCAAGTACACCATCGAGCGGCCGCTACAGCTCGGCGCGACGTTGGCGAACGGGTCGCCGGAGTTGCTCGGCGCGCTGTCGGGCTACGGACTGCCGATCGGCGAGGCCTTCCAAATCCGAGACGACGTGCTCGGTGTATTCGGAGATCCAGAGATCACCGGCAAGCCGGCTGGCGACGATCTACGCGAGGGCAAGCGGACCTACTTGGTGGCCGTGGCACTGCAATCGGCCGACCAGGACCAACGCCAGACTCTGCTCGAAGGCTTGGGCAATCCAGAGCTGTCCCAGGCTGCGATCTCGGCAATGCGCGAGGTCATCATCAGTACTGGCGCCCTGGCACAGACCGAAGACCTGATCGCGCGCCGGACCGAACAGGCGCTGCGTGCGCTAGACACGGTGGTTCTGGATCCGACAGTCCGCAATGTGTTGTCGGACCTGGCCTTCATCGCTACTAGCAGATCGCACTGATGCAGATGCGCACCGTCACCGGAAAGAGCGACCGGGTTGTGGTGGTCGGCGCCGGACTGGGCGGCCTGGCGACCGCAATGCGCCTGGCTGCAACGGGACGCGAAGTCACCGTAGTCGAACGCGAATCCGTGCCGGGCGGGCGTTGTGGCCTGTGGGACGTACAGGGCCACCGCTTCGACACCGGACCGACCGTCCTGACAATGCCGGACCTCATCGATGACGCGTTCGCCAGCCTGGGCGAGCGAACCGGCGACTGGCTCGACCTGCTCCCGGTCGCACCGCTGTATCGGGCGTTCTATCCGGACGGCTCCCGATTGGATGTGCACTCCGACCCGGCTGCGATGGCGGCGGAGATCGAGGCCCGGATCGGATCGGCGGAGGCGGCCAACTACCTGCGCTTCGTGGACTACGTCAGCACCCTGTACACGCTGGAAATGAACGACTTCATCGACCGCAATATCGACTCCCCGTTCGACCTGCTCACCCCGAATCTGGCGCGACTGGTGGCCGCGGGCGGCTTCCGGCGGCTGGCACCCAAAGTAGGGCAGTTCCTGAAAGACCCGCGTACACAGCGGGTGTTCTCATTCCAATCGATGTACGCCGGACTGTCCCCATTCGACGCGCTCGCCATCTACGCGGTCATCGCCTACATGGACTCCGTTGCTGGCGTCTACTTCCCCAAGGGCGGCATGCACGCGCTGCCGACCGCGATGGCGGCGGCGGCCCAAAAACATGGAGTCACCTTCCGGTACGGCCAGACGGTCGCCCGAGTCGAAACCCGCGGAACACGCGCGACCGCGATCATCACCGAGCAGGGCGAGCGTATTGAGGCCGACACGGTGGTACTCAATCCGGATCTACCGGTTGCCTACCGCGATCTGTTGGGACGCGAACCGTGGTCGGTGCGGCGACTGAAGTACTCGCCCTCCTGCGTGGTGCTGCTTGCCGGCTCCACCGCCGAGTACTCGCAAACGGCCCACCACAACATCCACTTCGGGCGTTCTTGGCGGTCGGTGTTCGACGAACTGATCGCCAAACGAACTCTCATGAGCGACCCGAGCTTCTTCGTGACCAACTCCACTCACTCCGATCCGAGCCTGGCCCCGTCAGGCAAGCAGAACTACTACGTCCTGTTCCCGGTCCCGAATCAGGATTCCGGCATGGATTGGACCGCCATGGCGGACTCCTACCGCGAATCGATGTTGGCCACGCTGCACGCCAACGGCTACCTGGGCTTCGCCGACGCCATCACCGTCGAGCGGTTGACCACCCCACTGGACTGGCAGCAGCAGGGCATGGAACGTGGGGCGCCGTTTGCGGCCAGCCACTCGTTCACCCAAACCGGGCCGTTTCGACCCGGAAACATCTGGGGCGAGAACGTTGTCTTCGTGGGGTCTGGCACCACTCCCGGCGTCGGGGTCCCGATGGTGATCATCTCAGGGCGACTCGCGGCCCAGCGCATCACCGGATGATCCATCAGTAGCCCTGCTGCCGCGAAAGACCAGCATGGCCGCTCTAGCCCGTGCGGGCGGGTCGTCCGGCACCAGCCCAACGTCATCTGGGCCGCCGAGCAGCAAGCGCCGCTCCCGAGGGCTGGCCGCCATGACGACCCCGATCACGATGGCCACTAGGAACAGCGCCACCAAATCAGAGATCTGCACCAGCGAATCCTGCGTCGAACTCGAAGTGATCAACCCGTACAGGGTGAAGCCGGCAATACCGATCAGCGCAACCCGGAACTCGTTGCGCCGTAGGCCCGAGGCGGCAAACAGCGGCAGGCTCCACAGTACGTACCACGGTTGGACGACCGGGCCAAGCGCCACCAGCGCAAAGAACGCCAGCGCGGCGCCGCGGATCGGCGTGCGGCCCTGCGGCTTGAGGCACAGGTATCCCAGTACCACCAAGGTGGCGACCGTGCCCAGTAAGCGACAGATCTCGATCAAGGTATCGGTGACGTCGAACCCGAACAGGGCCAACGCATCGCCTACTGCCATACCCACAGCGGTGGGCGGCGACAACCAGGTTTTGACCGCACCGGGGGTGGACAGCGCGCTGAGCCAACCGAATCCAGTGTGGGTGATCGTCGCGAAGCCGACCAGGATGACCGCGGCTATCGCGCCGACTATCAACCACTTCTGCAGAACGCGCAGCTTGGTGGCATGGCTCCCGGCCCAGATCAATCCCAGGAATGGCAGAGCCACCAGACCGATCGGCTTAATGTTGCCCCCGAGGGTGATCAGGATGATGCCCAGGATCGGCATTCGCTCCACAGCCAATGCCAATCCGGTGGCAACCAGGCCCACCATCAGCGCATCGTTATGGGCTCCGGACACGAAGTGCATCAGGACCAGTGGATTGAGGACTCCAAGCCAGAGCGCTTTGGCAGGTGAGATTCCACCGGCGAGGGCCAGTTTGGGCACTGACCAAGCGAGCAGCGCAACTCCGATCACCGCGAGCAGTCGCAACACCAGCGCGCCACTGTAGGGAGTCGTGCCGGTAAACTGCTCGACACAAGGCCGTCCGGGAACCGGTTGTCCTCCCCCGGTGAAGGCCACGACTCCGCGAGACAGTAGCAGCCAGAACTGCCCGTATGGGGTCGGCGCCTCACCCCACATCGGGTCAACGCCGTCTTCATACCAACCGGGAACCGAAGACGAGCCATACTGATAGGGGCTGATGCCGCAAACCATCATCTTGCCCTGTGCGAAGTAGGAGTAGACGTCGCGGCTGAACAGTGGCGGCGCAAGCATCAACGGCAGGGCCCACGCCCCGAGCGCCAGCCACAGGCGGCGTACGTCCTTGACGTACCCGCGCATCACATCGTGGCCCAGCAGCAGCCATGCCTGGATCAGCAATGCGATACCGACCACCACAGCGCCCTTGGACACCACTGCCCCAAGGGTCGTCGAGCGCAACGCATCGACCACTGAGTAGTCCACCAGCGAGGTCTGCAGCGGCAGCCACCCGACGCCGAAGGCGCCGATCCCGACCAGCAGGGTGGCTATGAAGCCTGGCAGCACCGACCTGAGCACGAACAGCGTCAGCGAATCCGCCTGAACACCCGTCGAGGGCCTTCGGGCAGCGGGCACTTGCCCGGGTTGCTCGGCTGACACGTACCGAAGGGTACCTGGGTCACGGCGCTGCCCGCCGCTGCGCCGAGCGATGCGACAATGCACTTGTGCCGAATCGGTCGCTGGTCGCCGCCGGAATCACCGACCCGGGGCTGCAGAAGTCATACGAACTGTGTCGGGCGTTGAACGCCGAGCACGGCAAAACCTACTATCTGGCGACGCTGCTGCTGCCCAAGCCCAAGCGCCCATTCGTCCACGCGCTGTACGGACTGGCCCGATTCGCCGACGACATCGTCGACTCGACGGCCCACACCAGCGTTGTCCAACGCCAGTTGGCGTTGGACGACTTTGCCGCGCGGTTCTTCACCGACCTCGAAGCTGGATCGTCTGCCGACCCGGTCGCTGCGGCGACGATAGATACCGCCATTCGCTGGCAGATTCCTCGGGAGCACTTCGAGGCCTTCTTCACCTCGATGCGGATGGACTTGGACGTCGATCACTACGACACGTACGACGACCTCTACACGTACGTCTACGGCTCGGCGGCGGTCATCGGCCTACAAATGGTCCCGATCCTGGAGCCAACCAGCCCGCAGGCCGGCGAGTACGCCAGCATGCTCGGAGTGGCGTTCCAGTTGGCGAACTTCATCCGGGATGGGGGCGAGGATCTCGACCGAGGCCGGATCTACCTGCCGCTCGACGAACTCGCCGAGTTCGGTGTGACACCGGCGGACCTGCACAGCCGCGTCGTGACCGACCAACTGCGGGACGCACTGGCGTTTCAGGTGCAACGGGTGCACGAGTTGGAGCGCGCCTCGCGACCCGGGATCGAGATGCTGCGCCCAGACTGCCGACCGTGCATCGACGCTGCCCGAATCCTGTACTGCCAGATTGCCGACGAGGTTGTGAAGAACGATTACGACGTGTTCACCCTACGAGCCCGGGTCCCGCTGCGTCGGCGACTGCGGGTGGCTGGCTCTGCGTGGCAGCAGGCGCGGCGGGCCCGCCATCGGGGTTCGGCCAATTCCTAGTCGGCCCCAGAACACCCACAGCACCAGGGTCAACAGCACCAGAGCGAATCCGAACACCAGATCCTCCACTGGGGCAAAGGCAATCCGACCGTCGCCCAGGAACGGTGGTGCGCCCTGTGGTGGGGTGGACGAACCGATGATCGCCTCGCCGTTGTAGCGCACCACCCGAAGCCCGGTCAGGATAGCGTTGGACAGCAGCTGGAAGGCCACGATGATCGCGTAGGCGGTCCAGAACACCTTGCGGATCAACAGTCGTGTCCGGATGACAGCCAGGTCCAGAACCACCACCACCGCCACCGCCACCGCCGAAAGTGCCGTGTAGCTCACTTCGGCACCTGCGGCTCCGGCGGCCCGACCTGAGAGTGCGGACCTTGGCCGACTTCGTCGCCAGCGGGCCAACGGTTCACGGCCCGAACCGCCTCGAAGGACAGGACCGAGCAGATCGGCACAACGATGAAGAACAGCAACTCCTCCAACGGAAGCCCGCCAGGCAGCACGGCGCCAATCGTGGACTGAGGGTCAAACGTCCAATGGCCGGCGGCGATCGCGTACAGGTCCCAGCCGGAGAAGACAATCACCACTGGGGCCACCGTCAGCAGCAGACGCAGCCAGCGTCGGTACACATGGGTGCGCAGCGCGAACTCCAGCCACAGCGTGCCAAGGAAGCAGCCGGCCAGAACCGCCAGATACGTGAACTCGCCCACAGGTCCAGATTCTCACCAAGTCGGCGCCTAGGCCCGGCCATACGGGGTGGCGACGCGACGAAATCCTGTCGATCACGCCAGAAATCGGCGCCAGCCCGACCAGTTGACCGCTTAATGGGCGAATCGTTCGTACACTCGTCCTGTGGATACTCGGTCACAGTCGCTCGTCGGCAAGGTGGTGGATGGTCGCTACCGCGTCGAGCAGTTCATCGCCCGCGGTGGGATGGCGACCGTTTACCGGGCGAACGACCTGCGACTGGACCGGACCGTCGCCCTGAAGGTCATGCATCCATCCCTCGCCGAAGACCCTGCCTTCGTCAGCCGCTTCGAGCGGGAGGCCCGTTCCGCGGCCAGCTTGTCCCATCCCTCGCTCGTGACGGTTTCGGACCAGGGGTCGCACGACGGGATCGTCTACCTGGTCATGGAATATGTCTCGGGCTGCACCCTGCGTGATGTCCTGACCCGGGAGGGTCGGCTCACCCCAGCCAAGGCCCTCGGCATCATCGAACCCGTGCTGGAAGCGCTGACCGCCGCTCACCGCGCCGGCTTCGCCCACCGGGACATCAAGCCTGAGAACGTCCTGATCGCTGACGACGGTCGGGTGAAGGTAGCCGACTTCGGACTCGCCCGGGCGATCGCAGCTAGCTCCCAGACCGGATTCACCCGCGGCCTGCTGATCGGGACGGTCGCCTACCTGGCCCCCGAACAGGTCGAACGGGGCTACGCCGATACCCGCACCGATGTCTACTCCTGCGGGATCCTGCTCTACGAGTGCCTGGTCGGCCAACCACCGTTCTCCGGCGAGACCCCCTTGTCAGTGGCCTACCAGCATGTCAACGCCACTGTTCCGCTGCCTTCCTCGATTCGCCCGGAAATCCCAGCCGACGTCGATGAGCTCGTCGCCATCGCCACCAAGCAGAACCCCAACGCTCGCTACGCGGACGCCGCCGACTTCGTGTCCCATGTGCCCGCGGTTCGGGCAGCGCTGGGCGATCAGGCGCCGGCAAGCAAGACCATCGTGCTCGATCGAACCGATGCCACCATCACCGTCGGACCGTGGGCGAGCGCAACCACCACTCGCAATCTGACTCCACCGCACACACGGACCCCCACGCTGACCGCGGCACCTCCACTGCCCCCGCCGCTAGTGCCGCTGCTACCCCCAACGCCGGGCCCGCCGCCAATCGACTCGCAACCTGTCAGTCCCCCGCCGGTTCCGTCGCCAGACGCTTCCGGCCCGCCTGCACCCACCGGCGACGGCGGCGGCACGCTGGACCCGGCGCCGCCAATCGGCAAGAAACCCCGCAAGCGCCGCCGGTTTGTGCGCGTCCTGGTTGGGCTGTTGGTGTTGCTCCTGATCGGTGCCGGGGTTGGATTCGGAACCTGGTCGTGGAGCAAGGCGCAGGTGGTCTCCATGCCGTCGGTGGTGGGCCTTTCGACAACCGAGGCCAGTGCCAAGCTCGCTACCATGGACCTGACCATGAACGTCTCGGGTCAGGACTACAGCGACACCGTTCCCAAGGGCGCGGTCGTCTCCTCTGACGCGGCCGCGGGCTCGCAAGTCCACAAGGGCCAGTCGATCAACGTACACACCTCGGCCGGGCCCGAAACGATCGCCATTCCCAAACTAGTAGGTCTGACCCAGGCCAAGGCGCTGGCCCGGCTGGCTGCCGCGCGCCTGGTGAGCAGCACCAGCGAGGACTACAGCGACAGCGTCGAAGCCGGCAAGGTCATCTCAGCCAAGCCCAGCAGCAGTACCGTCGTCAAGATCGGAAGCACCGTTGATCTGGTTGTTTCCAAGGGTCCGCCCCCGGTCAAAGTGCCCTATCTGGTTGGCATGTCCAAAGCAAACGCGATCGCCACCTTGAACCAACTCGGACTCAAAGCGGTCACGACCAACCAACTGCCAGTCGTCGTGCTCGGCCGGGTGTACAGCCAGAGCGTCGGATCCGGGAACGAAGTCCCGCGCGGCACCACGATCACCCTCACCATCGTCTGAGCCCGACGGTCGTCCAGTCGAGTCCAACGCCTCTAGCTAAGCGCCCGCACGCCTCTGTGCGATCCAAGGATCTCGGCGACCATGAAAGCCAATTCCAGCGACTGTTCGCGGTTCAAGCGCGGATCGCAGGCGGTCTCGTAACGGTTGCCAACCTGGTGCTCCTCGATCCCGAACGAACCTCCGACGCACTCGGTCACGTCATCGCCGGTCAGCTCGATGTGCATGCCGCCAGGATGGGTACCCAAGGCGGTGTGCACCTCGAAGAACCCACGCACCTCATCCACGACATCGTCGAACGACCGCGTCTTGAAGCCGGACGCGGACGTACGAGTGTTGCCGTGCATCGGATCGCACATCCAGACCACCTGTCGACCGCTGGATTGCACCTTCTCAACGATGTCGGGCAACACATCTCGGACCCTTCCAGCACCCATCCGGGTGATCAGGGTGATCCGACCACTTTCGTTGAACGGATCGAGTCTCTCGACGAGGGCAAGTGCATCGTCGGGCGCGGTCGTCGGTCCGAGTTTGACGCCAATCGGATTGCGGATGGTGGCCGCGAACTGAATGTGCGCTCCAAGCGGGTCGCGGGTACGCTCACCCACCCACAGGAAATGGCCTGAGACCGAGTAAGGACGACCGGTGCGCGAATCGATGCGAACCAGGGGCTGCTCGTAGTCCAGCACCAACGCCTCATGCGCGGCGTAGAAGTCGACCCGCCGGAATTCTTCGGGATCGGCGCCGCAGGCCTGCATGAAGGACAGTGCCCGGTCGACGTCTGCCGCCCACTGGTCGTATTTCTGACCGGCCGGGCTGTCCCGAACGAAATCCTGATTCCAGGCGTGGACTTGGCGCAGATCGGCGTAGCCACCCTGAGTGAACGCGCGCACCAGATTCAGGGCCTGGGCCGAGGCGTTGTAAGCATGCACGAGTCTGTGAGCATCCGGCACCCGACCAACCGGATCGAACTCCAACTGGTTCACCCCGTCGCCGAGGTAGGAGTTCACCTCGATGCCATCGCGAAGCTCCACTGGCGAGGACCGCGGTTTGAAGTACTGCCCGGCCATCCGACCGACCTTGATGACTGGGGTTCCGGCACCGTAGGTCAGCACCACAGCCATCTGCAACACCGTCTTGAGCCGGGCGCGGATGGATTCGGCCGTGTTCGCGGCAAAGGTCTCAGCGCAATCGCCACCCATCAGCACGAACGCGTTACCCGCGGCCACCTCAGCCAGATGACCGCGGAGCTGATCGCATTCCCCCGCGAACACCAGCGGCGGCACCACGCACAACTGCGCACGAGCAGCGGCAAGCGCCTGCTCGTCAGGCCAAATCGGTTGATGCGCAGCCGGCAATTCGGGCCACTGCACGACCGACGACCTCGCTACCACCGAAGAATCCACCTGCACAGAGTAGCGCCCCGACACGCTCACACGTACAAGGCATTTTCGATGCAGTGACCGCCGTCACTGCATCAACGGACGCCGGGGGTCACCCGGAGGTGGCAGTCTGACCGATGTCCGCCAGAATCGCCTGGAACCAGGCCTGGCTGATGTCGAAGGGCTTACCGCCGGCAATCCTCGGGAATTCAATCGCACGCAGGCGGTCGCCTTGGTCCTCGTCGTGGCCGATGACGCCACTCTCGCCACGCATTGCACAATCCACGGCGAGATCCGTGCAGGACTGGATCAGGTGCAGGTCCGCCGCGTTGGAGGCAGCCGCACGGGCGAAGTAGCCGCTCTTGAACACCTGGGTCTTCTCAGCGGACAAAGAAGCTGCGAAGTGCTTCGCGAACCACTGTCCCGGATTGACCGAATCGAGCCGCACATGGCCGAACGCATCGCGCGCCACCTGCTCCCCGGCTGCTTCCATCTCGGCCACAATGCCTGCGACTCCGGCGCCTTCGGACAGGAAGATGTTGACGTTGCCAACCTCGTCCATCACGGCTCGCAAGCGCTTCGCCTCGGCCGCTAGGTCCAACTCCATCTCAGGCACGAATACCGCGTGGACGTCCCACCGGCGACGGTCCATCCCCAACTCCGGCAACCATGGCCGGGAATCAAGCCATTCGCGGTACTTGGCCGTGGTCGCTCCGGTGAGCCAGCCACAGCTTCTGCCCATCACCTCATGGATGATCAGCGACCTCGGGCTGGCGCTGTACTCGGCAATGACATTGCGGGCGAACAGCGCGCCCTGCTCTGCGGCGGTCCATGCCCCAAGCGACTGCTTGATCGGGTAGACATCGTTGTCGATCGTCTTGGGCAGACCGACGACGGTCAGCTCGTAGTTGTGATCGTGCAAGTAGGCCGCCAGATCGGCTGCCGTGGTGTTGGTGTCGTCCCCACCGATCGTGTGCAGGACATCGACGCCGTCGGTGGTCAATTGCTCTGCTGCCACCTGCAACGGGTCCTGGCCTTCGGCTACCAGACCGCGCTTGACGCAGTCCGCAACGTTGGTCAGCTTGACCCGGCTATTGCCGATGGGACTGCCGCCCACTTCATGGATGATCCCGGCCTGGGCCCGGATCTGCGGCGTGATCGTGATCGAACGACCCCGCAGCAGGCCGTCGTACCCGCCCACGTAGGCGATGATCTCGATTTCGGAGTCAAGATCTGTGTAGCGCTCAATCAGGCCACCGACCGCGGTCGCCAAACACGGAGCCAGTCCACCTGCAGTCAGCATTGCAACTTTTCGCACAGTCATGGGCAGAACCATAGTCGGATCGAAGGTCCCGCGTCACCACCGTTAGGCGATCTCACCCTCGGAGACCATCCGCTGCCGTCTCCATTGTCATGAGCGCGAAATCTTGGCTAAGGTGCGCGGCATGACTATTCTCGCCATCGATGCCGGGACAACCGGAGTCACCGCACTGCTGGTCAGCAAAGACGCTCGGGTTGTCGCCAAAGCAAACACCGAGTTTCCCCAGCACTTCCCCGCCGACGGCTGGGTAGAGCACGAACCCGAGGAGATTTGGGCTGCGACCCTCACGTCGCTGCAGACAGTGCTGGCCTCAGACGCGGTCCAGGAACACGGCGCGCCGACAGCTGTGGGCATCACCGACCAGCGCGAGACGATCGTGCTGTGGGACCGAAGCACGCTGGCCAGTCCCAGGAACGCGATCGTCTGGCAAGACCGCCGCACCGCCGGAGACTGCGAGCAGCTCAAGGCTGACGGACACGAGAAACGAATCTCAAAACTGACTGGTCTTCGGCTCGACCCCTATTTCTCAGGCACGAAACTGTCCTGGTTGGCACGACAGGAGCCCGAGGTGTGGGCTGGCGTCGAATCAGGCGCGACGGCCATCGGAACCATCGACTCCTACCTGATTGCCCGGATGACTGGTGGCGCGACGCACGTCACGGACGCCTCAAATGCAAGTAGGACGCTGCTGTTCGACATTCGCAAGGGATGCTGGAGCGAGGAACTGTGCGAGCTGTTTGGTGTGCCGATCTCCGCACTTCCCGAGGTCGTACCGTCGTGGGGGCAGGTCGGCACGACCAAGCCTGAGGAGTTCTGTGGGCTGCAGATCCCCATCGCAGGTATCGCCGGAGATCAGCAAGCTGCATTGTTCGGTCAAGCTTGCTTTACCGTCGGGTCCAGTAAGTGCACCTATGGCACCGGTTCGTTCGTTTTGGTCAACACCGGGGACAAGGTGGTCAGATCCGACGCCGGGCTGCTGAGCACGGTGGCCTGGAAGGCGCCCGACGGGACTCTGACGTATGCACTCGAGGGCGCAATCTTCGTCACCGGTGCAGCCGTCCAGTGGCTGCGCGACGGGCTGGGGATCATCAAGTCCGCGTCAGAAACGCAAGCAATCGCCGAATCAGTACCCAACTCGGCTGGCGTGGTGTTCGTCCCTGCGCTGACCGGACTCGGGGCACCGGACTGGGATCCCAACGCACGCGGGGCGATCATGGGTCTGACGCGTGGGGCCACTGCTGCCCACATAGTGCGAGCCACCCTCGAGGCCATCGCCTTCGAAGTACGAGATGTCGTCGATGTGATGGTTGGCGAATCCCACATACCGCTGCCTCGACTGACGGTAGATGGCGGCGCCGCAGCCAACGACTTCCTTTGCCAACTGCAGGCCGACCAGGTGCAGGTGCCGGTTGTTCGGTCCGAGATCTTGGAGACCACCGGCCTGGGCGCGGCTTTCCTGGCCGGCCTTGGTACGGGCGTGTGGGCCTCCATGGAGGAGCTCGCCGCGACGTGGCGCTCCGATCGGACTTTCGAACCCGCAGAACGCGACCAGCAGGCGTACCGCCGCTGGCGGGTCGCCGTCGAGCGAACCAAGAACTGGGCGAACGCAGTCTCCGTCTAGTCCGCCGCCGATCCGCCGATCCGCCGATCCGACGGGCAGCGCGGGCTAGGCATTCGCAGTCTGCTGGGTTGAGGCCAAATCTACCTGTTCCAGCGGCTGGTCGGCCAAGATGATCTTAGCCTTGGTCGCATACATGTCCGAATACTCCTGCCCCGACAGCATCATGATCTCGTACATGATCTCGTCGGTCATGGAGCGAAGCACGAACCGGTCGTTCTCCATGCCCTCATATCGCTCGAAGTCCAGCGGAGCGCCGATATTGACGAAGACTTTCTTGACTCGCGGGATCAGCTTGCCGGGTGGCTGTACCTCGCGGGTTCCGCGCAGCGCGCACGGCACCACCGGCGCTTCGGCCGCCAAGGCCATCCGTGCCACCCCAGTGTGACCGCGGTACAGCTTGCCGTCAGGGGACCTGGTGCCCTCGGGATAGATGCCCAAGACCTTGCCCTCGCTCAACACCCGGGTTCCAGTGATGAGGGCAGCCTCGCTGGCATCGCCTCCGGATCGATCCACAGGGACTTGACCGACCCCCTTGAAGAATTGCCTCATGAAGTAGCCCTTGATTCCGGGCGTCACAAAGTACTCGTCCTTGGCTAGGAACGTCACCGGGCGTTTGATGATCAGCGGCAAGAAGAAGGAATCAAGAAACGTATTGTGATTGATGGCAAGGATCACGGCTCCCTCGCGGGGAACGTTGTCCAGTCCCGTCACATCAATGCGATAGAGCAGACGCAACCAGGGGCCGAGCACGATGTACTTCAACAGCCAATACAGCACGATCCAACCCCTCCCCGGTTGCTTGCGAACACGACGCTACTCGGACCCGCTCGGTAGAAGCCTATGGCCGAGGGGTGTGTACTGGCAATGGACACTGGAAACACGCGCTAACAACTCACCAACGACGACGGCTTTGCGCGGCGACACTCGACACGCGAGGCCACATGCTAGCCCACAAACGAGTCCATGGGACGATCTCTCACGAGAAACCCACTGGAACCAGCGCACCAGCCATAATGATCATCAACAGTGGCGGAGCTGATTGGCATGCCATCAGTTGCGCCAAGGAGGAAGCAGTGCCCCTAGCACCCGGCGCCGAGCCATACTCGCACGACGGCAACAACATCGGAATCGTGGTCAGCCACGGTTTCACCGGCCAACCCCGAGCCATCAAGGATTGGGCCATAGCACTAGGCGAGGCCGGCTATACCGTTCGCGCCCCTCGCCTGCCTGGGCACGGCACAACCTGGCAGGAAATGAACAAGACGGTTTGGCAGGACTGGTACGCCGAAATCGAGCGCAACTACCGGGAACTCGCAGCTCAGTGCGACACAGTGTTCGTCATGGGCCTTTCGATGGGCGGTTCACTGGCCTTGCGGCTGGCAGAGGAGAAGGGCGACGGGATCGCCGGCATGGTGCTCGTCAACCCGGCAGTCCATAGCGAGCGGATCGACCGGCACGCACTGCCCATCCTGCGACTGATCATTCCTTCGTTCCCGGGGATCCGCAACGACATCAAGAAGCCGGACCAAGACGAAGGCGCATACGCCCGCATTCCCCTGCGTGCCGCCCACTCACTGCAGGAGCTGTGGCGAGCGATCAAGTCGGACATCGACAAGGTCACCCAACCCATCTTGATCTACCGAAGCATTGATGACCACGTCGTGGAACCGTCCAACACGGCCTGGATCCTTGCGAACGCTGCCAGCAAGGACAAAGAAGAGATCACCCTGGCGGACAGCTACCACGTCGCCACCATCGACAACGACGCCCAGACGATCTTCGACGGCAGCATCGCCTTCGTCCAGCGCCTGACCACCCCGCCTCAGGAGGCATGAACGCATGCACGACAACGAGACAGGCGACCATTTCGTGCCACCGCCGGTGGCACCCATCCGGAGCCAAATCAATGACCCGGTCAAATTCGCCGCGATCTGTGGGGTCGTCGGCGCACCCATCGTGTTCGTGTTCTCCGCCATCTTCCTGGACGATTGGCGGTTGCAGTTCGGCTTCGGCGTGCTGTGCGTGCTGGTCTTCGTCGTCTCATTCGTGGTGCTGTTTGCCCGGGCGGGCAAGAGCCCCTCGCATCCCCGCGAAGGCTGGGAAGACGGCACGGAGCTCTAACAGGCGGGATTCGCCGAGTCAGTCAATGATGCGTACCGGATCGCCCCCTAACGCCGACCACCAACTGGTGGTGTCGAACGTGCCACCCGGGTAGGAGAAACGGATCTTGAACCAGCAGGCGGCCGGATCCCGATCATTGCAGGTGTAGTTGGCCGGGATGGGCATGGTGACGATCTGCGTCTTGCCGTTCCAGCCGGTACTGACAGAAACATTGGGCAAGGCGCATTCGGACAGGTCTGACGGGGCTGCGGGCGACCCCACCACACTGCCCCAACCCTGGCACGCTGGCGCGAATCCCGGGGGTGACACGTCCGACCCGGTCGGCGGCAGGATTGTGATTGTGCCCGCTCGGTCAGCGTCCCCGGCATCGAACAAGCTCAACGTCAGTCGCCGACCCGCCGACCCCGAGCCGACGCGGGCGAGGTAGAACTCAGCCTTTGACCCCGGTGCGTTCGCGTAGACGGTCACTCTGCCCGCTCCGGCGATCGACACTGCGTCAGGGTTCCCAATCACCTTCGCCCGCAAGGCATACCTGTTGTGCCCAGCCCAGTGAAGCAACGGTGGCGATTCCGTCAACGAATTCAGGTTTGCCGTGGATGCGGAGCCAAACGCGACATTCGACTTGACCTGCAGGTAGTAGTCACCCGCGGCCGGTGCCGACAGGGTGCACAACGAGGACCATTGCCGGAAGTTCTGGGCCAGAACTGGGTCGTAGCCTGGCTTTCCGCTGTTCAGCAGCGCCGACAGGTCCAGGGTGTTCGGATAGCCTCTGTACTGCCTGGTGCAGTTGGTGACCAACGGCGAGGCCAGCGGATCGGCCGCAGCAGACGGTGCCCTTACGGCGAAGGTTGTCACTGCCTTGGAGGCATCCGTATCGTATTCGTGGTCCCCGGTGCAAAACGCAGAGGTCGCCCCCTTGACGTACCGCTGTGCCGCGTCCCCTGCGATAGCCGACCAGGGATTCGGTCGGTCCACAGCAAATGTTGCCGGCAAGTTCCGGTCGCAACGGTCGCCGACCTCAACCATCACCGGATCGAACACCTGCAACTCGATCGAGCTCGGCAGGTTCCCGTGTGCATCTGGCGTGACACTGACCCGATAGAACTGACCCCGTGGGTCGTAGTCGGTATTGGTCGAGCCGACACAGCCTGAGTCCCCGGTTGCACAGCCCCGGGTAGTGAACGCATCGCCGGTGGACTTGGGCGAAGCAGGCCCGGCGATGTTCGCCCACAGTTGCGGTGACTCGGCACATGTCGTGACCGAGTCAGCGTCGCGAGCTGTTCCGCCCGGGGGCTGGTTGCCGAAGCTGTTGCACGGACTTCCCATGGGCACCGGCCCGGCATAGTCCGCCACGGCCGTGCGGGTCAACTGCTGCTCCGGCTTGCCAATGAATCCGCCAAACGCATTGCGGACCGTGGTCACAATGGTCACCCTCAACTGCGTCGGTTTGCCGGGGACCGCGGCCGAGGTGACCGCCGTAGGGCCGACGGTTCGGTACCCGTTCTCTGCCGCAGCCTGTTGGGCGACCTCGTCCGCGCGGGTCGGATTGCCGGGCAGATAGGTCACCCCCGCCAAGGCAGCCGCATCGGCAGCGCGCTGCATCCGCTGACCGGTCAGGTGCCACAACGAGACATCGATCCCCATGGCTGCACTCCCGAGCAGGACCGGGACGATCAGCACAGCAACAATCACAGCAACGGTGCCGCGGTCGTCGCGACGCATTCTGCCGATCATGTCGGACGACAATTGCCGCCGGCCAGACCGTTCACAGTCGGCATTGGTTCAAAACGCATGACGGCGTGCTCGGCCATGCCGACCGAGTCGAAGATCAGCCGGGTCAGCGATTGATGGTCGGCTCGAATGTAGACGCCGACTGATGTGGCGTCTGCGGCTCCCTGGCAGGCGACCACCTTGTGGTAGTCGAATCCGCCGACGGCGGTCCAGGTCTGTGTCTCGGGAGCGTAGCTGAACCTCACACAGTCGATCGAGGCCGTGCAGTTCGCAAACGACCCGCCTGCGTCCGTGCCGGGGAAGCCGTCGGCATTGGCACGGTAGACCCACACCTCCCGAAGGTCACCGATCGGCAAGCTCGACATGGCGTGCAATGCCGCCTCCCGAGCATCTGTGTCAAACCCGGCCGCCCGCGGCTCGGCTGATGCCACCCTGGCGGCACTCCTGGTAGCCGCAGTGACAGCGACATAGTCCCGGATCAAGAGACCGAACTCGATGATCCCAAACACCAACACGATGAGCAGCGGGATGATCAGGGCAGCCTCGACAGCTACCGCCCCTTGCTGTCTGACCGCAAGCGAGCGCAATCGCCCGCAACATTGTGAACCCACGGAATCCCCCCGGAAAACCAGCCGACAGACCAGATCCCCCGAAATGGCCTCAGGCTATTGTCGCACGGCCCAGCATCGTCCAAACGGATGAAATATCGCTGGCCAAACCGACTAGCTTCCAGCCCCTACCGGTAGCGCGCGAGATCTGCAGCCCCGACCAGTCCAGCGGCGTTGCCCAACGATGCCAGGGCGATCTGCGGCAACACCGGGCGATTCTCCCGCCCAGACAACTCCGTCAGGAACGACTGGCGGGTGGGGCCGAGCAGGAGATCGCCAGCCTCGCTGACGCCGCCACCGATGATGAAGCACCCAGGGTCGAGCAGCGCAGCGACGTTGGCCATCCCCAGGCCGAGCCAGTGGGCCAGCTCCGCGAAAGCCGCCAACGCAACTGGGTCCCCCAGGCGGGCTGCCTGCGTGATGTGTTTGCCTTGAACACCCTCGGGGGTGCCGTCGCCAAGGTCGAGCAGCACCTCGGCCTCAGCCCGACGATCCGAGGCCAGCCGCCTTGCGTCCCGCACCAGCGCGTTGCCGCTGGCGTACTGTTCCCAGCATCCCCGGTTGCCACAGGCACACAAACGGCCGCCCGGCTCGACGCTCATGTGGCCGATCTCGGCCGCAAACCCGTGTGCGCCGCGGTAGAGCGAACCGTCAAAGACGAACCCGCCTCCGATACCGGTTCCGACGGTCACGCAGATCATGTCCGCAGAGCCCTGGCCGCCGCCGAACTTGTACTCGCCCCATGCCGCCGCGTTGGCGTCGTTCTCGACGACCACCGGGATCTTCACGATGCTCTCAATGGCCAGTCTCAAGGGCTCGTCGGCCCAGCCGAGGTTGGGAGCAAGCAGAACCCGCGAGCGTTTCTCGTCGATGAAGCCTGCGCAACCGATGCCCACTGCTTCGACATCGTGTTCAGACCGGTATTCCAGAACCAATTCAACGATGGCATTCTCAACGCTCTCGGGGTTGCGACTCGGGGTTGCCAGTCGGTCCGACTGCACCACGTTCCCGGCTTCGTCTACTAGACCTGACGCGATCTTGGTTCCACCAATATCAATGCCGACCGTTAAGCTCATTCTCTCGTCCCTTCGACGACTACCCGCCTCATCGCGACGCTAGCGCCAATGGAACCCCGGTTGCCACATGGGATCACTCGATGTCTATGTGTTCCACGTGAGGAGAGGGGGTCTGGCTCTGCGACAGGGTGTCCAAGGCAGCCCGAATGACATCGGTCACCGCTGACAGGGCCTCCGCAACGCCCGTGGCCGCATCGGGGCTGACTGTGCGCAACAACTTGATCCCCTGACAGACAGGGCAGTAGTCGCAAGTGGTGATCGTGGGCTCGGCGTGTGGCGCCGCGGTTGGCTCTTGAGCATCTTCCTGCGCATCCTCCCC
>JBAXOQ010000010.1:0-31323 GCA_037133175.1 Actinomycetes bacterium
CAAGACGCCAGCGTCTTCCACGGGTTCGTGCCGGACGTCGTCGCAGGAACCGAGTACGGGTTGCGCGTCGATGGGCCCTGGCAACCGTGGCGGGGCCTGCGATTCAACCCGAACAAGTTGCTGATCGACCCCTATGCCCGGGCCATCTGCGGCGACTTGACCATGAACTCCGCCGTATTCGGCCACTGGGGCGCGAACGACTTCAACATGAACACCGAGGACTCCTCGCCATACGTGCCGCGCTCGGTGGTCATCGCTGATGATGGATTCGATTGGGGCGCGGACGCACCACCGCTCCACCCGTGGTCACAGACCGTGATCTACGAGCTTCATGTGAAAGGTTTCACTCAACTGCACCCGCAGGTCCCGGAGTCGCTGCGAGGGACCTACGCCGGGCTGGCCCACCCCGCCGCGATTGAACACCTGCGTTCGCTCGGAATCAGCGCGGTCGAGTTGCTGCCGGTGCACCAGTTCGTCAGCGAAACCGGACTGCTGGGCCGCGGTGTTGTGAACTATTGGGGGTACAACTCCATCGGGTTCCTGGCTCCGCACAATGCCTACAGCGCAGCCGGCGACCACGGCCAACAGATCACCGAGTTCAAGTCGATGGTCAAAGCACTGCACTCAGCCGGCATCGAGGTGATCCTCGATGTCGTTTACAACCACACCGCCGAAGGTGATGAGTGCGGACCGACGCTGAGCTTCCGCGGACTGGCCAACGACATTTACTACCGCCTCGACGACGCTGGCCGGGACTACGTGGACTTCACCGGGTGCGGCAACTCATTCGATGCCGCGCAACTGTTCCCGCTGCGTTTGATCGGCGACTCGTTGCGGCACTGGGTACAGGAGTTTCACGTCGATGGGTTCCGCTTCGATCTCGCTCCGGAGTTGGCGCGAGACATCGACGGTGGTGTCAACATGCTGGGTAGTTTCAGCGCAATGATCGCCAACGACCCAGTGCTGCGAAAGGTCAAGATGATCGCCGAACCCTGGGATGTCGGACCCGGCGGCTACCAAGTCGGCGGATTCGGGCCGCCCTGGGGCGAGTGGAACGGCAAGTACCGCGATGTCATCCGCGACCTGTGGCGGTCGCAAGGCGGAATGGCCGACGTCGGGCGCCGACTGGCCGGCTCCGACGACCTGTTCGGTTTTGACGGCCGTGGTCCGGCCGCCTCGGTGAACTTCCTCACCGCGCACGACGGTTTCACGCTTCGTGACCTGGTGTCGTACAACGACAAGCACAACGTGGCGAACGGTGAGGGCAACCGTGACGGCACCAACGACAACCGTTGCTGGAACTCGGGCATCGAGGGAGAGACCGACGATCCGGCGATCATCGAGTTGCGGCAGCGACGGATCAAGTCTTTGATGGCGACCCTTCTGCTGTCGGCCGGAACCCCAATGCTGGTCGCCGGCGACGAACTGGGGCGCACCCAGCAGGGTAACAACAACGCCTACTGCCAGGACGACAGCATCTCTTGGATGGACTGGGATCTGCAGGATTGGCAACATGATCTGCAGGCGTTCACCGCCGCAGCCGTCGCCCTGCGCCGAACGCACCCGACGTTCTCGCATCGCGGGTTCTTCACCGGCTCGCCAATTCGTGACGGTGGTCCAGCAGACCTGGCGTGGTTCGACGTGTGGGGTCGGGAATTCACCGGCCAGGAGTGGAACGACCCCGGCGTGCGTCCACTCGGCATGTACATCAGCGGCGAGCTCCCCGGACGCACCGCGACCGGCGAGTCGATCGAGGACAGCTCATTCCTGATACTGCTCAACCCGGTCGCTTATTCGACGAGTTTCACGCTTCCCGGCGACCCCTACGGTCCAACCTACTTCGTTGTGCTCGACTCCTCACGGCCACATCAGTGCGCCCCGACGGCTCCGTTCCACGCCGGACAGATCATCACCCTGGTCGATTTCTCCTGTTTGGTGCTCGAGGTTCACGAGTAAGGGGTGGTCCGAGATCAGGTGCTCGCGCCGTGTCGACCGGCACCGGAGACGAACCGGGCGGCACCTTCGGCCGCGACGGCTGTTGCGGACGCACCTGCATTCTGCCGCCATCCGTAGCCTGGTCAAACAGCCCTACCGGCGGCCGACATCTGCCGCTAGCCGCCGCCGATAACCCACCCGACGGCACCGCAGTTGCCGTCTCACCACAGGACAGACGGTGACGGGCTGCACCATAATGAATCAACAAACAGGAGGTCGCAGTTCCACCGGAGTCGAGGTGAGGCAATGAGCACACTGTTCCGACAGCGGGCGATCGCCGGGCAGTCCTCGGCGGACACTGTCGACGCGCAGGTCCGGATCGTTCGCATCCCGGTGTGGGCGGCTTTGGGCGTGGCAGTAGCGCTGCTGATCGCATTTGCGATTTGGCTGTCGGTCGGAACCGTGGCGATCTCAACCAAGGGCTACGGTGTTGTCAACAACGCTCCGACGAATGCGCTGGTGAACTCTCCCACCTCCGGAACGCTGACGAAGGCGGCTCCCCCGGTGGGAACTACTGTCGTCGCCGGTGAGCAAGTCGCCGAGATCTTTTCTGCTGGCGAGACCCCGGCGACGACCCCCGTCCTGGCGCCGGTCAGCGGCACCATTGTCGGAATCGGGGTTGGCGAGGACATCACTGTCGACTACGGACAGTATTTGATGACCATCGCCCCGGACACGGCCGTGCAGGTCGGCTACCTGTTCGTTCCGGCAGACCAGGGCGAGCTGGTGCGAACGGGGATGAGCGCGCTGCTAGCGCCCAACTCGGTCGACACAAACAACTACGGACTGCTTGAGTGCGAGGTCGTGGACGTCAGCCCCCTGCCGGTCACTGAGTCAAGAATCATGTACATAACGGCAGACGCCCGCTATACCACCGAACTGCTCAAGGCTGGTCCGCTGGTCGAGGTCAAGGTCAGGCCACTGGTCGACCCCAGCACACCAACCGGCTGGCGTTGGACCCGGCCTCCAGGACCCAGCGCTTCTTTGGTGTCGGGCATTCCCACCTCTGGCACAGTCATCCTTGCCGAAGTGCCCCCGTATCGGGCGTTCTTCGGAGGGCAGTGATGGCCATTGCCGATCAGCAGGTCGAGCCCCGGGAAGCAGCCGACCTGAGGTGGACCAAATCGTTGCGTTGGCGCCGCGTCGCGGTGCCAACCGTGCTGCAGATGGAGGCCACCGAGTGCGGCGCGGCCTGTCTGGCGATGATCCTCGCCCACCTCGATCGGTGGATACCCCTCGAGGACCTGCGGGCAGCCTGCGGAGTGTCGCGCGACGGCGCCAATGCGCACTCCCTGGTGCTGGCGGGCCGGGCCCAGGGACTGATCATCGACGGTTACAAACGATCCCTCGAACAACTGCCCAACGAACCGTTCCCGGTCATCGCGTTCTGGCGCTTCTCGCATTTTGTGGTCATCGAGGGGGCAGACAACCACGGTTTGATCATCAACGATCCGGCAGTCGGCCGGGCGTCGGCGGACTGGATCGAGGCGGACCGTGACTTCACCGGGGTCGTGCTACACGCCAAGCCGGGACCCGAATTCGAGCCCTCCGGCCAGGCGCCGGGGGCATGGCGGGGGTTGGGAATCCGACTGCGGGGAACCTGGTCTGCACTGCTGTTCCTGGCCATCGCATGCCTTGCGTTGGCGATGCCGGTCGCGCTGGTTCCGATGGCGTTGCAGGGCTTCGTCGACCAGGTCGTCATCGCCGACCTGACCGACTGGATCCCGGCCACGCTCACGACTCTGCTATTCGCCGGGGCCATGGCGCTGTGGCTGACCTGGTGGCAGGGCGCGGTGGCGCGCCGACTCGGGCTGGCACTGTCGCAGAAGCAGGCCTTGGCGTTCGTCTACCACGCGCTGCGCTTGCCGATGAGCTTCTTCGTGCAGCGCTACGCCGGTGACCTGGCTTTCCGGGTGCAACTGGTGGACGAGGTCAGCCAACTCGCATCGATGCAACTGATTCCCGCCGTGGTCGGGGTCATCACGGCGACGGCGGTCGGGGTCACACTCTTCTTCTACTCCTGGCAGCTTGCCTTGGTCGCGCTGGCAGCTGGCTTCGCAATCGTGATGGCAGTGCGCCGCTCCGGCCATTGGCGGCGAAGCGCCGCCGGACGGGTGGCGCGCGAGCAGTCGGCATTCTCTGGTTCGCTCGCGTACGGACTGCGCAGCATCGAGACCGTCAAGTCCTCCGGGACAGAGGACGATCTGTTCGTGCTGAGCTCCGGACGGCACGCCAGGAGTGTCAACGCGCAAACCCGACTGTCGGTGTCCGCCCTCGCGCTCGGGGCGTTGCCTACCCTGACCTCCGGGGTGGCCGCGTCGATCTTCGTGGCCTTCGGCGGCCTGCTGGTGATGAACCAGTCGTTGTCACCCGGCGGGTACGTCGCGGTGCTGGCCTTGCTGCCACTGTTCCTCGGACCGGTCGGAGCCTGGGCTGGCTTGGGCACCACTTTGCAGCAGACCCGAGCCTCACTCGACCGACTGGACGACCTGCTCGATCACCCGCTGGACCCAATCTGCGAACCGGAAGCACCTGCTGACTCGACCGGCGACACCGCAGAGACCACCGACGCAGGGGTATCGGGGCCAGTCACCCTGGAGTTGCGCCACCTGTCCTTCGGCTTCCGCCCGTCCGCACCCCCGCTCATCGCCGACCTGTCCCTGAGCATCACCCAAGGGCAGCGCGTGGGGCTCGTCGGGGTTTCCGGATGTGGCAAGTCGACTGTGGCCCGCCTGGCGGTCGGCCTGCTGCAACCGTGGTCGGGCGAAGTGCTGCTCAACGGGACGTCGATCAACAACGTCCCGCGTGACCGCCGAGTGACCACCATCGGCTATGTGGATCAAGAGATCGTGCTGTTCCCCGGAACCGTCCGGGAGAACATCACGCTGTTCGATCCCTCTGTCCCAGACCGACAAGTGGTTGCCGCCGCCCGAGCCGCGAGCATCCATGATGAGATCGCGGTGCGGCCAGGTTCCTACGACTGCCCCGTGTCCGAGGGTGGCAGCAACTTCAGCGGCGGTCAGCGCCAGCGCATCGAAATCGCCCGAGCAATTGCCGCCGGACCCCGGCTGCTGATCCTCGACGAGGCGACCAGCGCGTTGGATCCGGTCAAGGAACTCGAGGTGATGTCGGCCCTGACGAGCACCGGGGCCGGCCTGCTGGTGATCGCTCACCGGTTGTCCACCGTCCGAGACTGCGACGAGATCATCGTGATGGACCACGGCAGCATCGTCGAACGCGGCAGCCACGACGACCTGGTCCGCCTCGGCGGGCACTACGCGAAGATGGTGTCGCTGTGAACGCCCCGGTGGGTCAGCGTGGCCGCGACCTTGAAGCGATCCCGTTGGTCATGGCCGCCGATGCCGCCCTGCGTGAAATCCTCGACCCCTCCGGAATCGAGGTCTTCCAGGCCTCCGGCAGCGACATCGTCGATGCCCTTGTCAGCGCGGCCAAGTCGAGCGGATTCGATCCCTCCCCGGCCCGCGTTGCACAGGTCGGCCGCGATCGCGAGACCGACGTCATGGAGGCGGCCCGCAGAATCGGGGTTCCGACCCGGCCCACGATCCTGGAAGGCAGGTGGTGGGCCGCGGACTCGGGACCGTATGTGGTGCAACTCAATGACGGCAGGGTCGCTGCCGCGATCCCGCGGGGAAATTCGTACGCTCTGGTGCTCGATGCCACGGTCACCCGCTTCGACGCCCGGGTCGCAGCATCACTTTCCACCGCAGCTTGGGCCGTGACCCCGAGGCTGCCAGACGAATCCGAGGGTATCCGCCGACTGTTCCGACAATGCCTGGGAGCGGGCTCTGGCAGCGACATAGCGCTGGCCCTAACGGCCGCGGTCGGGACCGCGATCCTCGGGATCGCCGTCCCGGCCCTGTCGGGCTTTGTGGTGGCAGACCTGGTCGTCGTCGGCTCGGTAGTCCGGATCGTCGGTTTCGGGGTGCTGCTGATGTTGGTCGCGATCGCCGCTACCGGCCTGATGCTGCTGCAATCGCTGTTGCTGCAGCGGCTGACCACCCGGCTGAACTCGCGCGCGGTCGCCGCCCTGTTGGACCGGGTCGTACGACTGCCGCTGTCATTCTTCCGCACGTACAGCGTCGGGTCTTTGGTGCAGCGAATCCAAGGACTGGACCAATTCGGTCTCGCCATCACGTCATCGCTGCTGCGAATAGTTTCGGGGATGCTGCTGGCGACCTCCGGGTTCGTGGTCATGTTCATCATCAGCCCGCGGCTTGCCGGTGCCGTGCTGGTGGTGCTGCTGCTCACCGGCATCGTCGTCGTCATCATCACAGCCCGACAGGTCAAAGCCCGGGAACGGTACGTCACCGAAGCCCTCAAACTCTCGGGCACGACCCTGAGCCTGTTCACCGGGATTTCGAAGATCCGGGTGGCCGGCGCGGAAACCCGGATGCAGGCGCTGTGGAGCCTGACCTACGCGCGGCAGCAACTTGCCGCCCGCGACGCAGCTCGGGGAGTGCAGCGGCTATCGCTGGTAGCCGCGCTGGCCCCCATCCTGGTGACCGTCATCGTCATCGTGGGCAGCGTCCATGCGCGCGAGGAACTGGGACTGGGGCAGTTCACCTCGTTTGTGGCCGCATCCGGACAGTCTGCCGTGGCCCTGGCCGCGCTACTGGGGCCGATGTCGGTATGCGTCAGTGCGATCCCGTTGCTGCGAGCCGTCCGACCGCTGCTGGAGGCCGAACCAGAGCCGCTTGGTTCGGCTGCAGCCGACCCGCATCTCGAAGGCGGCGTGGAGCTGTCAGACGTGTCGTTCAAGTACGACGACAACGGACCGAATGTGCTCGCAGAGGTGTCCTTGCGGATCGAGCCGGGCGAGTTCGTCGCGATTGTCGGGCCCAGTGGATCGGGCAAGACAACCCTGCTGCGCGTGCTGATCGGACTTGAACGACCTTCATCGGGCGAGGTACTGTTCGACGGCCGACCGCTTGAGCGGCTAGGTTCCGATTCGGTGCGACGCCAGATCGGCGCTGTCGTGCAGTCCGCCCAGCTGGCCAGTGGCACGATCGGACAGAACATCATTGGGGCTTCGCCGCTGACGGAGTCCGATGCGTGGGAGGCGGCAGAACTCGCTGGCATCGCCGACGATATCCGCGCGATGCCGATGGGCATGCGCACGTTCGTCAGCGACGGCGCATCGACCTTCTCAGGCGGGCAGAAGCAGCGGATCCTGCTGGCCCGGGCACTGGTCCGCAGGCCAAGCATCCTGCTGCTCGATGAAGCCACCAGCGCGCTGGACAACCGCACCCAGGCAGCCGTCGCCGACAGCATGCGATCCCTGGGAACCACCAGAATCGTGGTGGCCCACCGCCTAACCACGATCCGGGACGCTGACCGGATCTACGTGGTCGACGGCGGTCGCATCGCCGAGCAGGGCTCGTTCGACGACCTGATGGCCAACCGCGGCGTCTTCTGGACCCTCGCCTCCCGCCAGCTCAATCCCTGACCCCCGACCCGCACCAGCTCTGACCCGCGCCGGCCCACACCCCACTTCGTTGACTGTGAAGTTGTGGCCGTTTTCGATCATGTAAACCGGGCCACAACTTCACAGTCAACGGAAGGGTTGCAGCCAGCGAGCAGGTCACCGAGGCCCCCGGGGTCGAGGTACCGCGGGGTCAGGGGGTGGCGGTGCGACAGATTGAACCGATCTTGGCGGCCAGCAAGGCCGAGTCAGCAGTGGTGACCTCGACGCCGGCAGTGCCAGCCTTCATCTGCCCAAGCCGCACGAAGTAATCGGTGTAGCTGCGGGCCGAACCGGCCAACGGTGGCGGGGCAGACGACGCCACCGCCTGCAGCCCGGAGATGACCTCGGCGAGCTGGAACTGACCGACCGAGGGCAGCGTCTTGAGACCAACCGCGATGTCGCGTGTCGCGCTGGCACTGACAAGCGCAGCGCTGGCCAACACCTCAGGAATCGTTGAACACGCCTCGCTGAGCGTCTGCGATTGGGGAATCCCCGGAATCGCCGAGGGCGTGATGATGATTGTCTGCTGATTCCTGGTCGGCTTGGCCGCCCGGAAGCCGAAGTAGGACACCACCGCTGTCACCGCCATCACCAACACCAACACCAGGATCAGGTACTTGCGGCCGCGCGACAGCGGCTCCTTGGTCGGCGTCTGGTCGCCTCCGGGTTCCGGGGGTAGGTCCCCCGGACCACCGGTGACGGATCGCGGATTCTGATCCACACCTCAAGTGTAGATCAGCACTGCCCGGAACTACCTACGTTGATTGAACCCCTTGGTCAGCACCGGGCCGGCCCCGGCCGCATTCACGGCCCGGATCTGCACCCGGTACTTGCCCCACCGAGCTAGGTTCGTGAAGGCATACCGGGTGACGGTTGTTCGCTTCCAGGCGCGGTAGCGGGTCGTCGAGTTCTTCAGGCTCAGGCGGACGTCGTAGCGCGTTATCGCCGCGCCGCCGTCCGACGCCGGGGCGCGCCACCTGACGACCGTGCGGTGGGCTTTGAACGTCAGGGTCACGGCGCTGGCCCTGCTGGGCCGGGTCGGTGGCGGTGACGGGTCGGCTGTGAGTCGGGCGATACGCACCGCTGCCGCGCCATCGACGGTCGCAAAGGAACCTCCGACCACAGCCGCGCCCGATGGCAACAGGGCCACGGTATTGGCGTTTGCGCTGAATCTCGGGCCCGACACGAAACTGGGGTCCAGCGCCCCTGTGGTCGTGAACCGGCCCGCCCACCCGACCAATCCGCTGCGTCCGACCGCGACGATCTTGCCATCAGTCTGGACCGCGATTCCGAAGACGTAGCTCGGCAGAGACGCAGCCGGACCGGCCACGAAGGTCGGATCCAGCACTCCGGCGCTGGTGTACCTCGCGAGGACCCCGGAACCGCCGACCAACACCCCACCCTCGGGCGACGGCACGATGGAGTAGATCAAGCCGGGGTAGCCGGAAGTCGGAGGCAGCGCCGCGGTGCCGGTGGAATTGAGCCGTGCCAGATGACGCACTGCAGTTCCGCGGAAGCTGGTGAACTGACCACCAACCCATACATCGCCCGATGAGGTCCGCATGATCGCCTGCACAGGCGCATCGAATCCGGGCTCGGGCAGACCGAAGCCGGGATTGAAACTGATATCCAGCGAACCGTCGGCATTCAGCGCAGCGATCCGGTGCCGCGCGACGGCTCCGAACTGAGCGAAGGAACCGCCGACCAGCACTTTGTTGTCTGGCAGAAGACACAGGGCGTTCACCTGGCCGAACAGCCCGATAGCCGACCCGAACGAGGTGTCCAGCGTCCCATCGGCATTCAGTCGCAGCACGTTGGCCCGTGGGGTTAGGCTGTAGAACGAGAAGTTACCCCCGACGACGATCTTCCCATCGCCCTGAACAGCGACCGCGTAGACATCACCGATGATGCCGGAGCCAGTCTGTGTGAAGGAGGTGTCCAGCGTCCCATCAGAGTTGAGCCGGATCAGTCGTGAGCGAGCCATCCCATTGAACTGGGTGAAAGAACCGCCCACCAGCAGTTTCCCGTCGGCCTGCCGGGCGATCGAATTGATATCACCGTTGAAGCCGGTGCCAACGATGATTCCAAAGACGGGGTCGAAGGTGCCTGCGCTGACCGCCATCGCCGGCGGTGCTGCCACTGTCACGCCAAAGACCGCCAAAGCGACCGCCACCAGCGCCCCGAGGAGCCTCACGCTCCACGTCGAGCCAACACGCGCAGTGCCCATGATAGCCTCCCCTTCCCGCCAGCGTCGGCGGCTGAAGACCCACCGCGGTGAGTTCGGCGCTTCACCTTCAATGATGACACAAGGTGAACTCAAGGTCACGCAAAGCCAGTCCGGGGAGGAACACTACCGCGCTATCGGCGCTGCTTGAATCCCTTGGCCAGCACCGGTCCGGGGCCAGCAGCGTTCACCGCTCGAATCTGCACCCGGTACTTGGCGCCCTTGACCATCTTCGTGACCTTGCTAGTCAACGAACCAGCGCTCTTCCACGCCCGGAACTTGGTCTTGGAGTTCGGCTTGCTGATCCTGAATTGGTAACCGGTGATCACAGCACCGCCGTTCGACGCTGGGGCAGTCCAACCCAGCTTGAGCGCACCTCGCTTGAACGTCAGCGACAGCGTACTGACCAACCCCGGAACGGTGACCGGGGCGGGGTCAGGGAGCAACCGGGCGATGCGGACGAAGGACCCGCCGTCGATGGTGGTGAAGTTGCCAACGATGACGGCGGCGCCAGACTCCTGGATAACCGCACTGGTGACGTTGTCGTTGGCCCGGGGCCCGGAGGGGTATCCCGGGTCAAGGGCTCCGGTCGATGTGAGGCGCCCGACCCACCCGGTCAGACCCGTGCGACCACCGATCACGATCTTTCCATCGCCCTGCTGACCAATGGTGAACACGTAGGAAGGCAGGGATGCCGAGACCGGAGCGAAGCTTGGGTCCAGCACGCCCGCGCTGCTATAGCGCGCCATCACGTGAAGCCCCCCGACAAGTACCTGGCCAGACGGGGTCTGCTCAATGTCGTAGACCGCGCCGAGGCCAGCACTGCTCGGAGCCGGATAGGCCGCTCCACCGTTGGCGGGAATCCGTACGACGTGGCTGACTGGCAGACCTCGGTAGGTGGTAAATGGTCCGCCGGCCCAGACGTCGCCGTTTGACGCCCGCGAGATGGTGTAGACGTCCTGATCGAACCCCGAACTAGGATCAAAGGTAGCGTCGAGCGCACCGGTGGAGGTCAATTGCGCGATTCGGCTGCGAGCGGCGCCTGCGTAGTGGGCGAAGTACCCGGACACCAGGATCTTGCCGCCTGGCACCAAGGCCAAATCGTTCACGGCCCCGTCCAGACCCGCCCCGGTCTGAGCGAAAGTGAGATCCAAAGCACCGGTGGCCTCCAGCCGCAGGATCTTCTTGCGGGCGATCCCGTTATAGAGGTCAAAGGATCCGCCGACGACGATCCTCCCGTCGGGCTGGACAGCGATGGCGTCGACGACACCAGTGATTCCGGCGCCAGTCTGCACGAACGTGGAGTCGAGGGAGCCGTCCACATTCAGCCGCACGAGGGCCGATCGGGGTTGCCCGTTGTACTCGAAGAAGGAGCCGCCGACAAGCAGTTTGCCGTCGCTTTGCTGCGCGATCGCTTGAACGTAGCTGTTGAGTCCGGTGCCGGCAGTTGTGTTGAAAGCCGCGTCGGCAGTACCCGCTCCGGCGGCCGCGGCGGGCCCCGCTCCGACTGTCAAGCTAGTAGCCGCAAGGGCACCAACCAACAGAACCGCAAACGACCTAAGAACTGTCGATCTACCCCAACCGGCTTTCGTGTTCTCGTGTTGACCTGCCACCACATACCCCTTCGCCCCGATGCCTGGCAGTAATGATCTCTTACCTGCCGCCGGACCACAAGGTCGGGTCGGCCGCGCAGCGGCCCGACGCAGCCTCCAGGCTGGCGTCAGCCGAACCGCCCCGAGATGTAGTCCTCCGTGGCCTTCTGCGTGGGATTCGAGAACATGCGATCGGTCGGCCCGACTTCGATCAGCTTGCCGGGCGCTCCGGCTCCGGCGATGTTGAAGAAGGCCGTCGTCTCGCTAATGCGCGCTGCCTGCTGCATGTTGTGCGTGACGATCACAATCGTGAAGTCCTTGCACAACTGGCTCATCAGCTCTTCGATCGCCAGAGTGGACACCGGGTCCAAGGCCGAGCACGGTTCGTCCATCAGCAGTACTTGGGGTTCGACCGCAATTGCCCGCGCGATGCACAGGCGCTGCTGCTGACCGCCGGACAGACTGGCCCCCGGACGCTCGAGCCGATCCTTGACCTCTTCCCACAGGTTGGCTCCTCGCAGCGAACCCTCGACGACCGAATCAAGGTCCTTCCGTTTGCCGCGACGTCCACGCTCAAGCCGAAGCCCCGCGACCACATTGTTGTAGATCGACATCGTCGGAAACGGGTTCGGCCGCTGGAATACCATCCCGATCACCCGCCGGACGTTCACCGGATCGACGCCCGCGCCGTAGATGTCCTCGCCGTCCAGCAGTACCTTGCCCTCGACCCGGGCCCCCGAGATGACCTCGTGCATCCGGTTCAAGGTGCGGAGCACCGTCGACTTTCCGCAACCTGAGGGACCGATCAACGCGGTGATTGAACGCGGCTCAACGGACAGGTTGACTGCCTCGACCGCCAAGAACGAACCGTAGTAGGCATCGAGGTCCGAGATGTCGATTCGCTTCGCCATGGTGCTCCAGTCGATTCGTTTCAAGAAGTATGAACGGCGGGTTCGGTCAGTGGGCCTTCGGGGCGAAGATCCGCGCAACCAGCTTCGCCCCGATGAACAAGATCGCGACGAATAGGATCAGGATCAGCACACCGGACCACGCCCGGTTGACGGACGCATCGGTGCCACTAGCAATCTGGTCCCAGACGAAGGTCGGCAGCGCAGTCTGCGGGCCATGGAAAAGATCCCAGTTCATGCTCTGGGACAGGAAGGTCGTCAGCAACAACGGCGCGGTCTCGCCAGCGACCCGGGCAACCGCGAGCATGATTCCGGTGATCATACCCGCGAGGGCTGTCGGAATGACGATCTTGATGATGGTGACCCATTTCGGAACTCCGAGAGCGTAGGAAGCTTCCCGAAGTTCATTGGGAACCAGCTTCAGCATCTCCTCGGAGGTCCGGACGACGATAGGCAACATCAAGATCACCAGGGCCAGCGACGCCGCGAACCCTGAGCGCTCCATCCCGAAAGTCAGAACCCAGCAGGTGTAAACGAACAACCCGGCGACGACTGATGGCACGCCGGTCATCACGTCCGTGAAGAAGGACACCGAGACCGCCAACTTGCCGGAACCGTACTCAACCAGATAGACCGCCACGAGGACGCCGATCGGGACGGCGATGAGGGTGGCCGCCAAGACCTGCTCGATGGTGCCCACCATCGCATGAGCGAGGCCACCGCCAGGTGCTCGAGGGCTGACGTTTCGCATCGAATTGGTGAGGAATTCGGCGTTCAGGCTGGCTAGGCCCTTGACCAACACAGTTCCCAGGATCTCGATCAGCGGAACGACGGCAGCCACGCAGGTGGCGTAGACGACAGTCGTCATCAGACGATCGACTGCGTGTCGCCTGCCCTCCACGACGAAACTCCACATCGTCTGAACCACGACGAACAGCACCACCGCGACGATGACGCTCTGCGCTACTCCCGGATTGATGCCCGACACGAACAGCAGCAGAGCGACCGCAATTGACCCGCCCGCCGCCGCCGAAACGGCCCACCGCGGAAGTTGCCCTCCGGCCAGCAGCTCGCTGGTCGGCCGGAGTTCCGGTTGCCGCGTCGGCGCCGATGGTGGCGGAGGTAGCGCTGCCTGTTGCATCCTCAGCTCCTCGCAAATTCTTGCCGCCGCGTGCCGATCAGGCGCGCGAGCATATTAACGACCAGCGTGATCAGAAAGAGCACCAGACCGGATGCGACGAGCGCCGACAGCCCGACCGAACCGGCTTCGTTCCATTTCAGCGCGATGTTCGCGGCGAATGTGTTGCCACCCGGCTCGGTGATCTGCCAGTTGATGCTGAAGACCGCTGACAGGATCAGCGCGACTGCGATGGTCTCACCGAGCGCCCGGCCGAGTCCGAGCATCGCAGCTGAGATCATTCCCGAGCGACCGAACGGGAAGACAACCATCCGGATCATCTCCCAACGGGTCGCCCCGAGGGCAAGCGAACCTTCGATGTGCGACCGCGGCACCTGCAGGAACACCTCGCGAGTCACCGCGGCAATCGTTGGCAGGACCATGATCGCTAGTACGCAGCCAGCCATGAAGATCGACCTGGTGTAGACCTCGTTGGAGTTTGCGAACAGCGGGATCCAGCCGAGGTAGGTGCTGAGCCAAGCCGTCAGCCCGCTCATCTGGGGCATCAGATACTGCAGCCCCCACAACCCGAAAATGATCGACGGAACGGCGGCCAGCAAATTGACAATGAATGCCAAGATGGAGGCGACCCGCCGGGATGCGTAGTGGGACGTGAAGAGTGCCACGCCGATCCCAATCGGCACGGCGATCACCATCGCCATCAGCGCGGTCATCAGGGTTCCGAAGGCCAAGGCAGCGATTCCGAAGACCGCCGGCGTCGAATCCGGAAACCACGACTGCTCGGTGAAGAAGTTGGCTGTGTTGGCACGGAACGATGGAATAGCGGTCCACGCGAGGAAGAGGCCGATCGCCGCGGTGACTACGAGCATCAGAACACCAGCACCACGCGACAGCCCGAAGAACACCCGATCGCCGCGCCTGACGGCGGATCCCTCGATACCAGCCATGTCAATGTCCCTTCTCGCCAGCTCTTCACCGCTTGGCGGAGGCGACCACTGCGTTCCCCGCATGCCTTGCGCTCCGTTCATACGACGCCGAGTGTGGACCCGACAGTCCGTCTCCTCATTCGAAGACAGCCATCTGGCCCACACTCGGCGGTAGTACCTGTACTTGTCGATTCAGGCACGGTTGTCGGGCTAGCTGATGGCGGCGACCGCGGTGTTCACCTTGGTGAGCAGTGTCGTCGGGATCGGAACGTAGCCGGCAGTCGCCAACTTCGCCTGCGCGGGCGCGGATGCCGTGTAGGTCAGGAACGACTTGGTCAGCGTCACTTGACCGCTCGGCAGACCCTTCTGGCAGGTGAACTCATAGGTAACAAGCACCAACGGGTAGGCACCTGGCGCCTTGGTGGCGTAGTCGATGCTGAGCGCCAGGTTGTTGCCGGTGCCGGTAACGGTGGCCAGCGCGATAGCTGCGGAACCTGTCGCGGCTGTGGGGGCAACCGGTCCACCGCCATTGTCAATGCTGGCGACGTTGAGCTTGGCGTCCTGCGCGAATGACAACTCCATGTACCCGATCGCATTCGCCGTGGACTTGACCGCCGCGGCGACGCCGTCGTTGCCCTTGGCACCCTGTCCTCCTGGGGCAACCCAATCCTTGCCGGTTGCCGTCGTCCAGTCGGCCTTGGCGGTAGCGGCCAGGTACTTGGTGAAGTTGTCGGTCGTGCCCGAGGAGTCGCTGCGATGGAACTGCACGATCGCTGCACTCGGGAGCGCGACGCCCGGGTTGATCGCTGCGATCGCCGGATCGTTCCATGTTGTGATCTTGTTGCTGAAGATCTTCGCCAACACGCCCGGGGTCAGGATCAGGCTGCTCACGCCCGACACGTTGTATGCGGCAGTGATGGCTCCACCGACCATCGGAATGTTGATGGCCGGCCCACCGCCGCAGCGGGTATTAGCTGCCGTCAGGTCGGCATCTTTGACCGCGGAATCGGTGCCCGCGAATGAGGTCTGGGAGTTGTTGAAGTCGATGATTCCGGCGCCCGACCCATTGGCCTGGTACTCGATTGTCGAGCCGGTGCAAGCCGACTGGTAGGCGTTCACCCACTCCGACATGGCGTTCTTCTGGGCCGACGATCCAGAGGCTTTGATGCTTCCGGTGGCGCAGCTGATGTTGTCGGGGTTGCTCGATGACGAGCTACTGCTGCCACACCCTGCTAGCGCGAGGGCACCCGCGATTCCTACGCAGGCGATACCGACGGTTCTTCCAACGGCCACTGTCTTCCTTCCAACTGCATCCGATGTCATGGGCCGGACGCTACGCGGTTCGAGTGAACACATAAGCAATCAGGACGTGAACCCTCGGTGAACGGGCGGCGACCCCACGTGCGCCGCTCACACCGGCGGGAAGCCACCCGCTTTGGACACCAGCGCCGGCGTGGGGCGGCCGATTTGTTCCCCGAGCCAGTCGCTGGCACGGATCAACGCGTCCAGATCGAGGCCCGTGGCAATCCCGGAGCGTTCCAGTGCGAACACCAGATCCTCAGTGGCGATATTCCCGGTCGCACGCGGCGCGAACGGGCAACCGCCGATACCGCCAAGGCTTGAGTCGAGCGCCCGGACGCCGGCCTCGTAGGCCGCCAACGCGCTGGCGTATCCGGTGTTGCGGGTGTTGTGGAAGTGCGCCCGCAATCTGGTGCCGCCGACCACCCCGGCGACAGCGGCCAGGCGTCTGGAGACATCGCGCGGAACTGCCACCCCGATGGTGTCGGCGATGGCGATCTCAACCACGCCGGACTCGGCGAGTCGGGCAGCGACATCGACGACGCGACCGATCGGGACCTCGCCCTCGTAGGGGCAACCGAACGAGGCCGACATCGTGACCGTCGGCACGATGCCGACGGCCAGCGCCCGCGGCGCCACCTGCTCGACGGTGCGGATCGCGTCTTCAGTTGTCATCCCCTGGTTCTTCTGCGAGAACGTGTCGGTCACCATCACCACGAGGTTGATCTCATCGACCGGAGTCTCGCGCGCCCGGTCGAACCCGCGCTCGTTTAGGACCAGACCGATCCAAGCACAACCATGCCGATCAGGGTCATCCTTGCTGGGCAGTCCAGCTAGCACCGCCGGGCCGTCGGCCATCGCCGGGACGCGCTTGGGGTTGACGAACGACGCGACTTCAATCCGCCGCACGCCGGCCTCGACGCACCGGCTGATCAGGCCGAGCTTCTGCGCCGTGCTCAGATGTGTCGGGTCGTTCTGCAGGCCATCTCGCGGCGAAACCTCGACGATGTCGACATCTCGGTTGGCTCGTTCTTCCATGACCCAAGGATCGCATCCGCATGGCCGTGATGATTCCGACACCGTCGACTATCGCTCGCGCAGACCATCCCTGCGCGGCGAGTCCCATGGGTGTTTGCCGAAGCACGTCAGTGTTGGTGTCGGTGCTCAGTGTCGGGGTAGTGCTCGTGGGAGTGGCGGACTATCCCGCCTCCGGGCGCTTCGGGCGGGTGGGTGTGCGGGGGTTGGTGGTGTTCGCTGAGGTGCAGCCACACACCGAGCGCCATCAGCGCTCCGGCCGCAATCAGTGCTCCGGTAACTGGTTCGCCCAGTGCGAGCGCGACGAGAGCGCCGACGAATGGCGCGACGGAAAAATAGGCGCCGGTGCGAGCGGTGCCCAACCTTCGCAAAGCAAGCACAAACAGGGTCAGGCTCAACCCATAGGCACCGAAGCCGAGCAACATCCCCAAGACGGCCGCCGACAGTTTCGGGAGCTGCGCGCCAAGGGCCAGGGCAAGCGCCAGGTTCGTCGCGCCTGCTACCAACCCCTTCGTCATGGCGATCCACGTCGGGTCGGTGTCGGACACGTGCCGGGTGAGGTTGTTGTCCACCGCCCAGCACAAGCACGCCGCCAACACCGCCAGCGGCGCCCACCCAGCACCAAGATCCGCGCTACCAGGCACCGTGACAAGGACCGCCCCGGCAACAATCGCGGCCATGCCCAGCACCAGTCGGACACTGACGTGTTCGCGAAACAGCAGCCACGCGAGCAGCACCGTGAAGACTGCCTCGGCGTTCAGCAGCAGCGACGCACCGGTGGCAGGCATCCAGAAGATGCCGAACATCAGCAGCACCGGGGCCGCAACACCACCGGTAAGCACTGCTCCGGCGAACCAGCGCAGTTCGGACCTTGGCAGGCGAACCCGGGGGGCACGTGTCACCAGGCGAAAGACCGCCAGCCCGAAACCCGCACCGAGGTAAAGCAGGGCAGCCAGCATCCACGGGCTCACCGTGCCCAACAACACCTTGGACAGGGGTGTGCTGATGCCGAACAACAGCGCGGACCCGCAGGCTGCCGCAACACCCCCACGTCCCCAAGAACCGGTCGGTGCGCCCACGGCGAAACCTCCCAACTGCCGAGAGAAGCTCAGTGATATGAAACTGCGGTCCGGGTCGTTCGAACCGACTCGAAGGCGTCCCCTCAGGACCGCTCGACGCGCAGGGTTCGTCCGACGGCGTCGAGGGCTTCTGGCACGACACGGTAATAGACGCTCATGCCCCGACGTTGCTTGGTCAGCAGCCCACTTGTTTCTAGTTTCTTCAAGTGGTGGCTAACGGTGGGGTCAGACAGCCCGACAACGGGGGCGAGGTCGCACGTGCATGCTTCCAGTCCGGGCTGGTCGAGCAGGTAAGACAGCAGGCGCAGCCGAACGGGGTCTGCCAGTGCCTTCAAGCGTACCGCCAAGCCGAGAGCTTCGGACTCGGTCAGGGGACACGTACCACCGAGCGGGGTGCAGGTAATCGGCGACACATCAACGAGAGCGGGCAATGTCTTCGGCACACTCTCATCTTCCCACCTATTTGACAAATATCAAAGAACCCGACAGGGTGGTATTCGATACTCGTCTAACTCGTTGTCGGGAGAGCACACGTGACCGATACGCCGGTGGTGCTGTTCATCTACTCGCCGACGATCCCATCGGCGAACAACGAATGCTCGCACTGAGCCACGACGTTCACCGCCCCGCGTGACCGACAACCGAAGACCCCACAACCCAGATCACCAGGAGGGACACCATGACACTGCCCGAAGACACCACCGAAGCACGGCTCGACACCATCGCGCGAGACCTCGCCGGGAAGTACTCCGGAACGTATTCGGAGCAGAGCATCCGTTTGCTCGTTCAGGACTCCTACGAGCGCCTGGCCGAGAACGCGACGGTCACCACGTACCTTCCGGTGCTGACGGCTCGTTTCACCCGGACCCGGCTGCAGGCACTCGCGCAAGCCGACGGGCACACCCTCAAAGAAACCCCCGAGATACTGTTCCTGTGTGTCCACAACGCCGGACGCTCTCAAATGGCCGCCGCATGGATGGATCACCTCTCTGGAGGCAAGGTCAGGGTCCGGTCGGCGGGCTCAGCCCCAACCGGAGACGTCAACCCGGCAGCCATCGCAGCCATGGCCGAAGTCGGGATCGAGCTGACCGAGGCGTACCCCAAACCGATGACGAGCGACGTACTGCGCGCCTCCGATGTCATCGTCACCATGGGCTGCGGTGATGCCTGCCCGGTCTACCCAGGCAAGCGCTACCTCGATTGGGAGCTGCCCGACCCCGCAGGACGACCCATCAACGAAGTCCGTGCTATCAGAGACACCATCCGAGACCACGTCGAAGCGCTGCTAACCGAGCTGGCAATGCCCACAACCCAACCCAGCCGAAGTTGAGGCGGTGGAGGAAGGCGACTTGACACTCGACGAACCCGCCTGGCCGCTCAGCGAGAACCCAGGCCCACTGCGATTCCGATCCCGACGGCGGCCCACAAGGCGAACCAGAACAGCAAGTCGAGCCGAGAATCAACCAGCACGGCCAGGGTGCGCGGCAGCATATTCGCTCGCCTGAACAGCCGCCACACCGCCGCATTCGTGATCACGACCGCCGTTCCGATGATCAAGCAATACAGGCACAATGCCCCGATCACAAAGGCCGACTGCCACAGGAACCACAACGTGAACACGAGCATGAACGCGGTGAAGAACCCGAGAAAGCCCAGATAGCCACGGGATAGTCGCGAACCAGTCACGCCCGCCACAGCCGCCGAGGCGAACACTGAGAACACCGCCAGGCCGATCCAGGAGTTGGGCAACCCGAAAGCTCGCGCCTGCCAAGACTCAAGGACCGAACTGCACGAGAGCGCACCATTGATATCGCACAGAAGAACACGGTTCGGCTCCAGCGCCAACTGCAGCCGCTCATAGGACTGGATCATTGTGGCCGCGATACCGGCCACGGCCGCGACCAGAATCCACCAGTACCCCGCCCGCGATTCCCGTTCGGTCACATCGGGATCCGGGGGTGTCTGAACGTCAGGTGCTGAAGCATCCATATGGCCATTGTCGCCCTGGTTCGGAGCAGAGGCGCGGCAACGCGATCACGATCACACCCGGACCGCCCAACACGAGCCGGATGGACCAGTCCCCGCGGCCTCCGGGCCTGCGTCTACAGCCCGAACAGGTGTTTGAGGATGAACGCCGCGATGGCCGCGAGTAGGGCTGCGGCGGGCAGGGTCAGGACCCAGGCCCACAGGATGTTCTTGCCCACGCTCCAGCGAACCGAGTTCACGCGTTTCTCCGCCCCGGAGCCCATGATCGCCC
The DNA here is from genome assembly GCA_037133175.1 of Actinomycetes bacterium. Taxonomy (GTDB): domain Bacteria; phylum Actinomycetota; class Actinomycetes; order S36-B12; family UBA10799; genus ELA509. Next base: position 19,939 of record JBAXOQ010000010.1, read on the forward strand.
CGGTGATGATCTGGGTGGTCGATACGGGTGCTTCCCACACCAACGCGGTCGTGTAGAGGACCGTCGAGGCCACCGACTCGGCGGCGAAACCCCGCGCCGGGTCCAGGTCGATCAACCGTCTGCCCAGGGTTCTCATGATCTTCTTGCCACCCACGGCGGTTCCGGCGCTGATCGAGGCGGCGCAGATGAAGACCACCCACACCGGCATCTCGTCGGAGGCCGAGGCGTACCCCATCGAGATGAGCAGCAGGAAGATCACGCCCATCGTCTTCTGGGCGTCCTGCATGCCGTGGCCGAGCGCCATCGCCGCGGCCGAAATCGACTGCGCGTGCCGGAATCCACCGCCAACCTTCTGCGGGTTCTTGTGCCGGAAGATGTAGAAGATCGCCCGCATCACCAGGAACGCCAGGATCAGTCCGACGAACGGTGAGGTGACCATCGGGATGATGACCTTGTCCAGCACGGTGGACCAGTTCACCCCGGTGGCGAAGATCAGCGCGGACCCGGCGACCGCGCCGATCAGGGCATGCGTGGAGGAACTGGGCAGGCCGAATTGCCAGGTCGTGAGGTTCCATAAGACCGCCCCGCACAGGGCTGCCGCGATCAAGGCCATCCCGGAATAGCCGGTGCCCGGGGTCGTCACCGACTGGATCGTCTTGGCCACGCCGCTGCCGGTCCAGTAGCCGACGAACGCCCCGATCATGTTGAACACCGCCGCCACCGTCAGGGCCACGGGCGGACTCAACGCCCGGGTACCCACGGAGGTGGCAATCGCGTTGGCCGCGTCGTGGAAACCGTTGGTGAAATCGAACCCGACCGCCACGATCACCACCACGATGGTGAGGATCAGCGGCCAATCCATCAGGTTTCCTTGATGGCAGCAACAGCGATCGTGCGGGTGAAGGCATCGAGTTGGGTTGCCACCTGCTCAATGAGATCCGCCAGTACTTTGATCTTTATGTATTCGATGACGTCCACCCCCGGCACCAGGGTCTTGACCAAGAGGGCGCGGTAGTTCGTGTCCAACGTGTTCTCGTGCTCATTGATCGCGAACAGCGCTTTCTCAAGCTTGCCCTGTTTCTTGATGTACTGCACCGCGTCACGCGCTTGCTCGCTCATCCCGACAAGTTCAGTGGTGCTGGCCAGAAATTCCTCAGGGAATTTGCCCATGTCGAAGTCCACGACCAAGTAGGCGGCATGGTCCAGGCAGTCGATCACGTCGTCGATCGCCTCGATCATCTCGTACAGGTCTTCCCGGTCATAAGGGGTGATGAAGGTCCCGGCAACCTTGCGGACCAGTTTGACGTAGCGAACGTCAGCTTCCTTCTCCAGCGAGTGGATCCCCTCGGCCAACTTCGCCCGCCCGTCCGGTGTGGCCGACACCAAGGCGTGGAAAGCCTCCGCCGCTTCGGGAAGATTGACGACGAAGTCGCCTAGCATCTTCTGGATGGCATCGGGTTTGGTCTTGAATTTCAGGGCCACCGGAGCTCTCCTGTCCACGAGTATCCACACACGGTACGTTCGGGCCGCAGGTGACGCATTCGGTAGCGAGGTCCAATACGACAACATCCGGTGTCGACTGTGTGAACGAGCTCCAGCCTAGGCACAATGGCCCCACCTCGGGTGGGCGGGTCAATTCTCTGCAGTCGCACCCATCACCGACACCGGCGACTCCGTGCTCGGCTCGCTCGAAGAGGAACGCTGCGACGGCAACCGCCCAGTCGCCTTCGCCATCAAATGCTCGCCGATCCGGGCGGCCTCCCCGGGTGAATCGGCCTGCACGACTGCTTCCACCAACGCCCAGATGTAGCCGCCGGGTCCCTCAACCACCCGAAGCCCCCAAGTGGCCAGCGCGGCCTCTGTCTCGTGGGCCCGGGAGATCGCGTTGACAACGTGATCCAGAGTCGTACGGGAATCCTCGATTCGTACACTGATCTGCAGGTTATAACCGGTGGCCACTCGGCCAACTGTCCGACATTGTGCATCCATAGCTGAACCGTGTCAGCCCTGATCATCCGCGTCGCGGCGATGCGGTTGCCGTCTGGTGAATATCAGATGTCGCAACGGCTGACCGCGACTTCAGCGCAGTGGGAGCCGCGCCAGTTCGTGGTCGATCATTCTGACCATGTCGTCAGTGGACGTTGTGATCTTTGTTGAGGCGGGCAACGTCCATCCCAGCATCGACCAGCTCCTGCATTGCCGACTATCCGGCCGTGGCCGGACCCAGCGTGCAGACGATCTTCGCGCGGCGCATCGACTTCATCCGATCATCAGAGGTACCGTCAGGGACAGAATCGGATTTCGTCATTGCATGAAGCTCGATCCGGTTCGCTCGCGAGGCATCGGCGCCTCCAGAGATTCCAGGAACCGCACCGACGCTGCAATGTCATTGACCAGCAGTGACGCCAGGTCCATGGACAGGCCTTCACGAACCACGATTCGCATCACTGTCTGGTCTGTGATGGACTCCGGCATGGGGTAGGCAGGGACCTGCCAGCCCTTCTCACGCAGCCGGTCGGACAGGTGATCGAGGTCCCAGTTGGCGGTGTAGCCCGGAGTCATCCGCCAAGCGAATACCGGCAGTTCGTCACCCCGGGTGAGCAACTCGAAGCAGTCGAACTTCTCGACCTCACCGGACAGGTACCGGGCGACTGCCCGGGAGGTCTTGTGAACGGCGCGGTAGCCCTTTCGACCCAGGCGCACGATCTGGTAGTACTGCAGCAGAACCGGAGACGCCGGGCGGGAGAAGTTCAAGCCGAGCACGGGCATGTCACCGCCGAGGTAGCTGACATGGAACACCAGGTCCGGGGGTAGCGATTCCTTCGTGCGCCACAGAATCCAACCCACACCAGGGTAGACCAGTCCATACTTGTGTCCGGAAGTGTTGATCGACAGCACTCGTGGCAGCCGGAAGTCCCACACTAGTTTCGGCTGAATGAACGGCGCGACCATTGCGCCGCTGGCACCATCAACATGAAGCGGCACGTCCAGGCCAGTGCGCTCCTGAAGGTCATCGAGCGCTTCGGCAATATCCTTGATCGGTTCGTAGCTGCCGGTGTAGGTCACCCCCAGAATGCCCACCACACCAATTGTGTTTTCATCGATGAACGGCATCATCTTTTCGGGGGTCAGGTTCAGCGAATCGAGGGTGACCGGCACGTACCGCGGCTCGACGTCCCAGTAGTTGCAGAACCGCTCCCAGACAACCTGCACCGCCGCACTCATCACCAGGTTGGGTTGGTCCGCTGGTTTCCCGGCAGCCCTGCGTGCCTGCTGCCACCGGCGCTTCATCGCGAGCCCGGCCAGCATGCAGGCCTCGCTTGAACCGACAGTGGACGCGCCGATGGTCTCGCCAGGTGCGTGCCACAACTCGGCCATGATTCTCACACAGCTTTGCTCGATGGCCGCGGTGGCCGGGTACTCGTCCTTGTCGATGAGGTTCTTGTCCGCAGTTTCGACCAGCAGTTTGTCGGCGAGGTCGTCCATCCAGGTGCCGACGAACGTTGCGAGGTTCTGGCGGGCGTTACCGTCGAGCATCGCCTCATCACGCACCTGCATGTACGCCTTGAACGGCTCCAGCCCATGTTCCGGGAAGTGGTGGCGCGCCATTCGCGTGTTGCCGCCCCGGCTGAAGACCGGCGTCAACAGGATGTCATCGACTCTGGATTGACCGGGCTCGCGAGGGTTGTTCTCGATGTTCGGCATGGGGCTATGGTTCCCCAATTCGTGTCCGGATGCCGGGCTGGACAGAACCGCATTCACCCCGGGACGCAGGATCGAGTCCAAGGGTTTGAGTGCGGGCTGAGTCGGCCTGCCTTGTGCGACGATGATCGATCTGGCATCCACGGCGCCGGCGTTGTCGCTGACCGCAACCATCGGTTTCGTGGCTGTCGGGGTGGTGCTGATGTTCCTGTGCCAACTGCGGGCTCCGGCGTTCTTCCGTGGCGAGACGCGGCAGACTGACACCCCCGTGCTGGTCCCCGACGCGTAGTTCGTGATCCGAAACGCAACGCCGGATCAGCAGACTGCGACATGAGAGTCTTCTGGGGCAGGCGCCATTCCACCTGCATGACCTGAAGTAATCGGCCCCGGTTCAGGCGACGCGGACCAGCGCACCTGCTTCGGTGCGGGCAATCACTCCCGAGACCATGATGCCGTGAACCTTCGCCGTCGCGGTCACTGCCTCAAGCCACCGAATGTCAAGGTCAGTCACCTCGGCGGGGCCTCCCCTGTGGTGCACCACGCCGATTGAAAGTGGGTCATTTGGCAGCCCCGCCCGACCGGCCGCCATGGCAAACGGCGACAGCGCGCGACGGCAGTCCTTCGGACTCGGATCCAGGGGACCTCCGACGATGAGGCTAGTCAGTGGAGCCTTTCCGTCGTCAAGAATCACGGCTACCGCACCGCCCTCACGGTCCTCGATATCAATGTGGTCGGCTGCGAAACCGAGCGGATCGGACCTGGCCGCAGCCGACAACTCGGCGTCAGATAGCCCTCCCCAGAGGCGAAGGTAGCCCGGCTGATCGTCGTACGGTTCTGATGTGAAGTGGCGATTCCTCGCTTGTTGATTCATGGCTACAATCCTGAACCAACAAGCCTGTGGACCGTTTCTGTAAACCACAGCCGAATCGTGCTACGCAACCGCCTAGCCACGTCCTGCGCGACCCGCACGGGCTAGCAGCGCCCAATGGTTGTCCCCAGCAGGCGAGAGTCTCGGGGCCAGTAGTCGCTGGGCCTTCGCGGATCGGAAAAGGCAGGGTCATTGGTACCGGCTAGCCAGCTCACCGAATGACACCGTGGTTGCCTGACAGGAGAATCGCAATGAGGTCCGTAGTTGTCTACGAGTCGATGTACGGAAACACCCACACCGTTGCCGAGGCGGCCAAACACGGGAAGCCACCGCCGCAGATGGATCCACACTGGCAAGACCCCGGACTGCGTGACTGGTTCAAGACCTGCCGAATTCACAGGGCACTCTTGCCGCCGCATTTGGCACCCGCTTTGATGCCCGCGCGATCCTGACCGGCCGGGCATCGCGAGCGATCTCGCGCAGGCTCGCTCGCCATAGGTACCACTTGATCGCCGAGCCGGAGAGCTTCCTGGCGGGCAAGGACACGCGGCTACTGGACAGCGAGGGCGACCGAGCAGCGCATTGGGCGCGCGGGTTGAGCACTGCAGCGCTGGCGGAACAACGCCAGCCACCCCAGTAGCGGCGGGGACTGCGACCGCGCAGATGTCAAGAGCCAGGGGCGGTTGCCAGAGACTCGTTGTGTTGCCTGCCACAAAGACATCGCGGGCCAGTCGTCAGGGTCGATGGGATCGAGTTCGAAGAACAGCTCGCGAGCGGCCGGCAGGGTCGCGGGAACGACCAGGTCGGCCACCCTCGCGATGCGGCGCATGATGTCCAGGGCGATGAGGTTGGCTTCGCGGCCGTAGTGCGGTCGCCAGGCGCTGATCGAGGCGGCGCAGATGAAGACCGCCCACACCGGCATCTCGTCGGAGGCCGAGGCGTACCCCATCGAGATGAGCAGCAGGAAGATCACGCCCATCGTCTTCTGGGCGTCCTGCATGCCGTGGCCGAGCGCCATCGCCGCGGCCGAAATCGACTGCGCGTGCCGGAATCCACCGCCAACCTTCTGCGGGTTCTTGTGCCGGAAGATGTAGAAGATCGCCCGCATCACCAGGAACGCCAGGATCAGTCCGACGAACGGTGAGGTGACCATCGGGATGATGACCTTGTCCAGCACGGTGGACCAGTTCACCCCGGTGGCGAAGATCAGCGCGGACCCGGCGACCGCGCCGATCAGGGCATGCGTGGAGGAACTGGGCAGGCCGAATTGCCAGGTCGTGAGGTTCCATAAGACCGCCCCGCACAGGGCTGCCGCGATCAAGGCCATCCCGGAATAGCCGGTGCCCGGGGTCGTCACCGACTGGATCGTCTTGGCCACGCCGCTGCCGGTCCAGTAGCCGACGAACGCCCCGATCATGTTGAACACCGCCGCCACCGTCAGGGCCACGGGCGGACTCAACGCCCGGGTACCCACGGAGGTGGCAATCGCGTTGGCCGCGTCGTGGAAACCGTTGGTGAAATCGAACCCGACCGCCACGATCACCACCACGATGGTGAGGATCAGCGGCCAATCCATCAGGTTTCCTTGATGGCAGCAACAGCGATCGTGCGGGTGAAGGCATCGAGTTGGGTTGCCACCTGCTCAATGAGATCCGCCAGTACTTTGATCTTTATGTATTCGATGACGTCCACCCCCGGCACCAGGGTCTTGACCAAGAGGGCGCGGTAGTTCGTGTCCAACGTGTTCTCGTGCTCATTGATCGCGAACAGCGCTTTCTCAAGCTTGCCCTGTTTCTTGATGTACTGCACCGCGTCACGGGCTTGCTCACTCATCCCGACCAGTTCAGTCGCGCTGGCCAGCAGGTCCTCAGGGAACGAAACTATGGCAAAGTCAACGACCAAATATGCTGCGTGATCAAGCCAATCGACGACGACGTCGATCGCTTCGATCATCTCGAAGAGGTCTTCCCGGTCATACGGGGTGATGAAGGTCCCCGCAACCTTCTGAACCAACTTGGCGCAGCGCTCCTCGGATGCGGTTTCCATCGCGTGAATCACGTCCGCCAAATCGGCTCGGGCTTCCGGTTTGGCCGAAACCAACGCACGAAACGCCTCTGCGGCCTCAGGCAGGGTGCCGACGTAGTCGCCAAGCATCTTGTGGACCGCATCAGGCTTGGTCTTGAACTTCAGCGTCATCGAACATCCCCTCACTGTCGGTACCTAACGACCGTACGCAAGGGGCAGTAGCCGTGCATTCGGTAGCGAAGTCCAATACGAGAACGTCCGGTGTCGACGGCATGAACGAGCTCCGACCTAGGAACGATTAGCCCCCCTCGTCGAGGAACGGTCACTCAACGTTCAGCCGTCGTGTCGCGAAGATCAGCGCTGTATTCACCTCAGCCCGGCATTGTCATGAGTGGATGAAACAGATGATGATGAGAAACAGGCGGCAGGGCGCCGCAATCGCAGTGGAGCACAACCGGCAAGACGAGATCGACAGATTCGTGGCAGCCGTCTCGGTGGAATACCACCAAGGCCTGTCGGCCACCCGCACCTCCGGACCGGCAGTCACCGTCTTCGGCAGTGCCCGAACCAAACCTGGACACCCGGATTACACCCACGCCGTGACCACCGGCCGCACATTGGCGATGGCCGGCTACACAGTGGTCACCGGCGGCGGCAGCGGAATCATGGAAGCCGCCAACCGCGGTGCCGCCTTGGGCGGTGGACACTCCATCGGGTTGCGGATCGAGTTGCCGTTCGAGGAGGCACCCAACGCGTTCGTCGCCACGTCGGTGACGTTCGATCACTTCCCGGCACGCAAGACCTGCCTGATCGTGTCCTGTGATGCGGTCGTGGTCTACCCGGGTGGATTTGGCACCATGGATGAGCTCTTCGAGGTGCTGACCCTGATCCAGACCCGCAAGATCCCGGCGCTGCCGGTGGTGCTCGTGGGTGCCGCGTTCTGGTCCGGCATGCTCGACTGGTTCGGTCGCGACGTGCAAGCACGAGGCTGCATCGGTGCCCCGGACCTGGCCTTGGTGACGGTCGTGGAGTCACCTGCGGAGGTCCTGTCCGCGATCAAGGGTGAGCGATTCGGCGTCTCGGTCGCGCAGCGCGCGGCGCAGCCCGCCTGACCCGCAAAGTGAACAGCGGGGTAGGCGCCGGTGTCCAACGGTTGAAATGTTGCCTCGGGAGTGGGCCTCTCGGCGCAGCATCGACGGTATCGGCCAGCGTTCGGGGTCTGCAGCGCCGACAATCGCAGTGTGATTGAGGTCAAGGGAACATGCGTGGCCGGCCGGGTGATGGACGACGTCCCCGACACGGTCGGCGCGGCGGGATCCGGTCGCCTCCTTGACTTCGCGGATGCCCCGCTGGCGCTGCGGCACGCGGTGAGCCGCCTGGGCGACGCGTCACGAGCGTTCGTCTGGGTCGCGTTGAACGATCCGTCGATATCAGAATTGCGGCTGGTCGGCGAGGTATTCGATCTGCCGCGCCTACAGGTCGAGGACGCCGCCAACCCCCGGCAGCGGCCGAAGATCGAGGTGAGCGCCGAGCGGTCTTTCGTGGTGCTCAAGGTCCTGGAGTACGTAGAGGCAACCAGCGACATCGAAACCCACCAGATGTCGGTCTTCGTCGGCCACGGCTACGCGGTCACCGTGGCCTTCGGCTGCCGCGACCGACTGGACTGGGTGCTGCCACATCTGGAGAGTGGGGAGGAACTGCTGCAGTACGGCGCCGCAGCGGTACTGCACGCCGTGCTGGACAGAGCCGTCGACGACTACCTGACGGCTGTGGACGAAGTATCCAAGGACATCGAACAGATCGAGGTCGCGGTGTTCTCGCCCGAACGCACCGACGACACCGAAGCGATCTACGAACTGAAACGCGAGAACCTGGAGATCCGTCGGGCAATCACCCCCCTAACGCAAGCAGCATCCAGGGTCGCCAAAGAGGACTTGCCGAACCTCCCGACGGAGTTGCGACCCTATTTCCGGGACATCGCCGACCATGTGCTGCGCGCCGGGGACGCCGTCGATAGCAACGACAGTCTGCTACTGATGATGCTGATGGCCGCAACCGCACGTCTAGACCTTCAACAGAACCGGGACATGCGCAAGATCGCCGCCTGGGTGTCCATGGGGGTGGTCCCCACCCTGATCGCCGGCATCTTCGGCATGAACTTCGACTATATGCCGCAACTGCACGAGTGGTGGGGCTACCCCGGGACCCTGGCGACCATGGTCCTGGTCGTCCTGTTCATGTTCACCCGCTTCAAACGCTCCGGTTGGCTCTGACCCACCGTCGTCTGGGTCAGCCGAGGGATCGGGGACTACTCCAGGGCCATGCCTTTGGTCTCGATGCGGAACATCAGCGTGATGACCGCACCGAGCAGGCACATGATGCCGATCGCGAGCATGGTTCGTCCCAGGCCGAAAGCGTGGGTGGCCGACGGCAGGAAGAACACGCCGATGGTGGCGCCGACCTTGCCGCAGGCCGCGGCGAAGCCGTGGCCGGTACTGCGCAGCCTGGTCGGGAACACCTCGGCCGGCAGCAGATAAGTGGTGGCGTTGGGTCCGACGTTCACCATCAGGTTGAAGATCACGAAGCCGAGGAGGACCCAGACCGTGCTATCGGTTCCGTCGCCGGAGAACGCCACGATCGTCAACCCGATCGCCATGCCGATGAACCCGAGTATCTGCAGCCGTATTCGGCCCGCCCGCTCCACCGAATATATGTTGATGATGAATCCGATGACCAGGAAGATGTCGGCGACAGCGGCCGTCGCGGTCGCCTTCAGGTCGCCGGCCAGGAAGGCGTTGGGACTGTTGGACGATGACGTGTGGATCAGGGTGGCCAGGATGACCGGTGTGAAGATGCCGATCCCGTACAGGCCGATGTCCATGATGAACCACGGCACCGACGTCAGTGTGGTTCGCGCCCGATACTTCTTGTGGAACAGTTCCTTGATGCTGGCCTGCTTGGGTTCGATCTCATCGACCGATCGTGCTGCCGCAACCTGGCGCTGGACGTTGGCCACAGCCTCAGGACCTAGCAGCCAATCCAGCGACTCCTCGGCCTCGTCAAAGCGGTCCTTCCGGGCCAGCCAGCGCGGGCTTTCCGGAATTGAGCGTCGCATCACCGCGATGATCGCCGACGGAATCGCGCACGACAGCAGCATCCACCGCCACGCGCCGTCCGCGTTGATGATGAACAGCAGCCCCGTGGAGATGAAAGCCGCGGCCACCATGCCGACGGCCTGGAAAGCGAACGCTCCGGTCATCCACTTGCCGCGATTCGCCCGCGGCATGACCTCAGCGACCATGGAGGCGCTGATCGGATACTCGGCGCCCACCGCAAAGCCCTGCAGGAACCGGAACACGATCAACGACGCCGGGTTCCAGGCAATGGCGCACAGCACCGCCGTAGCGCCGAACATCGCCACGTCGAGGCGCAGGATGTTGCGGCGGCCGAACTTGTCCGACAGAATTCCGGACAGCAGCGCCCCGGGCACTGCCCCAAGCACCGCCGCACCGGCGAACAGCGCCGACATCCACGCCGACGTCTGGTTGAAATCAGCCATGATCAGCGGCAGGGCGGCGCTCATCACGAACAGGTCGTAGCCGTCCAGGCCGATTCCGGTGGCGGCCAGCGCCCACACCTTCTTCTGGCGATGAGTGGCCACCGACTCGTCGAGCTCGTTGCCGATCAGCTTGCGGGTCAGGACGTCCTTACTCATGGCGACTCCTCAGTCGTTGCCAGGGTCAGCAGGTCGCGGGCTTTGTCGTACTCAAAGAGTTCGGCGTACCGTCCCCAATTGATGGCGGTGCGGATCTGTTGCTGAGAGGTCCGCTCACTGTGATGCTTGCGAACGAGGTCCAGGTAGAACGCCCCTCGCATCGTGTGGGTGGGGCTGCTGGCCAAACCCGATGCCATGATCCGGATCAGCTGAACATGCTCAAGGGCACCCGCCCGAAACAGCCGTTTGGCTTCTTGGATCGGCGCTGCCGCGAAGGTACTGCCCGCGCTCGTGAGGTGGGTGCGACCGTGGATGACTTCGGCGAAGCCGAGCAGCGCCAGCGAGTCGATCAACGGGAAGATGTCGTCCACCTCCAGACTCAGGTCGGCAGCCAGATTGGAGATGGACCGATCGCCCTGGCCGAGCATGATGTCGGCGAACCCGGCGATGCCGTCGACGCTGGCGTCGGGCAGTTTGCGCCCCCGGTCGATGGTCGCCTCCCGCTCGGCCGGCGCGGCTTCCGGCTGCGAAGCTGGCGACGCGGTCGCGGCTGCGGGTGCCTCGGTGAGGATGTCGTAGATGCGGTCCACATAGGCGCCGAACTCCGGACTCGTGCGGATTCGCGGCCGGGGCAGGTCGATGCTGAAGCTGGCCTTGATGCGGCCCGGGTCGGATCCCAGCACCGCCACCCGGTCAGCCAGGGTGACAGCCTCCTCGATGTTGTGGGTCACCACCACCACGGACTTGATCACGAAGTCGTCGGAGGCCAGCAGCTCGATGAGTTGGTTGCGCAGGTTCTCTGCGGTGAGCACGTCAAGGGCAGAGAACGGTTCGTCCATCAGCAGCACATCGGGCTCGGTGACCAGCGCCCGGGCGAACCCGACTCGCTGGCGCATCCCGCCGGACAACTCCCGCGGGTAGGCATCGTCGAACCCGTCCAACCCGATCAGGTCGATCGCCCGAGCCGCCCGGGTGGTCCGCTCGGCCGGGGGAACGCCTTGGGCCTGCAGACCGAGCTCGACGTTCTGTCGAACCGTCAGCCACGGCAGCAGCGCAAAGGTCTGGAACACCATGG
>JBAXOQ010000011.1:0-31108 GCA_037133175.1 Actinomycetes bacterium
AATCCCACCGAAAAAATCCGCCCAAACACCCAACACGCGATTTTGCGACAGCCTGAAAGGCGGGAGAATTCGTCAGCCAATCGGTCAGCGCAGGGCCAGCCGGACGTAGTCGACCACACCGTCGACGGCATCTTCGATCATCGCTGCCGTTCGCTTGAAGTCCAACTCCGAGCCGTAGTAGGGGTCGGGTATCTCCAGGCCGGGATCATCTTCGGGCAGGTGTACGAGCTGCGGACTAAACGAACGCAACAGCATCACCTTGGTGACATCGTCCTCATCGCGCGTCATGCCCCGCAAGTCCTGGACGTTGGAGTAATCCATCCCGATAACCAGGTCGGCCTCGCTGAACCAGTCGCGCTGGAATTGCCGGGCGCGGTGTTCGCTGGAATACCCCGATCTCTGAAGCGTCACCCGGGCCCGCGGATCGATCGGCCTGCCCACATTCCACCCGCCGGTGCCAGCCGACGTCACACTTACGCGGTAGCCCAACCCAGCCCGCGCAAAGCGATCGGTCAAGATCGAAGCAGCCATCGGCGACCGGCAGATGTTCCCCAAGCACACGACCACGATCCAATAACGCCCATCGCAATCGGTCATGGTTGATGGTAGAGGCCAACAGCCCGCCGTTTCCTGATCAGACACCAGATCCGGTGTTGATGTTCACCAATTGTCACCCACAGCTTGTGGTCTGTGTTTTCGCAGGTCAGGACCTGTTTTCCCGATCAAGATCAGTGATTTCCCCAGGTTGTCCACAAGGTTGTGGACGGAGGTTGTGGGAGTGTTCCACAGCCCATCCACCGGACCGTCCACAGGACCGCCAAGATCAGTTCACGATTTGGCCCGTTGCGCCTGCGCGATGTCGCACCGGGCCTGTAAACAGTATCCAAGAGCAGGCGACGAGACAGTCAGCACGAGGACCACCACGTCGCCTAAGCGTCGGTTGGCGCATGGCTCGACGGGAGGATTCAGATGAGCGTTGCGGACATTTTCTCGTCAGTTGCCAGCGGCGCCAGGCCCACCGTCGAACGCACTCCGCCACAGGATCTCGGGGCCGAGCAATGCGTCCTCGGTGCCATGCTGCTGAGCAAGGATGCCATCGCGGACGCCGTCGAACAGCTGCGCGACGAGGACTTCTACAAACCGGCGCACGAGACCATCTTCGCGGCCATCAAGAATCTGTACAGCCTGGGGGAGCCCGCCGATGCCGTTACCGTCGCGGACGCCTTGGCCAAGGCTGGCGACCTGCTCCGCGTCGGTGGCGGGCCATACCTTCACACGCTGACCGCCAGCGTCCCCAACGCGGCAAGCGCCGGATACTACGCGCGGATCGTCTCCGAGCAAGGCGTACTGCGCCGACTGGTCGAGGCGGGCACCCGCATCACCCAAATGGGATACGCCGGCGAGGGAGAAATCGACAAAATCGTCGACCGGGCCGAAGCCGAAATCTTCGAGGTCACTGCCAAACGCACCAGCGAGGACTACCAACCGCTGAGCGCGATCATGCAAGGAGCCATCGAAGAAATCGAGGCTATCGACAACCGCAACGGTCAGATGGTCGGAGTTCCAACCGGCTTCGCGGATCTGGACCGGCTCACCAACGGCCTGCATCCTGGGCAGATGATCATCATCGCGGCGCGGCCGGCGATCGGCAAATCCACCATCGGCCTTGATATCGCCCGCTCCGCGTCGATCACGCACCGGTTGACCTCGGCGATCTTCTCCCTTGAGATGTCCCGCAACGAGATCATGATGCGGCTACTGTCGGCCGAGGCCAAGGTGCCGCTGAGCCACATCCGAAATGGCGGAATGCAGGATTCGGACTGGGTCAAACTGGCCCGAACCCAAAGCGAGCTGTCCGATGCTCCGCTGTTCGTTGATGACTCACCGAACTTGACCCTCATGGAGATCCGCTCCAAGTGCCGCCGACTCAAGCAGCAGCACGACCTGCGTCTCATCGTGCTGGACTACCTGCAACTGATGAGCAGCGGCAAGAAGGTCGAAAGCCGTCAACAAGAAGTCAGCGAGTTTTCTCGTTCCCTCAAGCTGCTCGCCAAAGAGTTGGACGTCCCGGTGATTGCCATCAGCCAGCTCAACCGCGGTCCGGAACAGCGCACGGACAAGAAACCGATGATTAGCGACTTGCGCGAGTCCGGCAGCCTGGAGCAGGACGCCGACATCGTCATGCTGCTGCACCGCGAGGACGCCTACGACCGCGACGCTCGCCCAGGCGAGGCCGACGTCATCGTCGCCAAGCACCGCAACGGTCCCACCGCCACGATCACCCTGGCATTCCAGGGACACTACAGCCGTTTCGTGGACATGGCCAACGACTAGCTGCCGACAACAACAGGCTCCCGGGTCGTGGGGCCGTGGCCGTGCTGCTTCTCCCAGCGTGAGTACCCGATGGTGATTGCAGCAGCGAGCAGCACGAGGGCAGCGCCGAGGAGGGTATCGACAGCTCGCTGCTCGCCCAGGTTGGCCACCTCCGTGCTCGATGAAGCGTTGAGGAGTACGACGGTCGGCGTGATGAGAGCCATGTAAACCCAGTAATGCGGGCTGAACTTCGCCGCGATGGCGGCCACAGCGAAGACAATTCCGATGGCGTAGACCGCCGCGAGGGAATGCACCCACAGCACAGTTCCGGCGACGACGAGCATGCCCAGCAGTGTGCCCAAGACGCGCCCGATCGTGCGGCGGACAGTGTCGACGTCTCCGACCTGCGCCAAGACGAGGATGGTGGCGATGAGCCAAGCCCCCGCGACGAACTGCTTCGGGTTCTGAAGGACGACAAACGTTCCGGCGGTCGTCAACACGGTGATCGTCGCGGTGTAGGGCACCGCCTCCCGCCGCGAGTGCGGTTTGGGGGTCGGCAGGTTCAGCTTGCGCAGAGCGAACGGAAGGACGATCACCGGCACGATCGCCCCGACGAAGAAGATGACCGCCATCCACGCCAGGTACCCGCCGTCTGCGCGATTGACCGTGTGCTGCGGTCCCCAGAAAGGCGGATCGATGATCATCCACGCCATGAAGATCGGCACGAGCAGGGTGGCCCCTTGCAGACCGAACCGTGAGAGTCTGCCGACCGTCAGGCACATGAGGGCCATCAACGCTGCGCCGGTGATGGGTGTCCCGCCAGCTCCAATCGACACCGGGGTGAGGATCGCCATCACGACGGCGGTCATCACCCCGACCTCGACCCCGCCCGCGGCGACAGCGACCACGCTGCCGATGCCAGCCGCCGTGGCCCAGGTTGCGGCGGACTCGTGCGTGATCGCCAGCATCACGACCGAAGGGATGACCAGCAAGATAGTGATCGCGATAGCGACCACCACCCGCCGCGCCAAAGTCGCGTACAGGGGGCGCTGCGCTCTAGCAGGCGACACATCCGAACTCGGAGGCGACGTCATGGTTTCACCCTAGCCAGGTGGGCGACGTCCGGCACCCCCACAAGGAACTCATCTCCAGCAAGACGGTCGAAGCACCCCTGATTTCCTGGGGCGCGTGATCGGCAAGGGTGTGCTAAGAATGCCGCATGTCCAGGAAACTGCGATCCGCAGCGGCCGCCGCGGGCCTTTTCACCGTCGTGGCTCTGGTCGCGGCCGCGCCCGCCACGGCGGCCGAATCCCGAGCTTGTTGGCTCGCGCCCCACGCTAACTGCGCCCAAGTCAACCTGAATTGGAAGCTGGCCAATCACGGCAACCTGCGCGGCATCACGTTGCGCAAAGCCAAGCTGCGCGGCGCAGACCTGCGCCAAGCGAACCTGCGAGGCGCAGACTTGCGAGGCGCGGACCTGACCGACGCGAACCTGGCGGGCGCGAATCTGACCGACGCGAACCTGGCGGGCGCCAACCTCACCAACGCGAACCTGGCAAACGCCACGCTGAAACGGGCGAGGCTCGCCGGGGTCAAAGCCGAGAACTCCAGCTTCCGAGGCGCCGAACTGACAGGCGCCACCTTGCGCAACGGCGATTTCGACAACTCCAGCCTCTACGGTGTGGACCTGTCGAACGCCAACCTGTCCGGTTCCAACCAGCCTCCTCCGCCACCCCCGTTCTCAAATCAGAAACCGGGCCGGACAACGAGCATGATCAACGTCAACCTGTGGGGAGCGACCCTGGCGGGAGCGAACCTGACGAATGCCAACCTGGAAAACGCCAATCTGTACGGGGTGGTCGCCCCCGGAGCAAACTTCACCGGTGCCCTGCTGTATTCAGCCAACTTGGACAGCGGATTGCTGATGGGAGCCAACTTCACGCGTGCATTCATGCATGCCAGCACGATCCAGATCACGGCCATGCAAGGGGCGAATTTCACCAACGCCTCATTGGGCTCGGTGATTCTCATGAGCACGAACCTCGAAGGCGCCAACCTGACCGGCGCGATCTTCCCGATGGCCGTGTGGATCAACGTCAGGTGCCCCCGCGGCGTAATCCAGAGCTCTCCTTGTAGCGTCTAAGAACTGGGCAGCGATCGTCGCGGGCCAAGTCGGACAGCGCCCTCCGGTTGCCCGTCCACGCATGTCTCCCAGTACTTCCCGGTGCTACCAGGTCATGGATTGGGCGCCATCAGCACCTTGATCAATTTGTGTCCAAGGACGGCACCGCAGGCCGCTTCGTTGGGAAGGTGCGCGGCGCGGTACCAGTACGGTGTGGCTTCGGGGTGGGGGCCGACGACGGCGACCCGGCCGAGGCCGAACGGTCGGACCAGCGCGGCGACGCGGCGGTTCGTGTAGCGGGCCAGAATCCGCTCCCCAGCAGCACCACTGGCCGTCATGTAGGGGCCATCCTGGAAGAACATCATCACCTTCCTGTGTCCCCATCGGACAGGAACGAGCGTGTCCTTCGCGGACCTGGTGCTCGCTCCTTTGCTCTTGATGTATTGCCAGCTGTTCCCGGGTGATAAGAGCCCCATACCCGGGTCGGTGCCGGCAAGATACGCGCCTTGACAGATACCTAGATAGTGCCCGCCGTTGACGATGAACGCGCGGATGGTGTCGTATGCCGCCCGACCGAGCAGTCGATCCGCCTTCCGGACAGTTGTGTCCCCACCGGGTTGGACATACAAGGTGACTCCATCGAAGGAAGCGGGTTCAAGCTTCAGCCCCTCGTTCGGGCCAACGTACCGGGTCACGAAGTGCTGTGGGCTGCTGCGAAGCAGGCGGGCGGCGGCCTCCGGGCAGCCGTCACAGGCGGCCGGACCCCGGTACACCAAGGCGACAGGGGACAGGGCATCCGCCGCAGTCAGGCGGGGTGCGGCCGTCACCCAGGCACTCACAGCATCTGCCGGCGCCGCCGGCAGCAACGCAGCCACCGCAAACAGGAAAGCAAGAACCACCCTCATGACGACAGCTTGACACGGTTCACACGCACTCCGATAGGCGTTACGCCACTGACCGGCGCATGGCGGTATATCCACACCAGGCGCTCACGCAGAGCGAGAAGTGTGGTTGCCGGCCGTGCGACGGCTTGACCTGTGTGTCACTGTCCCTGCTAGTTCGCGCTGGCGTTGCAGTCAGCAGCGGCACCTCACCGACGCGCGCTGCCAGTCGCCCAGAACAGGTGCCACTCAAACGGGTCACTTGCCATACCGGCGAAGGTCCGCCCAAAACCGCCGGAACAAGCCGGGAGGCGACTTGTCGGGCGCAGAGACGAGTAATGGTTTCTGCCCTTCGGCGCGAGCACCTCACCCAATCAGAGCACAGCACATTGGCAAGATCAGGATCCGAATCTAACCTGGAAGCAGGGTGGGTGCTCCTGCGAGTCGGCGATCTGCCCTCGCACCGCAAGGGGGTGAGTCGATGAGTCTGCGCAGTTCGATTGCGTGTTGCGTTGCGATCGGAATCGGCTTGGCGGCGATCCCGGTCGGTGCTGCAGCTGGTACGGGCGCCGCAACTCCGTTGGCAAGGCCCGCCGCATCCACCGACCTTTGGTCCGCGGATACGCCCCCGTTCCAGCCGCGGCAGGCGAGTTCGGCCCGGCCAGAAGCACGTGCCACGAGCAAGGGACCTCGCACATTGACCGTCCCGAGCAAGGCCACGCCGACGCTGGCGGCGGCAGTGAAGAAGATCCGTAGCAACGGCATCATCAGGTTGCTGCCCGGGACCCGGAGCGGATCGGTCACTGTGACCAACAAGACCGTTCGTATCGTCGGCGCGGCACCTGCCCTCGGCACCACCGCCAACCGGAGCGTCCTTCGGAGTGCATCCCGCACCAAACCAGTGATCCGTTTCGGCAAGAACGGCGGCGGCACCATCGAGCGGGTGACTTTGCGCGGCGGCAACATCGGGGTGGCAGGAACGTACAGCAAGGCCGATCAGTCTGCTGGCAGCATCCCAACGAGCATCTCACTGAAATCGGTCAAGATCACCAACGTCAAGCATGGCATCTACGGCCGTTTCGGGAACCTGTTGGTTGAGAACATCGACATCTCGGGCGTCGCATACGGGACCGTGATTCTTGGCGCCAAGAAGGTCAACTTGTTCGGCGGCCAAATCAGCAATTGTGCCGGCACCGGGGTACTCATCTTCAACACTGTCCCGAGTGCGCTCTATGTGATCGACAACGTCACCCTCAACGACAACCAACGAGGCGGAGTGCGGGTCTACGGCAACAAAGGACTCGCGATCGTTTCGAACATCACGGCTCTTCGCAACTACGGCGAGGCGTTGCTTCTCTGGAACGCCGACCACACCATCATCAAAGGAAGCCGGCTCGCAGATACCAGGAACAGCACCGACTCCATCAGCGTCGGCGAGTCGGTCGGTTCCCGGCGCAACGGCGTCTCGATGGTCTCCAGCGATGGTGTGTTGATCACCGGGAACCAACTGTCGGGAGCCTTCGGCGGGCTGGTCAATGCTGGTGGGATCGGTGTCGGATTCGGCGACAACACGCTGTTCAACAACGAGTACCACGTCGTGGCAGTTGACCTCGGGGGCGTCTTCGGCACGTACAGCGACATGGGCGGCAACAGTTGCGGTTTCGGTGACCCCACCAACCCGTCGGCGGCGTGCTCGGTGTACTCACCGGGGGGCCTGATGTCAGTGCCCGACGCACCGGTGGATGTGCCCAACCCCTGACCCACCCGGGGGTCCACGGCACCAACCGGAAACGGACATTCTCAGGGTTTTCCCAGGTTCCTCGCAGGAGCATCACATCTGCGCTTGTGAGGCTGCTGTCATGACAATAGGCGCGATCCGACCACCCGCCACCTGGGTGGGAGCGCCGGAACTAAGGCCCAGCACACGCGCCGGGGACACCGCGGCGGTGCTGGCTGGCCTTGGCGGCGGAATCACCATCGCAATCACGGTTCCAGCAGTCGTCGGCTCTCACGCCCTGACTGCGCCCGGCGGGGCCGCGACCGCGGTCGGCGCCCTCACAGCGATGCTCGGCACTTACCTGGCGCTGCTGTGCATCGTGCTGATGGCGCGCCTGCCCTGGTTGGAACGTGAAGTCGGCCAGGATCGGCTGCTGCTGTGGCACCGTCGGCTCGCGCCTTGGACCCTCGTGCTGATCGTCGCCCATGTGATCTTCACCCCCCTCGGGTACGCGCAGGCAGCCAGCGACGGGTGGTGGAGCCAACTGGTCAGCATGACGTTCGGGTACTCGTGGATGCTGCCCGCAGCGGCTGCAACGCTGCTCCTTGTGGCTCTCGGCCTGTTGTCGTGGCGGCCGATCCGCAGGCGCATGGACTACGACTCCTGGCACGTCGCGCACATGTACTTCTACCTGGCCATCGCCCTGGCGTTCGGCCACCAGATCGAAGCTGGTTCCCTGCTCGCGGGCCGAACGTTCGCCGTCGTGTGGTGGGTCGGGCTGTACCTGGCGGTGGCTGGTTCAATCGTGGGGTTTCGGATTGCTCTGCCGCTTTACCGGTCCCTTCGGCATGACATCCGAGTGGCACGCGCCATTCCGGTCGACGCCAACACCACCCACGTGTACCTGTCCGGACGTAACTTGGCCGCACTGCACGCACAAGGCGGACAGTGGTTCACCTGGCGGTTCCTGACCCGACGCTGGTGGTGGCAGGGTCACCCATACTCCCTATCTGCCGCGCCGTACGGTGAGTTTCTGCGGATCACCGTCAAGAACCTGGGCGACCAGTCTTCGGCCATCGCCGAACTGAAGCCAGGCACCCGAGTGCTGATCGAAGGGCCCTACGGCGCGTTCCGGTCAGATCGTCGCCGAACCGATCGACTCTTGCTGATCGGGGCCGGCATCGGTATCGCCCCTATCCGGGCCCTGCTCGACGAGCTGCCGACGTACACCGACATCGATGTCATCTACCGAGCCAGCACCGCGCCGGCCCCGATGACCGAGGAACTGACCCGCATCTCGCAGTGGCGGGCGGGGCGAGCCCGGATGCACCTGATGTTCGGATCGCGGTCCCGGTTCCCGATGGACGCGCGCACGCTGGCAGTCGTGGTGCCCGATGTGAGCACCCGCGACGTGTACGCGTGCGGTCCGCCGGAGTTCGTCAAGGCAGTGCGCCAGGTTTGCCGCCAGCTCGGTGTCCCCAAGCATCACATCCACGACGAACCGTTCGAGTTCTAGCGATCAGTCAAGGGAGAACAGCATGAGACGCGGGATCTTGATCGGGGCGGGCACGGTGGTGGGTACGGCAGCTGTCCTCGCGTACCAGCCCGGCGCCCTGTTCGGCACGGCCGTCAGCACGACACCGGCGCGCACATCCTCGACCACCCAGAACGCCTCCGAGTCGGCGGGGGGACAGACGTACACCGGAGACGCCGTGCAGATCCGCTGGGGCGATGTTCAGGTCCAGACCACCGTCGTTGATGGGAAAGTCACTGCGGTCACAGCCACGTCCTACCCCGACAACGACCGAGTCTCATCGCAGTTGAGTGCCTCGGCGATTCCTGCGCTGGAGCAGCAAGCGGTCGAAGCCGGGTCTGCCGACATCGACGGCGTCTCAGGCGCGTCGTACACCTCACAGGCGTTTGCCGAGAGCCTGCAGAGCGCCCTGACCAAGGCCGGGCTGTGACCGAAGCCCGGTGGGAACGCATCGTCCACGCCGAGCCGGTGTGGGGCACCGTCGTAACGCTCGACATCCGGGGTGCACAGCTGGACGGACCGGTCGTCCAGCGGGCATGCCGCGCCGCCTCGGACGAACTGCACCGCATCGACGCTTGGCTCTCACCGTTCCGTCCGACCTCGGTGGTCTGCGCCCTGCGCAACGGCTGGCTCGACCGAACAGCGGTCCCGGGTCCGGTGCGCGAGGTGATCGCCGGATGCGCGAACGCGACCGAGCTAACCAACGGCGCTTTCGATCCATGGGCGGTGCCGGGCGGTTTTGATCCGTGCGGCTACGTCAAGGGCTGGGGCGCCGATCGGGCCGCCGAGATCCTGGTGGCGCACGGCCTGCCGAACGTGTCGGTGAACGCGGCTGGCGACGTCACCTGCCGAGGCCGTTCCAATCCAGCGACCGACGGTTGGCGTATCGGTGTCGCCGACCCCCGAGACCGCCAACGGGTCATCCGAACGACGCTGGTCAAGGATGCACACCTGGCCACGTCCGGACGTTACGAGCAAGGCGATCACATCGTCGACCCGCGCACCGGCCGCCCGGCGACCGGCGTCGATTCGGCCAGCGTGCTAGCCGCCGACGGCGGGCTGGCCGACGCGTTGGCCACGGGATTGTTGATCAACGGGCCCGCCGGGCTGACGGCCCTGGTCGGACAACCGATCTGGGCCTACGTCGTTGCCGGAGGACACTGCTGGACGACTGGGACTGAAACCACCACCGGGATACCAAGTACTGCGGGAACACACGCCTGAGGGCGCGGGGTAGGCTCCCTTCCCATGAGTGATCAAAACGCGGATGCTTCCACAGTTGAGCACACCACGGGAAGCTTCCAGGGTGTTCGCAACACGAAGATCTTCTACCAGGAATGGGCACCGCTGGACCACCATCCGGCGCGCGGAGTCATCATCATCATCCACGGCTACGCAGAGCATGGCGGCCGGTACGACGCACTCGCGCGCGACCTGGTTGCGGACGGATTCGCAGTGTGCGCCCTGGACCACCGAGGCCATGGTCACTCCGACGGCAAACGGGTACAGGTTGAGAAGTTCGACGACTTCGTCGATGACTTGAATGCTTACCGGGAGTCGGTGCGTGAGCGCTATCCGGCCCCGCTGCCGCTGTTCCTGGTGGGCCACAGCATGGGGGGTCTGATCACCCTTCGCTACCTCACCCGCGACATGCCCGAAGTGGACGGCGTCGTCGTCTCCGGAGCCGCCGTTGCCAAGCCGACGGACGTGTCTGGGCTGACCATCGCGATCGGCCGGGTGCTGGCCTTGGTCGCACCCGACTTCGGGGTCGTGGACCTGCCGCTGGACAAGATCAGCCGCGACCCTGCGGTTGTCGAGGCCTACAACAACGATCCACTGGTCTTCAACCAGAAGATTCGTGCCCGCCTCGGCGGCCAGATGCTCGACACGATGGACGTGACCGACAAGGCCCTGCCGACGCTGACACTGCCGATCCTGGTGATGCACGGCAGCGACGATGTGCTCTCGCCGGCCGACGGCGGCAGAATGATCGAAGCGACCGTTGGCTCGAGTGACAAGACGCTGAAGATCTACGACGGACTCTGGCACGAGATCTACAACGAACCCGAGCGCGATGTCGTCATTGCCGACCTGATCACCTGGCTCAACGCCCACACCTGAGCCCCCTCTTTTACCGTCTTTGCTCCCGAAAAGCCGCCTTCCCGCCCGTTTTGGACGGTTTTAGGCGGCTTTTCGGGAGCAAAGACGGTGGGGTTTTCAGTGGTGGCGCGCCGCGGGAGCCCGCAGGCGGTGAAGTGCGGGCGGCCACAGCAGCACCGCAGCGATCAGGAATCCGATGGCACCGAAGAACGTGCCGCCGTTGTTCCACAATGCGCTCGAGACTGGGTCAAGACCGGTCGGCTTGGCGGCCAACGCAGAGGCGGCGAAGAACACCGAGCCGAGCATGTTCGCCCAGCAAATCCACCACGACCGGCCCCGCACTAGCGTGTGCCGCCGAAACCGTGACTCCGGTTCCAGCGCGATCACACTGGAAATCAGGAACAGCACCGAACCGATGACATTGGGATGCCAGACATCTGTGTGCGCGTGCTCCGGGTTGACCACCAACGCCAACGCCCGCAGCGTCATCACGTTGAAGTAAAGCGTCCCAAGCAACTGGGCGACCGCGGACAGCCAGTCCGGATTAGACCAGTCCAACCCCGGGTGAGCCGCTCCACGCAAGAAACCCTCCGCCACTGCCCGGCGCCACTGCACGAATGCAGCCGCGGTGAAACAGACTGCGCCGACCGCGAACACCACACACGTCGGCAACTCGGGCGCGTTGTCCGCAGCCAACACGGCACCGACAGCGAACAGGATCGAACCGATGCCGAACCCGAGGGCCATCGCCCGAAGACCGCGACTTCGGGCCGTTCGCTGGGGCACTGCCTCCAGGCTGGCGATCTGCCGCTGGGTCATAGGTAGACGCTAGCGCGCCCTGCGGCGCGAAACACCGAAAGCTACCCCGCAAAGCCCCTCCAAACGCGGGTTTTCGGGCCGAAAAACCCGCGTATGGAGGGGGTTTGCGCAGAGGTGAGGAACCGGCCGGTCAGGACGATTGGCGCGCAGTGAAGGCGCCTCGTCCGCTCTCGCCAAGCCAGTCGCGGAACGAGTCGCCGGTGACGCTCTCAAGCAACTCGACATCATCTGTGAAGTAGTCCAGCAATTGGACCCGCTGCTCAGGCAGCAGCTCAGGTCGAGTCGCTGGGGCATCCTTCAGCGCCTTGAGCAACGGCACACTGGCAGTCCGCCATACCTGCGGAGGCAGCAGTCGACCCACGGACGCCCCCGCGCGCATCGCTGTCTGCAGGACCTGGTTCTTGACAGTCGGCTGGACAAAAGTGGAGACATTGGCTGACGGCACCTCGCTGACAACACCCGATGCAACCCCCAAGAAATCGCAGATCCGATTCAGGGCCAAGTCAGGTTCATCCACCAACTCCCGGTACCGCAGCCAGTGGACCTGATGGTTGGGGAACAGCGTGGTCAGGCCCTTCAGATGCTGGCCATAGAGACCGAGCGCCCGGTACCTCCAAAACGGCGCCCAGCCGGCCTGGCGTCGCCTCTCCTCCAGTGCACAAGCGGCAACGAAATCCGACTCCGGCTCTAAACCATCGGACCACAGATGCACCCAGTTCGAGTACGCGCGATCGATCGGATCCCGCAAAATGACAATGAACCGCGCCTGCGGACAGTCCATCAGGATACGGGCCTGCGCGCCGATGTCCGACAAGTAGAACGGAGTGCTCTCGCCGCGCAGTGCTCCCGCGGGTGCATCGGCGAAGAGAGCTTCGTAGTCCTCCCGCCTCCAGACCCATTCCTTAGCGCTGTGCGCATCACCGGGACCGGCGGTGTTTGCCGGCGGGTGGTTGTCGCAGAGGTAGTACTTGGGTTCCTTGACCGGCGACATGAACAGTTCGGGGTGCCCAGCCAATGCCGAGTGCAACGCGGTCGTGCCCGCTTTGGGCGGCCCGGCGATGAAGAAATCCGGAACCGCCATCTTGTTCGCTCCCCCCGCCCGCTGCACCGGTCCACCGGTCATCAGGGCAACTCGATGGTGCACCGATCGCCTTCGCCAGTATATCCATACAAAAACCGTCGACAATTGACGAACGGCTCATTTCCCCCAGGCAAGCACCCCGAGTCGGTAATCCACGAACTGGAGCAGGGCCTCTAGATTGTTGCAGTGACCGATGCGGGCCGGGCAAACGATGCAGGTGGAGTCAACGACGCAGGTGTAACGGGATCAGTGCCGATCCCTGACGTCCAAAGGTCCGAGGTCGCAATCGCCTCCCCGGGCCACGGCGACGGACATTGGGCCGGCGCACCTAGCGCAAGCATCAGCGACGACGGCGTGTACCTGGCGTACCGTCTGCGCAGACCCGTCGCCCAGGGTCGCGGCTACGCGGTGGTCGTGGCCCACTCAAGCAATGGTGTCGACTTCAACACCGTGCAGGTCCTGACGAGGGACCAGTTCGCTTCGGATTCATTGGAACGACCGGCACTGGTGCGGTTGCCAGACGGCCGGTGGCGGATCTACCTGAGCATCGCAACCCCGGGCACGTTGCACTGGCGAATCGACGCGATCGACGCCGATGATCCCGCGCACTTCGACCCGACGAAGCGGGTGACGGTCATGCCCGGCGACGAGGACGCTGGCTACAAGGACCCCGTCATCATCAGAACAGGCGACGATTGGCGCATGTGGGTGTGCCAGCACGTCATCCACCCTTCCGGAGTCGCCGATGAGATGAGCACTCGGTTGGCCACAAGCACTGACGGCCTGTCCTGGGAACTCCAAGGCGACGCCCTCGTCGGACGCCCCGGTGAATGGGACGCCCGCGGCGCGCGCATCACCGCTGTGCTCGCTGACCATCAGCCGCCGGTGGCGTACTACGACGGCAGGATGAGCGCGAAGCAGAACTGGGAGGAGATGACCGGACTGGCCGTCGAGTCCTCGCCAGACACCTTCACGTCCGTTTCTGCCGCTCCCCTGGCCCTTTCCCCGTTCGGCAACGGAGGGCTGCGCTACCTGAGCATCATCGAACAAGATGGCGGCTATCGCCTCTACTTCGAGGTCACCGAGTCGGACGGCTCGCATGATCTGCGCACTCAGTATGTGCCGCGATGAGCTCACCGAAGTGACCGCTGGCAGTTCATGCCGTGAGCATCCGCTCCGATAGCCTGACCACATGCAGAATCCGGCGCCGGGCTGGTACCCAGACCCGCTGAGTCCTCAGGCACTCATCCGCAGATGGGACGGATCGCAGTGGACAAGCGACGTGCGCGCGGTTGCGCCTGAACAGCAGCCTCTCGCGGGCATCTCGCAGCCCGGTGCGCAACAGCAGGAACCCGTTGCCCACCAACCCCCGCGCGGCGTGATTGCCTGTCCAGACTGTGGCGGAGCGATGAGCTTGTCGGCCCCGGCGTGTGTGCATTGCGGTCGACCCGCTGATGCCGGCGGGTACGGGCAGCCGACGCCGCCACCGCCCTCCGTGACGCGGCCTGACGCCGCCGCTGCGCCGATGTCGGCCGGACCAGTCCCAGCCGGACCAGTCCCAGCCGGACCAGTCCCAGCCGGACCAGTCCCAGCCGGACCGGCTGCGGCGGCGCCCGCACCCAAGGGCAGCGGAGTGCTGGCCTCACTGACGCGGGATACCCGTGCATTGGCGGTGCTCATCGCTGGTGTGTGTGCTTGTGTGCTCTCCTACCTGGCGTACTCCAGGCCCGCCATCACCATCTTCGTCCTGTCCGCAGTCGCGATCCTCGCGACCTTCCTGCTAGCCCGGGGCGCGAAGGAGCACGCACTGAAACGGCGATTGCCGAAATCCTGGATGATCCCGGTCGCCACTTTGCTGGCCGCGGCGTCGATCGTGCTGCTCGCACTGGGCATCTACTACTTTGTCCGTTATCAGATCCTCTGACATCATCGCACCGAGGATTACAGGAGCAGCCATGGAAACGACCAATGCGGGCTGGTACCCCGACCCATACGTCCCCGGCTATCTGCGGTGGTGGGATGGGACGGCCTGGTCCGAGCGGGTCAGTCCGATCGCTGCGAGCCCAGATCTGTCGACACCGGTGGGCGTGCAGCTCGCCCCCGAACCGACTCCGACCGATCCGGCAGCGGACCTGGCCGAGGAGCAGAAGTACGGCAACTGGGCCCGCGGCGCGCTGTTCGCCGGCGCGGCGGCCTATGCGGTCTACTTCTTCTTCATCGCCCTGCCGTACGGCGCGTTCTTGCGCGACCTGATGAACGGCAGCTTGCAGAACTCGTACTCCTACCGTTCCCGCTACTCCTACCAACCTGACCTGACGAAGATGCTGGGGTTCGAGGCTGGCATCTTGCTGTTCCAAGCAGTGCTGCTCGGGGTCGGCATCCTGTTCATCCTGTGGCTCTTCCGAGCCGCGACCATCGGCAAACGCGCCGGACTGCCGGCGAAGTGGCAGCCGGTCTGGGCCATCGTCAGCTTCATCATTCCGGTCCTGAACTTCTTCGTTCCGTACATGTGCGCGCGGGATTCACTTCCGGCGAACCATCCGGCGCGGGCCTCGGTGAAGTGGTGGTGGGGCTGTTACCTGGCGATGAGCTTCATGATTATTCCGGTGATGGTGGCCGCCCTGTTCTCGCCTTGGGTGTCGGCTGGCTTCGCGCTGATCGGGGCAGTGGTGGCGGTCGTCGCAGCGTTGGCCGCCCGCCGGATGATCACTGAAGTCACTCGCGCTCACGCCGAAATGCTCAACAGCTGAGGTCCACCCTCATCACGCGGGAAGAGCCGCACCAGTGCCGCGATAGCTGCTACTTGACGTTGCCTGTCCTTGAAGCGCGAAGATTGCGTGGTCGATGGCGGCAACCTCCAGCGAACTAGCGGCTCCCCGCAGGGACAGTCCGGCCGAGTATCCGTGCCGGTACGCCGGGTTCGACATCGCGTCCGGGTCGTTGTAGCGATCGATCGCATCCGCGAGCCCTCGAACCCACCAGCCACGGCGCTGCAGTAGTCGGTGTCGGTCACCTGCACTGGCCGTACAGCAAGGGCAGCCGCAAGCACTGGTGCGCAACGAGTTCGATCGAGCGTGGGGTGCCAATTGGCCGAGTACTGCAAGCACCTTTCGAGGGTGCCGGTAGGAGACGAAATCGGCCACCCGATCCGGATCCAACCCGAGCAAATCCGCCCAGGGCTGGTCACCTTCTGTCGAGACCAATGAGAGCGAAACGACTGCATTCATCTCAGATCACCTCGTTCCTTGCGAAGGACGAATCGCTGCTGGTGCGACCCATCCGAGCTGCTGAATCCGACACTGCACCGCCGATGTCAGGCCGACATGTCGGATAGATCAAGGAATCGTCTACAACACCGCCGCGGCGACAGGCCACTCGGCGCCTGCCCGGGAGTCAGAGTCGTCAGGCAATTGGTACCGTAATGAGTAGACGACTCGCCCGCGGTCGAACTCGGGTACTGCGCCGGATGCGGTCGCCGCCACTGTGCAGTTCCCGCTCGCCCCACGACCAGGAGGAACCCACCAATGACCGAGCCTCAGTACATCCTGTTTGCCGCAACGTACGACAGTCTCAATGACGCGCGCCTCGACCTCGGTGCCATCAAGGGCCTGCAGTACGACCATGAGATCAAGAAGGTCACGGCGGCGATCGTCAGCAAGGATGAGAAGGGTCGGATCCATGTGCACGAGACGACTCACGCCGGGAAGATCGCCGGAGCTTCCGGCCTGGTAGCCGGCGCGATCCTCGGAGCCGTCTTCCCGCCGGCGGGGATTGCGGTCGCGGCGGCCGCAGTCGCTGGTGGCGCCGGAGCCGGAATCGTGGCCGGCGGAATTGGTCACTTCACCGGTGGAGTCTCCCGCAAAGAGATGAAGGCAGCCGGAGACCTGCTCGAGAAGGGCCACGCGGCGTTGATCGCCGTTGCAGTGGACTCGGTTTCCAGCGATGTGGACCGGGCGCTCGACCGCGCCGTCGAAAAGACCGCCCATCCCATCGACAAGGGCGACGTGAACGCCGCCGTGGTGGAGCTTGAGCAGGCCTTCAAGGCGGCGAACGATGCCGCGGCCGCGAACCAAAACCCGTGAACGCCGCAGTTCGAGCTACTTGATACAGCGCAGCTCAGAACAGCCGCCCCACCACCGGTTTCGGGTGGTTGTGGGCGGCTGTTCTGTTCGCAAGGCAGCCGCTGAGTGACCCCAGACGGGCATCTGCTCAGGCCAGGGACAAGAAGAGCTTCTCCAACGATGCTTGGTCTATACCCTCGGCATTGCCGGGATTTGCCAGGCATTGGGTCAGGTTCGCCGCGATGATCGCGAACCCAGCCTTGTCCAACGCCCGAGAGGCCGCTGCGAGTTGGGTCACCACGGATCGGCAGTCCTGATCCTGCTCAATCATCCGAATGACTCCGCCGAGTTGACCCTGAGCACGGCGCAGCCGATTGAGAATCGCCGCCTTCTCGGCTGCCATGTCCACCGGTCCAGACGGCACAGTCGCCGCCTGGTCCTCCGGTGTCTCAGCACTCTGACCCGAGTCACCGCCGACTGCTCGCGCTGCCGCCATGACGCTCCTACTCCCCGCTGGGTTGATCGGTCAGCGCATCGATGACAGCCCCGAGGCGGGCAGTGGCGTCAGCAGCGACCGACTCCAGTTCCTCGTTCTCGGTCATCATCACCATGGTGGCCGGATCGACGATCTCGACGACTGTCCGGTCCTGGCCGAGGCTGCGCACGACGACGTTGCACGGCAACAGAATCCCGATCGACGGCTCAGCCTGGATCGCTCGGTAGGCCAACGGCGGATTACAGGCTCCAAGGATCACATGGTCGTCGAGATCCACCCCGAGCTTGGCCTTCATCGTGGAGCGCACGTCAATCTCGGTGAGCACTCCGAAACCCTGATCGGCCAGCGCCGCCTTGACCGTAGCGACGGTCTGGTCGAAGGGCTGATCGAGGGTGCAGCTATTGAGGTACTTCATCAGTTCTCAACTCCTGCGGACTGCTCGGCGACCTGACGGCGGACGTCTTCCATGTCCAGTCCGCGGATCGATCCGATCAGCGACTCCAACGCCGGCGCCGGCAGCGCCCCGGCCTGGGCAAACACCAAGATGCCCTCGCGGAAGACCATCAACGTCGGGATCGAGGTGATGTTGGCTTCCTGAGCAAGTCCGGCCTCGGCCTCGGTATCCACTTTGGCGAACACGATGTCCTCATGTTTGCTCGCCGCAGCTTCGAACACTGGCCCGAATGCCCGGCACGGTCCGCACCACGCGGCCCAGAAATCAACGAGCACAATGTCGTTGTCGAGCACAGTCGGCTCGAAGGTCTCCTGTGTCATTGCCACGGTCCCCATGTCACCACTCCCTGTTGTCGGTATACCCCTGTGGGTATTATTACGCACGAGCACCTTCAGGTATTCCCGGGCCCGCACGTTCGGCCGACACCCGCGTCCGGCAGGCCTAGACCAGTACCAGCGATCCGCTCACGTCGCCTGCCTCCATGCGCTGCAAACCTTGGTTGGCAGCAGCCCGTGGGATCGTCTCGAAATCCGTCGTGATGTTCGCCTTGTCCACCAGGTCCACGAACTCGGTAACATCCGAGCTAGTCACGTTCGCGACGGACCGCAGGCTGCGTTCCCACCACAGGTCGTCGTAGTTGAACTCGGGAATCCTGTCCAAGTGAATGGCGTTGATCGCCACGATCCCGCCGCGATCCAGCGCTTTCAGCGCTCCCACGACGACCGAGCCGACCGGGGCGAACGTGATCGCCGAATCCAGCGGCACCGGGATCTGCTCGTCGTAGCGACCCGCCCAAACGGCACCAGCCGCCAGCGCAGCGGTGATCTCGACTTCCGACCGGCTGACGACGTACGTGTCGATTCCCCAGTACCTGGCAATCTTCAGCACCATCCGGGCGGAGGCACCGTACCCGAACAACCCCAGCCGCAGACCGACCGCATCCGCGGTGACCCCGGCCACTCCCAACGACCGATAACCGATCACCCCAGCGCACAGCAGGGGCGCGATGCTGGCCGGCTCGCGCGAGGCCAATGCGGACAGGTCGAAGGCGTACTGATCCCGAGCCAGCGCAGAGGTCGCGTAGCCGCCGTCCCGATCCCAACCGGTGAAGATCGCCCGCAGGCACAGGTTCTCTCGCCCCGACCTGCAGAACTCGCACACACCACACGCCCCGGCCAACCACGCCATGCCCACGAGCTGACCGATCCGCGCGGTGTCGACGTCGGCGCCGACCCTTCGGATCGCTCCCACCACCTGGTGGCCCGGAATCACCGGCATCCGGTGGGCGGGAAGATCCCCGGCCACGATCTGCAGGTCCGTGCGACACATCGCGCAGGCCTGCACATCGACCAGCACCTCACCGCGTCCGGGCTCAGGGTCGGCACGTTCGACAAGAGACAGCCGCGGAACGTCGATCGGGCCGGGCTCGTCCAGCTGCATCCCAAACATGCCGGTCACCCTACCGCTGCGTGAGTGGTTCGGACGCTAGCCGGTGACCTTGCGGGGCTCGCCGGTCTCGACCTCTTTGTCGCCGCGAATCTTGCGGCTCAGCCAGCGCAGCGGGTCGTACTTCTCGTCGGCCACGCGCTCCTTCATCGGGATCAACGCGTTGTCGGTGATGTGGATGTGCTCGGGGCACACCTCGGTGCAGCACTTGGTGATGTTGCACATCCCCAGACCGTGCTCGGTCTGAGCCGACTTGGCTCGGTACAGCGTGTCCAGCGGGTGCATCGACAATTCAGCGATCCGCATCAAGAAGCGTGGCCCTGAGAACGCTTCTTTGTTGTCCTCATGGTCGCGGATGACGTGACAGGTGTTCTGGCACAGGAAGCATTCGATGCACTTGCGGAACTCCTGCGACCGCTCGACATCGACCTGCTGCATCCGGAACTCGCCCAAGCCCAACTCCGGCGGCGGCTTGAATGCCGGCACATGACGGGCCTTCTCGAAGTTGAAGGACACATCAGTCACCAGGTCGCGGATCACCGGGAAGGTGCGCAGCGGGGTGACCACAATCGTTTCTTCCTGCGTGAACGTGCTCATCCGGGTCATGCACATCAGCCGCGGCTTGCCGTTGATCTCGGCCGAGCAGGATCCGCATTTGCCGGCCTTGCAGTTCCACCGGACCGCCAGATCTGGGGCCGCGGTCTGCTGCAACCTGTGGATGATGTCGAGGATGACTTCGCCCTCGTTCACCAACACCTCGAAATCGACCAGTTCGCCGGACTGGTCGTCTCCGCGCCACACCTTGAAGTGGGCCTGGTATCCCTCTGACATCAGCTTGGCTCCCCTGGTAGTCCGGCTAGCTCTTCCTCGGTCACGTACTTGGCCAGTTCGCTCTTTTCGAACAGCATGAACAACTCAGTGGGCATCGTAGGAATCGACTGTTCGAAAAGTACAACGTCGTCACCATCGAGCACCTCGACCAGGTTCTTGAGGCGCCACTGCGGATTCATCCCGGGGAAGTCCTCACGGGTGTGGCCGCCGCGCGACTCGTGGCGAGCGAGAGCCGCCTTCGCAACGCACTCGGACACGACGAGCATGTTGCGCAGGTCGATTGCCAGGTGCCAACCCGGGTTGAAAGCTCGCCCACCCTGGACCGACAGGTTCTTGATCCGCGCCTTGAAGCCCTGCAGCTCGCTGAGTGCTTCCTCGATCTCGTTCTGGCGGCGGATGATGCCGACCAGCGAGTTCATCATCACCTGCAGGTCTGCGTGCAGCTTGTACGGATTCTCACCGCCAGGGTTACTGAACGGCTCTAGCGCCGAAGCCGCAGCCGCGGCGATGTCCGCCGGATGGACCGCCGGACGGCTCCGACCCAGGCTGTCCACGTACTCAGCAGCACCCATGCCTGCCCGACGACCGAATACCAGCAGATCAGACAGTGAGTTCCCACCGAGGCGATTCGAGCCGTGCATGCCTCCGGATGCCTCGCCGGCGCTGAACAGCCCGGGAACCCGCGGGTTGGCGGCCGTGTCCGGAATCACCTCGATGCCGCCCATGACGTAGTGACACGTCGGGCCGACCTCCATCGGGGTTTCAGTGATATCGATGTCTGCGAGTTCCTTGAACTGGTGCCACATCGAGGGCAGCTTCTTGCGGATCACGTCAGCTGGCAGCCGGGACGACACGTCCAGGAACACGCCCCCGTGCGGCGATCCGCGACCCGCTTTTACCTCAGCGTTGATGGCCCGGGCGACCTCGTCTCGGGGCAGCAGCTCCGGCGGGCGCAGGTTGTTGTCCGGATCGGTGTACCAGCGGTCGCCCTCAGCCTCAGTGGTCGCGTACATGCTCTTGAACACATCGGGGATGTAGTCGAACATGAAACGCTTGCCCTCGGAGTTCGTCAGCACCCCGCCATCGCCGCGAACCGACTCGGTCACCAGCAGGCCCTTGACCGACAGCGGCCAGACCATTCCGGTCGGGTGGAACTGAATGAACTCCATGTTCAGAATCGATCCGCCAGCGCGCAGCGCCAGCCCGAGTCCATCACCGGTGTACTCCCAGGAGTTGCTGGTCACCGTGTAGGACTTGCCGATGCCGCCGGTCGCGATCACCACCGCAGGGGTGTCGAACACGATGAAGTCGCCAGTCTCGCGCCAGTAGCCGAAAGCGCCGGCGACCCTGCCGGGACCATCGGGCTGACCGTTCTCATCCAGAGGGGCGTCCATCAGCAGGTCGGTGATGGTGCACTCAGCGAACACCTTCATCTTCGCCTCGTAGTCGCCGAATTCGGCGAAGTCGTCTTGTTGCATCGCCACGATGCGCTGCTGCAGAGTACGGATCAGCTCCAGGCCGGTGCGGTCACCGACGTGCGCCAGGCGAGGGTACTCGTGACCACCGAAGTTGCGCTGGCTGATCTTGCCATCCGGGGTGCGGTCAAACAGCGCGCCCCAGGCTTCCAGCTCCCAGACTCGGTCCGGGGCTTCCTTGGCGTGCAACTCCGCCATCCGGTAGTTGTTCAGGAACTTGCCTCCGCGCATCGTGTCACGGAAGTGGACCTGCCAGTTGTCCTTGTCGTTGACATTGCCCATCGATGCCGCGACCCCGCCCTCGGCCATAACCGTATGGGCCTTGCCAAACAGGGATTTGCAGACAATGGCGACGCTTTTGCCTAACGCTCGAGCCTCGATGGCGGCCCGCAACCCGGCCCCACCAGCCCCGATGACGACAACGTCATATTGATGGCGAGAGATTTCTGTCATTGCGTTCTGACCTCCGTGCATCGAAGAAGTACAGACAGTGAAAAGCGCCCGACCCGGTCATGGCTGCCAAGAGAATCACGGGTAGGCAGCCGAGGAACGGGAACCCCGCGAATCCAACGGCTCGGGGCGGAGCCTGCGCGGCTGAGCGGCATGACGTCTGCCTGGCAACTGCCGACCTCGGCAGTCCCGACTCGAAGGCTCAACGTCGCCCAGTCCTTTCGTCCGTCGCCACCCGCGCTCGACGAGCGCCGAGTCAGCCTCGGCAGCATGTCGGCGCGGACCACATACCCTCACTTGGTGGGCAGACCAGTTCATCGGCCGACGAACGACCGCAGGATCCTGGCAGTTACCCGCAACTAAGGCTACCTACTGCGCTGGTGCCTTGTTGAAGCGGTCCTGCCGCGCGGGCGGGCAAGGAGCGCACAGGTGCCCCATCGTGACCGTCGACGGGCGCGCGAACAGATAGTTCCCGGCAGGGGGTTCCTCGTTCTTGCTTTTGTGCGTAGGGTGCTGTGCGTTGACTCGAACCACGAGTGCCCTGACCCGATCCGCCACTAGAGGGAGATCCAATGGCCGTATACACCCTGCCTGACCTGCCGTACGACTACAGCGCGCTGGAGCCAGCGATGATCGGCGCGATCCTGGAGCTGCACCACGACAAGCACCATGCCGCCTACGTCAAGGGCGCGAACGACACCCTGGACCAGTTGGCCGAGGCACGTGAGAAGGGCAATCCCGGCATCGTCGGACTTGAGAAGACGCTGGCGTTCAACCTCTCCGGCCACATCCTGCATTCGGTCTTCTGGCAGAACTTGTCCCCAGACGGAGGCGGCGAACCAGACGGCGCACTCGGTGACGCCATTAGCGCGGACTTCGGGTCGTTCGAGGCATTCAAGGGCCAACTGCAGTCGGCAACGACGCTGGTTCAGGGCTCCGGTTGGGGAGTGCTCGCCTACGAGCCGTTGGCAGACAAGCTGCTGGTCACCCAGGTCTACGACCACCACGGCAACGTCGGCATGGGTACGACTCCACTGCTGGTGTTCGATGCTTGGGAGCACGCCTACTACCTGCAGTACAAGAACGTCCGACCCGACTACGTCGCCAAGCTGTGGGACCTGGTGAACTGGTCCGACGTCGCCGCCCGCTACGCCGAGGCAACCAGCTAGCCCGTCACGCTTTGACGACCTTCGCAAACCCCCACGGTGTGCCGGTTTTTCCGCCCGAAAACCGGCACACCGTGGGGGTTTGTCAGCTGTTTGGAGTCGCGCCCGAGTCAGGCGCTTCTGCGGGGAACACTGTGGCAGCCTCATTGCCTGTGAGCCAGCGGGTCAGCGGAGCGGACATCTCGGCGGGCCGGTCGCCCCAGTCGTAAACGACAACTGTTCCGGCGATGACGTCGGTCAGTGCGCGCCTCTCACGGCCGAAGAACAGTCCGATATAAGAGAAGATCCAGGTGACCAACGCCAATGGGGTAGCCAACACCCTTATGACGGATGGGCCCGCCTGCAGCGGCGCGCCAGATCTGCTGACCACGCGCAGGCCCACGATGCCCTTCCCGATTGTGCGGCCAGCAATGATCAGGGAGCCGGCCATGTAGGAGAACGCCCACAGCACCAGCAGACCGAATCCGATGTAGGTGTCGGTCAGGTTGGATTTCATACTCCACCCGAGCAGCTGGTCGCCGAGGAACAGCACGACACTGCTGGTGAGGGTGAAGGCGAAGAAGATGATGGCGATGTCCGCGGCGAATGCCAGCAGTCGGCTCAGCGGTCCGGCGTAGTGTCCGGTCACGTTGGCCTTGCCGGATTCGCCCAGGGTGACTACGGCATCCTGCAGCAGCGGCGGCCGGTTGATCGCGTCCTCTGAACCATGTCCGATCAGCTTGCCCGCGACCCGCTCAGTGATCTGGTCGATCGCAACCACTTGCCTCCTGGCCACGTCCAACGCCGACCCGGCCATGCGACCGGTGCTCTCCTGGACGATCTGTGGAATTCCAGCTCGGTTCACCAGGGACACCACATCTACGCGATCCATGATCCGATCGACATCGATCCGATCCGCGAGCGCGTTCACATCGACCCGGTCTAGCAGTCGGTTCGGGTCCACCCGGTCCAACAGGCGATCTGGCTCGACGCGATCCAGGAGTCGGTTCGGGTCCACCCGGTCCAACAGCCGATCCGGGTCGACCCGGTCCAACAGCAAGTCGGGGTCCACCCGGTCTAGCAGACGATTGGGATCCACCCGATCCAACAGCCGATTCGGGTCCACTCGATCTAACAGCAGGTCAGGATCGACCCGGTCCAGCAGCCTGTCGGGGTCGACTCGATCCAGCAATCGGTTCGGGTCCACCCGATCCAACAGTTGATCGGGGTCGATCCGGTCCAGCAGGCCATTCATGTCGACCCGGCTCAGCAGGGCATCCATGTCGACCTGGCCGATGGCGGCATCGACATCGATCGCCTGGACCAAGCGATCCATATCGATCCGACCAACCAACTGATCGATGTCGACTCTGGCGATGAGCCGATCGATGTCGAGCTTTCCAATCAGCTCATCAATATCGAGGCGGCCGACCAATTCGTTCACGTCGATCCGGTCGATCAACTGGTCGACGTCGACCCGGCTGACCAGCTCGTTGATGTCGATCCGCTCAACCAAGGCCTCGATGTCGATGGCCTCCAGCACCGCATCGGCGTCGATGGCCTGGGTTGCCGCGTTCGCAACCATGCCACGCAATGACCTGCGCCGAGGGGCAGCGGCGCTAGCTAGCAACAAGACGACAAGGGCAGTCGCAATGCCACGTTGCCGTCCCATGACCCGACCTTAGCCGCGACCGGCGTCTCATTACCAACGGCGCGGCAGGGCGTCGTTGAAATCGATCTGGACCAGCGATCTAGTTGGTCGTGGAGCCGGCGGCCGCACGGACCGGGGCTGCACTGGGGGACGTGACAGCCCTAGGCTTGCGGAAGTACAAGTACGCCACCGGAACGAGGTACCCCAGCCAGGCCACGACCTCCAGCACCGAGGGTGCTGGGGAGATGTTGAAGATGCCCTTCAGCAGGCTCCCGTACCAACTTTCGGGTGGAATCTGCGCCGTCAGGTCGAAGGCCAAGGTATCGGCGCCCGGCAGCAAACCGCCCTCCTGCAGGTCGTGGATGGCGTAGGCGAAGACGCCCGCAGCGATAGCGATCAGAGCCGCGCCGGTCCAGGTGAAGAACGTAGCCAGGTTGATCTTCAGGGCCCCTCGGTAGACCAGGTAGCCCAACACGACAGCACCGGTGAGTCCGAGCGCCGCTCCCACCACCGGATCAGCGCCCGAACCGGTCGACTGAACCGCAGCCCAGATGAACAGCGACGTCTCGAGACCCTCTCGGGCAACGGCCAGGAAAGCCACTAGCACGATAGCCCACCCTCCGGCACTGACGGCCCGGTCGAGCTTGCCGTGTAGTTCGCCGGCGAGATGGCGTGCCGTTCGGCGCATCCAGAAGATCATCCAAGTCACGAACCCGACTGCCAGGAT
The DNA here is from genome assembly GCA_037133175.1 of Actinomycetes bacterium. Taxonomy (GTDB): domain Bacteria; phylum Actinomycetota; class Actinomycetes; order S36-B12; family UBA10799; genus ELA509. Next base: position 25,304 of record JBAXOQ010000011.1, read on the forward strand.
CGACAGGGTTCCGGCGAAAATGGCCTCGGTCTGTTCGGCCATCTCGCGCGACGAGAACGTCAGTACCGCGCCGAACGTCAGACTCAGCACGACCGCCAACCCAACGCCCAGCCAGACGGATGGGAGCTTGGCGCGGTTGCCTGTTCGCACCAGGTACGCGACCAGAATTCCCACGACCAGTGCGGCCTCCAGGCCTTCGCGTAGGCCGATCACCATGTTTGCTACCACAGCACCCTCCAATGACAGTAATCATAGGTTAGGCAAACCTAAGTTGTAACGCAACCTCGGCCCCCACTCCGTCGACACAGGAGCCTCGTCGGCGCCCACGGCTGTCGCGTCGACCAATCTGCGAGGCGATCGACCACTTGAGCCAGCATGTTGATCGCCGGACTGCGCCGAACAGGTATAGGCACCTGGTTTCACAGAGACACTGATCATGGCGCCGACATAGCATTCGGTGATTTCGTGCCTCAACGCAACAGGGAGCAAGCAGTGGGTCTGACAGGACGACAGGTGTTTGCCGGGCGTCGGCTGACGGCCACCCTCGCTTCGACCGCCGCCGCGCTGCTGGTGGTTGCGGGGCTCGGGGGCTGCGGAGTCGGTGTTGGGGACTCGGCGGCGAGCCCGAAGTCGGTCGCGGATAGTCCGGCACTGCCGACGCTGACCGGCCCGTGCACGATCCGCTCCGGCAACACCTGCAACGATGTCATGGCCGACGCGGGCAGCTTCGACTCGCTGTCGCTGGCGAACATGACGATGACCAACGCCAGCTTCCGCACGACCAGCCTGGTGTCTGCCTCGTTGGAGAGCTCCAAGGCGCAGTTCGCGGACTTCACCGGAGCCCACATGTCGCTGACCTCGTTGCGGAACGCCGACTTGACCGGGAGCCGGTTCGATGGCGCCGACTTGACCGGAGCCGACCTGCGGGGGGCGAAGCTGGATGGCGCTTCCTTCCGCGGCACCACTTTGGATAACGCCAAAATGTCGGGCGCGCGGGTGGACACGACCACCTGCGCTACCGCAGTGGGCGGGGTCTGCGCGACCGGGGCTCCCGGGCAGGGAACGCTGCTCCTGAGCGGGTCATCGGACATCCTGACAGCGAGCCTGAACATCACGTCTGACTCGACCGGCTTGATCAGTGGAGCGTCGGCGACCTACCAGCTGTCCAAACCTGTGCCGCAGTACGCGCCCATCTACGCTTGGGCGATCTACTCCGGGTCGTCGATGTGCATGATGTACGGCCTCACGGCAGCACCGGCTCCCAGCTCGCCGCCGACCGCGTTCGACGCGACGCAGCAGGTCCTAGCAAAGTGCCCGGGCATCCGCTGGTCCCAGGGTGCGCACGGCAATCTGTTCCTCATCAGCTCCTCCGGTGGATGGGCACCCACCATCGACGCCCCTTGGACGACTTCGGCAGCGTCCTCCTCCTTCGTGGCCAAGGCGAGTCAGAGCAGCGACGACTTCGACTTGGCCTACGAAGTCGATGGTGACGGCACCGGCGCCGTCACCAAGGCGACCGTCACCGCAGCGGCCAAATCGTTCGCCGGACCGGTGGGATCAGTGCAAATGTCGATCACCCCGCCGAAGGGCACCGAGCAGGACGCATCCATCACCCTGGACTCTCCGCCCGGCCCCGGGGACCCCGCGAAGACCTGGGACGTCACCAGCCAGGTGCTCGCCGCAGCCGGCAAAGGACCGCTGCCAGCACTGACCACGTTCGGGGCCCAGTTCTTCGGCCCCGACAACGGCGGCTCGGTCGGGGACCCGATGGTCGCGCAGTGGATGTCCGGGTCGGCCACGAGCAGCTACCAGATGTCCGCGACCGGCACCAGCGTCAGTAAGGGCGGCACGGAGAAAGTGGTGATCCTCAGCCAGAGCGGGGCGTCGATAAGCAGCGCGCAACTGACGATGCAGCCCGACGCCACCCTGTCCGGCACCACCACAGTCACAATCAGCGCCCAGGTTCCGCCGGGCGACACCAAGCCTGCCGACGTTGTGGTGCCGGTGAACATGGCAACGTTGAGCTCGCAGGCACTAGCGGCCGCTCCGCCACAGGGCGGCGGGCGCGCGGCGAAGCAGCAATACGACCAGGCCGTCGCGAAAGCCCTCAGCACCCCGACACCGGTCAAGTCCACCGGCAACAAGGGTGTCCTAATCGCCAGCCCCTCCTCGGTGACACTCGACCTCACCAGCGCGATCCTGGCCAAGTGGCCCGGTGGGCTGCTACCGCCGAACTCGGTGCTCACCGTCACGCCGTCGGGCCCGACCGGCCCGACGGGAGCCGCCCTGACCGGTAGCTGGCTATCGGGCCAGATCCCGGTCGGAGCAGGCGCGAAGATCACCAGCGATGTGTCCAAGGCATCGCTCAACGGCACCGAGCTCGCCTGCTACGACCCTGGGACCCCCGACAGCGCCGTCACCCCGCCGGTACCGACGACCCTGCCCTCGCCCCAAGAGCAGCCCGCGCCGTCGCCCAGCCCGGCGTCACTGAAATACTCCTGCACGTTTGTCCGGGGGATCGACTTCACCAAAGCAGCGAACGTGAACTGGAAGAACATCTGGGGAGCGTCCTTGACCGGAGTGACCCTAGGGGCGCTGGGCGCGACCGGGGCCAGCCAGGTGGACATGCGCTGGGTTGCGCTGACCGGCGCGACGGTGCCGAGCATCACCAACGTGGACTTCTCCTACGGCGCGCTCGACGCCTCCGTGCCTGGGGACATCTACTACTTGACCGCTACCCAGGCGACGGTCCAACTCAGGCACGGCACTACCTCGACTCCTCCGACGATCTACGGCAGCGATCTCACCGGGTCCGCGATGACTTTCAGCGCCCAGTACTCGCTGTCGAACACCTGCGCGCGCAAGACGTTCGTTATGCCGTTCGATTCAGCCAACCCCGTGGACCACGTCGACTTCAGCAACTCGCAGATCGACGGCGCCCTAGAGCGCAGCAAGCTCACCAACGTGTCGTTCCAGCAGGCCACATTCGACGGGCAGGACTCCTTCGGCGACGATATTCGCGGCAACACGTTCACGCTGGTCAACTTCCAGGGCGCCAACCTCAACTCGCCCAACTTCTGGGTGAGCACCAATACCTACACCAACACGCCGTCCAAGAGCGTGCCGCTCAGCGGCGGCGGCTCAACAACCGTGCCCGATACCAGCGTGGCCCCAGCCGGATTCTCGCTCGACGTCTGTCACTGATCACCACCAACCAGCAACCACCCGCTGATCGTTGGCGGCAGCGTCCGCTGAGCAGCGGCAGCGCGCTACAGTACCTTGCCCAAGAAGTCGCGTAGGCGTGGGTTCTTCGGGTTAGCCAGCACCTCCCGTGGAGGACCGGATTCGGCCACGATGCCGGCGTCGATGAACGCCAAGGTATCCCCGACCTCACGGGCAAACCCGATCTCGTGTGTCACCACGATCATGGTCATGCCGTCCTGGGCCAACTGGCGCATGACGTCCAGCACATCCCCCACCAGTTCCGGATCCAGCGCCGAGGTGGGTTCGTCGAACAGCATCAGTTCGGGGTCCATGGCCAAGGCCCGAGCGATCGCCACGCGTTGCTGCTGCCCGCCAGAGAGCTGCGTGGGATACGCCCCACCCCGATCACCAAGTCCGACAGAGGCCAACAAATCCTGCGCCCGTGCTTTCGCGACCTTCTTGTTGGTGCCCTTGACCACGACCGGGCCGCACATCACGTTCTCGGCTGCGGTCATATGCGGGAAGAGGTTGAAGCGCTGGAACACCATCCCGATCGTCCGGCGTTGAGCCGCGACCTCTTTGTCCCTCATCTCGTGCAGCTTCTCGCCGCGCTGCACGTAACCGATCAACTCACCATTGACAGACAACCGACCGCCGTCAATTTTCTCAAGATGGTTGATGCACCGCAGGAACGTCGACTTGCCGCCGCCGGACGGGCCGATGATGCAGGCGACCTCTCCAGCCCCGACCGTCATATCGATGCCGCGGAGTACCTCATGACGGCCATACGACTTGTGGACATTCTCGGCCTTGACCATGATCTCGGACTTCTGCCGAGGCACCGGCTTTGCCATCACGACCCCATACCGATTCTTGACTTCAGCTTCTGGATCGGCGTGGGCGGCAGTTCGCGCAGCGCTCCCTTGGCGTAGTGCCGCTCCACGTAGTACTGCCCGACCATCAGGACCGACGACAAAGCCAAGTACCACAGGCTGGCCATGACGGCCATCGGGAACGGTTCGAACAACCGGTTCCCGATGATTTGGGCTTGGAACAGCAACTCACTAGTCACCGGGATGACGACCACCAACGACGTGGTCTTGAGCATCGATATCGTCTCGTTGCCAGTGGGCGGAATGATCACCCGCATCGCTTGCGGCAGGATGATCTTCCGCAGTGTCTGCATCTTGTTCATTCCGACGGCCGTCGCTGCCTCGGTCTGACCCTCATCGACGCTGATGATGCCGGCGCGGACGATTTCCGCCATGTAGGCAGCTTCGTTCAAACCCAACCCAAGGAGTGCCGCCACGAAGGCTGGGATGAGCCAACGGGTGTCGAACGTCACAAACTCAGGCCCGAACGGAATGCCCAGCGAAACCATCGGGTACAGGACCATGATCGTTCCCCACAGGAACAGCTGCACGTACACCGGAGTCCCGCGGAACACCCAGGTGAACACCCAGGCGCTACCGCTGAGAACCGGATTAGCCGACAACCGCGCGACAGCAACGATGATGCCCAGGACTAGGCCGAGAACCATCGACAGAACAGTCAGCAGCAGCGTAATGCCGACCCCTTTGAGGATCTGCTCCGAGAAGATCCACTTGCCGATCAACTCCCAGTTCCAGTTGGGGTTGGTCAGGATGCTGTTCACCAGCATGGCGAAGATCACCGCGATGACCGCGATCCCCACCCACCGTCCGGGGTGCCGAACGGGAACGGCCTTGATTGGGGCAGGCCGTTCCCGTCCTTGCGCCTGTGGTTCCTCCACAGTCATGACCAGTCTTCCTCAGATCGCCTATCAGGCCTTGGGGTTGAGCTCGGACTTGGTGATGGCTCCGCTTCCAACGCCCCACACGTCCAGAATCGCCTTGTAGGTGCCATCGGTCATCAGCGCCTGAATCGCCTGCTGAATCACAGCCGTCAGCTCAGCCTGGGTCTTGGCGACGACCACGCCCTGCGGAAGGGTACCGGTGACGGCGCCAATCTGCTCGAGCTTGCCGCCGGTCTGCTTGATCGCGTAGCCGGTGACTGGTGAATCGGCCAGCATCGCATCGGCCTTACCGCTAGCCACTGCGGTCGACACGTCGGTCTGGAGGCTGAACTGCTGGACCGTGATCGCTGCCTTGCCAGCTGTTGTGCAGGCCTTGTTCCTAGCATCGAGGTCGTCGACCTGGACGGTCCCCTTCTGGACGGCAACGGTCTTGCCGCAGGCGGTGTCGGGGGTGATGCCCGAGGGGTTGCCCTTAGCTGCGGCCCACGAGGTTCCGGCGCTGAAGTAGCTCACCATATTGACCTTCGCCACCCGCTCGGGAGTGATCGTGAATGAGGACATCGACGCGTTGTACTTGTTGTTCTCAACGGCCGGGATGATCGAATCGAACGTGGCGTTCTGGAAATCCGCAGTCAAGCCAAGCTTGGCGGCGATGGCGTTCCCCAGATCAACGTCGTAGCCGATGATCGTCGAACCGTTCTCGGCGAAAAACTCCGCTGGCGCGTAAGAAGCGTCGGTCCCGATCACCAGTTTGCCGGTGGATTTGATGGCTGCCGGAACCTTGCCTGCCAGCGTCGGATCGGCCGACACGCTCGGAACTGCTGACC
>JBAXOQ010000012.1:0-30570 GCA_037133175.1 Actinomycetes bacterium
GCGTTTTTCCAGGCGGCGCGCTGACGGTGACCAACTCCACTATCAGCGGCAACACTGCCACCGTGACCGTTGGTGGCGGCGTTTTTCCAGGCGGCGCGCTGACGGTGACCAACTCCACTATCAGCGGCAACACCGCTGCCACAGGTGGAGGTGGAATCTACGCAGTCAGCACTACGGTCCTGAAGTTCGCCACGATCGTAAACAACTCGGCACCCAGTGGTGCCAATATTCGCGGTTCAGGAGCCCCCAACAACTTCACGTCGGTGGGTTCGGTGATCGCCAGCTCGTCGGGCAACTCCTGCGGCAATGTCAATCCGGGTCCTGTTGTCCCCATCTACAACGCGACCCGTACTGGTGATGCGTCATGCGGCTTCATGGACCCGTCCAATACCGCGGCGTCGCTGGCGCAAATGAGTCTGGGCCCGCTGGCTGTCAACGGCAACCCCAGCGGGACGCAAACGATGCTCCCGGGTGCGGGAAGTGTGTTGATTGGTGTTGTACCGACCTCCATTGGTCAGGCGGCGATCGGCCCGAATGGCACCGACCAGCGTGGCGTCACTCGCGTTGGGCCTTTTTGGATGGGGGCGGCTCAGCAGTTGCTGGGGCCATTGGCGTTTTCATCCGGGGTTTTCGGTGTGGCCACTATTGGAACACCGTCGAACCTGACTGTGACGGTGACCAACGCCGGTATCGACGCAGCGATGCCCTTGGCGATTACCCCTGCGGGAGCCGGGGTGATGGTGACCGGGGGTACTTGCGCTGTCGCAACCCCCATCGCCGCTGGTGGGACTTGCACGGTGGGGCTGGCGTGGACACCGGCGGTGGCTGGCGCACTGACCGGCGGTTCGCTGACCATCGCCTACTCCGGTGGAGCAAACCCGTCCGACGCGCTTGCACTGAGCGGCACCGCCGCACCCCGGCCCATTGCCCAGACCCCGGCTGGCAGTTGCATCACGCCTGGCGGCACCAAATCGATACCGCGATTTGGCACGAAGCGGCTCGCCAAACCCGCGTGCAAGACGAATGCCGGCCAGACGGTGGGCATCTCAGTTGCAGCGGCCCTGCGCAGTGGTCTGCGTGTCTATAGCCTGTACTGCAAGAAGACGAACGGCAGTACCACAGCAACCTCGGCAACCAAATACCACAACGGTTCTCGCTACTGCAAGAGAGGTGCGCTTAGAATTCGGACATACGGCAAGCACCTGCGGATTCGCGTCGTCTGGTCTGCCCCTGCCCTGGGTGACTTCACCCCTTACAGGATGACTAGCAACTACCGCACTTGACGGACCCACCGGGCTCAACGGAGCCGCGCATGATTCTCCAGGCGAATTGGCGGCGCTCACCTGGTGCGGGAGCCGAAAAGCCTGTTGCCACAACGCTTTCGCGTTGTTGATCAGGGCCGACGAGGGGACTTGAACCCCTAACCGCCCGATTACAAGTCGGGTGCGCTACCAGTTGCGCCACGTCGGCGTGCTTGTCGAAACCCACCTCTGACCTGCGGAAACGCAGATTTTCGAGCGGTTCTAACATCATTCTTGGCTTTCCGTTCCGCACTTCCGTTCCGCGCTTCTTGACTTGATGTGCGGAACGAGTGCGGAACGGAGAGCCTATTCATCGCTGATAGTAACTGAGGGGAAACCTGCGAACGGGTCGCCACATGCTTCAACCCACGCATCCCACAGGAATCTGAGGCGTTCCTCCTGCGAGAATCTTGTGTTGTTGCGAATCTCAGCGCGTTTCTCATCGTGAGTGTCAGAGATGGGGCGAACGTAGTGACGGCCGGTCACGCTGGACCCTGGAAGATGCCCCACCATTTCTTGAACTTGGGGGTCCGTGAACCCAGCGTCAGCGAAATTGGAAGCAGCGCTCATTCGCAGGTCCTTCGTGCGCATCGTTGGCAAGCCCGCGATTGTTCTTGCAGGCACCATGACTTGCTTCCGCCATTCGGAAGGGGTCCACACTCCGGAGCCGCCGCGCACTGGTCGCTCTCCCGTAATCCCGACGTACGGGAACAAAACTGATTTGCGATCTTCAACTGGGGGCGTCCAGCGGTTTTCCAAGTAGTCGACTATGCGTTCAAGAAGCTGCTGGGGTACCCACATGTAGCGCGGGTGACCGTTCTTCAGCGGTCGTTTCACCCACGGCTGGCCTTTGCCTTTGCGCCACTGGTATTCGAGGTAGATCCGACTCAACTTCGGTTCAATGTTGTCCGGCGGAATGGAGGCTCCCTCGGTGAACCTGCAGCCGCCACGCATCAGCAGCAGCATGAGCAACCTGCGTGATTCCTCTCCCACCGCGACCGCGAGGTCCATCTCTTCCTGCCACGTGGGAACGGGTATGCGTGAAGGTGTAACTTCCCGCGCCGTGTCCTCCTGGGTGCGTCGTTTCGTCCCTGTTGCTTTCGCTGGGTTAGTCGGCAACCTGTCTTTCTCCACCGCCCACGAGAGAGCAGATTGGAGGAATCTCCACGCGTACGCAGTTTGGGCGGGTGTGACCTTCGCTTTGCAGAGTGTCGAGTCCCGCCACGTCGTCAAATCACTTGGTTTCAGTTCCGAGATGATTCTGTCGCCGATGCCGTACTGCTCGTTGCAGACAACGACGCGGCGGATGGACTCGTATTCGCCTTTTGTTTTCGGTGCTAAGCCGTGCCGTTCGTCGAGGAATTCTTGGGTTGCGATGGCGACTGTGCGTGTGTCCGGTTCCGCCTCCGGTTCGTCGTCATTGATGAAACCGAACCGTTCAGGATGCACGGCGTGCAAGGTGAGCATCGCCTTCAGAGCCGTCTGCGCCTCCTCCTTCGTTGCGTAGGTGGTTCCGTCGGCGTGACTGTTGTGTTCTCCCGGGTCGATGCGTCGGGGGAATTGAGCGCGGAACCGTCCGGACGGTAGCTTCTTGATGCTGCCGCCTTCCTCAACACCGTGTTCGCGGGCGTTGATAGGTGCCCTCCGGAACCTGCTGTCGTCGCTCACGCTCCGGACGATACCCACTGGCGGTTGGGTTCGTGCTTCGGTTGTCGCGGTCCGGGATTACAGGTGGCTCGCCAAACGGGTTTGTGGCGGTATTTCGCCGTGGTCGCGTGTTGTGTGCAACATCGCGGGTCCCGAACCGGCCGTAGGCGGTAGGTCACGAGTAGTGGGTGACCCCGGCCACCGTGTCACCAAGGTCACCTTCTCCCGAAGATCACTGCATGTCGGACGTCGATGGTAGGACAGTGTCTGTGCGGAACACGGAGCATGTGACTGGCACCGAAACCGTAGTGGAGACGGTTCGGCGAACCTTGTCCGCTCGTCTGACCGGCCACCCGATGGTTGCCCCGGCGTCCCTTCGACTCACCGACAACGACTGGAATGGTTTCGACATCAATATCGGTCGGCGTGAACCGGCGGTTCGCCTCTGCCGGGAAGACAACGTTGTCCTAGTGATCGCATTTGACGGACATGGGATTGTCCGTGCGCAAGCCGCGTTCTGCCACCCATCACCGGATGTCGTCACCAACGTAGCGCTCACTTTTCTTCACGCGTTCGTTGATGAGGAAGCCCGATGACGCCTGAATACGCGGTTGTCGCCGAGGATTGGATTCGCGACGAACCACCCGCCATTTGGTTGTTCGACGATTACACCGATGCTGCTGAGTATCGGGACTCGTTGAACACATCGCGAGGGTCAGTCAGTGTCTTCAAGCTCACCAAAGTCGGCGATACCAATGAGTGAGTATCCCGGCGCGCCGCATCCAAATCCGTACGTGTTCTCCAACGGCAACCTGATTGGTGTGGTCTGGAACGGTCGTGGCTACGTCCTTGACGACGAGAAGCGGTCATACGTATCCGATTGGCGTTCCGGGTTTGCCGGGTCAAATCATCAGCCGTTGCTGGTCTCCGGGGCGCTCCGAAACCCGACCCGATTGCGTAGCAGGTTGGGTTCGCTGGCTGATGGGGTTGCGGTGTTCAACGGAACGATGACGAACGTCGCCAGGGCTTGGACCGGCCGCGGGGGCTTGGGAAGCCGCCGGACTCCGAGGCGACCGGTAGGGGCACCGTTCACGTTGGTCGGCCAGCGCGGCAATGCCGAGCCGTGCTCGGTGCTGATCGTTCCTGTGGAACTCGGAGCGATTCTTGACCGCGTTGAAGGCAGACCGGTCTTCTACCAACTCGTGAGGCTCACCCAAGCAACGGTTTCGGTCCCGTACGTCCCGGTTTGGAAGATTCCTTTGACCTACTTGGGTGTTCCGCCGTGGCGAGCGCCAGCCGTCTCGCCCGTCACGGGTGAACCGTTCCTTGTTGGCCGGTTCCCCAACGGTATACCGGCGTTGGTAGGTGCTGAGGGTGATGGGCCGCCCGAGGCCGAAGGCTGGCGCTGGCTCCCCGAACATTGGCCAGCACCAGGTATAGCCGGGCTGACCGGCGTACTCAGCCGCGAAGACCTGGCCGCTTTCAGGGAGTTCGTGACCCATTGAGTGGTGCCGATGACGCCGATGAGGGTTGCGACCTGTGGACGCGGCTGCCGGTTGCGGTCTACGGAACACTCCGGCGCGGCGAAGGAAACCAACGCGTTCTGTCCGGCCCTGAGGTGTTGCGTGTCGAGATGGCCAGGATCAGCGGTGTCGCTGTCTACGATTTGGGTGGTCTGCCGATGGCGACGGAGCAGAACGATTGCCATGTCGTGGTGGAGTTGTACTGGTTGTCCGCTGGTCCCGGTGATGACATCCGCGACGAGATTGACGCGTTGGAATCCTTCGTGCCCTATGGGACGAGAAACGACTTCTACCTGCGTCGAGAGTTCACTGCCGTCATCAGCGAAAGTGGGGAGCGCGTTCAGTGTTGGCTGTACGTGGCAGCTGACGCGTTCAAGCCACTGCTGGCCGTCCAGGATTTGGTCACTGGCGGCGACTGGGTGAATGCGAGGCAAATCCAGTGAGCCGTTGACCGCATCCGCCCAGCCGTTTCTTGCGGTGGACCGGCCTGACCGCCTCGGCGCACCTCGGTGGCGCGCGCAGTGTCCCCGCACAGTAACCCGTGTGTTAGCAAAGGTTCAGTTGGCTCACGCTCAGCCGCAATGGTGGCTGAGCGGTGCCCCCAGACTCGAGGAAACGGCTTTCGGCGAGCGACGCACCGAACAAGCAAATGCGAAGCGTCATCAAGGAATTGATCACGCGCGGGTGGGTTTTCACGGAGGGTGGAAACGGGCGGTGTCAAGGGCACGGCTCCGTCACTCGGTGGACCACTGCTTGCCGAATTCAGTGATGCGCGGCTCGTTGTTCTGATCGACGGTCTTGGCTCCAGTGCGCACGCATATTGGGATCAGGTGAAGGTCGCATTCCGGAGCGATGGGCCAAAAGCGGCCAGAAGCCTCGCGGAGAAGCACTTTAGCGCCGGAGGCTGGGAATCCATTTTCCTGCGAGATGCTGCACATGACTCATCGACTCGGGACGGCTCGACCGAGTTGATGTCGTCGCACTGCCGGTACCGGACGTGATCTGGCTGCTTCCCGTGACCGAATTCGTTCCCGACGCCACGTCGTGGGACGCCTTGATGAAGCAGTTCGAGGCTGAACAGAGATCCTTGGATTGGTACAACAGGTACGAGAATTTCAAAGACTGGCTTCGCAGCAGGAAAGGAGCACAAATCAGTGCTAGGCGAATCCGACAGATCGCGTCAAGGAACATCTGCGAGATAGACCTCATGGCCCTCGATGTCGCACTCCACAACGCCGCCCACGAATAGCGAACGCAGGTCCACATCGAGACAACCGTCCATGTTATCCGCACTCACCAGCGCGCCAATAGGTTGCGTTTCGGAGATCACAAACCGGACCCAGTTCATGATTTTCGATCTCGGTTCTAAGGTTCTGGGAGTCCGACCCTACCCACAGAACAACCAGAACGTATCAACGGCCTCCCGTGGCTATTACAGTGCCTTCTCCAGAGCATCCCAGAGGGTCAGACCGCTTTCTGAACGCGCTGGAAGACCACGAAGACGATGAAATATCGCCCACTGAGGTCAAGAATTGCCCACTCAACTGCGCGACATATCCAACCAGCGGATCGTTTTCCACGTCCCCTGGTGACGAGCCGCCGAGCTGGAAAACATGGCCCGCGATCACGGATTCGCGCACTGGGACCAGCGACAACTCAGGGCCGCAATGATCACGTTCGAGGCCCGTCGCTGAAGGTTTACGACAAGCTTCGGCCCATCGCAAGACAGCTGCGCCACCCTGTAGGGTCGAGATCATGAAATGGCTTGGAGTCGCTGCACCGGTCTGCGCTGCTGGGTCAGTCCTGTCGATTCTTACCGCGTGCGGGTCGTCATCCCCTCCGCTCAGACCTTCACGGTCACCGGCTACGGATCATGTGGGGCCGAGGTGAGCGAAAGGGTTCTCGGTCAGCAATGCGACGCCGCTTACGTGAAGACCGGCGATGACGTGGTTATTCGTGGAGACGCGGGCCAGGTCCTGGGAACCGGGAAGGTCGGAGGAGGAACCAACGTATTGACAGGAACCACCTATTCCGTGAACGGTCAGACTGGAAGGAACACCCAGTGCCGATTCCCCTTCACGGTTTCAAACATTCCCGAAGGTCAGAACGTCTATGCCGTCACCGTGGGCACGGTGCCTCCGGTCAATTTCAGCGCAGCCGAGATCAAGCGACCGATCGTCATTGCCACCCCCGGCATCAAGTGGAACTGAATCTGCTTGCCACCCCGCCCTTTACTCGGGGTGCTCCGCGCTCACTTGGTCGGACGGAATCCTAACGGCGGACTCCGATGTGGAGCGAGCTAGTGCGTCGAACTCAATCAGGAACGCTTTGGTCGATCGCCGAGCGACTTCAACCAAGAAATCAAGATCGGCCTGTTCCAGGTCGAAGGTTTGGGTTCCCACATAATCGGTGTTGATCGGTACTGTCCGAGCCGCGTCCAGCGGATTGTGGTTAGCCTGAGTCAGGTCGCGCGTCATCGCCTCCAGCATGTTCAGCAAGAACTCGATCGATGTCTTTGGCGCTCGGGCGGGAAAGCCGACCAACTGCGTTGTCACGTCGACGTCATGTGACTCCAGGAAGGACAGCAGCTCCCCATATTCGATGGTACCGACACTGTCTTGATCAAGAGCCTCGTAGATCTCGTTAGCGTTCACCGTGCCGAAGATAGACAGCAGCTCAGAGTCGCTCATTCCGCCACTGTCGATCATTGCCTTGAGCTCTGCCTGGTCGATACGGCCATCGCGATCCACATCGAAGTCATCGATCACGCCCATCAGGTGCTGCAAGGGTGCATTCAGCCGAGATTGCTTGTCCTTCTGGCGCTCGAGTGCATTGCATCGCAAGGCCGCGGGAGTTTTGGGTCGTCTCGGGGGCTCACCACCAGCGCGCACCCAATCGCGAGTGATGTCGGTGTCCGATGAGGCAAAGACAGTGAATCCCAGGGTCTTCGGATTGCTGGGGCTGAACCGTTCGGACCGCGGATAATGATCGTGGGCGTCGGCAAGCGGTTGCAAGCGGCGAAGGAAAGCGTCCTGAGGCGTCATCGACAGCCACCACCCATCAAAGGCATGCGTTGGGTTGTTGCACAGAAGCCCGCCATCTACATAGACCTCGGGCGGGTCAGCTGACTCTTGACTCGCCTTGGTCAAGAGCACGGGCTGCAACAGAACGGGCAGGGACATCGACATTCGAACCCCCACCCGAACCGACATGTTCGGCGTGGTCTTCGGGTGGCAATACTCAGTCGTCATTCGAGTCACATTGGTCACTGGCACGCACAGTTCCCGCCCGTAGCGTTGCAGAAGTTGCGCGAAGGTAATGTCCGCGCTGCCGGTGACGTCCTCAAGTACCTCCCCGATGAAGTCGAAGACTCTGTTACCGGGGTGCAACCCGCGTGTCAAGGCTGCGTGCAGAATCGAGCCGGCCTTCCCTCCCGAACAGTCCATCACCAAGCCCTGCAGGTCCTTCGGGGTTTTGGAAAGCATGTATGAGCTATCGCAACCGAGCGCTGCCATCATCGCAATCATGCTTCCGACACTCGTACCGGCCACTCGACGAACCTGATCGGGGTAGATCCCGGCCTCTTCGAGTACTTGAATGGCACCGATGTAGGCGTAGCCCTTCACCCCACCCCCTTCAAATGCCAGATTCTCGAACGGGTAAGGACTCGCATCAGTGGGCGCCGGAACCTTTGGCGCGTTCTTGAGACTCTCAAGAGGAGGTAGCGGTCGTACTGGACCGTCGGATAGCACGGGGGTCGCGCGTCGGAAGTCATCCGTCGACAGATGCCTCGAAGCGAGAACCTTAACGTTCACACCAATATCCACGACACCTCCTGGCCAGGGCGGGACTGTCGGAGACCGTTGTACCGCCGTTCATCTGCTTGTGTCCGCAGCGCTAGGTCGAACCTACCGGATTTGCATCCTAAACACCTGGAGTGCGGTGATTCGGATCCACTCCCGCGGTTCAAGCATTCGGGGCAGCGACGCGGACCGAACCGCACACCACCAACAGAAAATTCGCGTGTCCAGCCTGACTGTGGTTTGGTCAGTGTGTGAAACGCTCTGCCGCTATCGTGTTCGTCGCTTTCATCGTTGTTTCGGCGCTGCAGCTACTTGGCTTAGAGGTCGCGAAGAAATAACCTAGGTTTTAGTGTTGTGTTGCCTTAGATTTGTGGCATGGGTGTTAGCGAGCAGGTCTCGGAGTCGTTGGGACGTCGGTTCGCGGTGTTGCGCCCGCATTTGAATGAGCGTCAGCGCCGCTTGTGGTTGGGGGCCGAGGCCAGCGAGTTGGGCCGCGGTGGGGTCAAGGTGCTGGCTATGGCTACGGGGGCGCATCCGGACACGGTGGCCCGGGGGGTACGGGAACTGCGCGGGGAACCGGAACCTGCTCCGCGGGTTCGCGCCCCGGGAGGTGGGCGTAAGAAGTTGGCCGACAAGGATCCGCAGATCTTGGCTCGTTTGAAAGAGTTGGTCGACCCGGAAACGCGCGGGGATCCCATGTCGTTGCTGGTGTGGACGACCAAGTCGACCCGGAACCTGGCGGGGGCGCTGACCGAGATGGGTCATCCGGTCTCGGACCGGACGGTGGCTGCCATGCTGCGCCGTTTGGGGTTCAGCCTGCAGGGCAACGCGAAGATGTTTGAGGGGCGCCAGCACGAGGACCGCGACGCCCAGTTCGCCTACCTGGCCGAGCAAGTCGGCGAACACATCGGTGCGGGTCAGCCGGTGATTTCGGTCGATACAAAGAAGAAAGAACTCGTGGGAGACTTCAAGAACGTCGGCCGCGAACACCAACCGGCCAGCACGCCCGAACATTTCAACGTCTACGACTTCCCCGACCCCGACCTGGGCAAAGCCATCCCGTATGGAATCTACGACGTGTCCGCCAACACCGGCTGGGTATCGGTGGGCACCGACCATGACACCTCAGCGTTCGCCGTGGCAACGATACGTACATGGTGGGACACCATCGGCAAACCGCGCTACCCGAAGGCCGACCGACTGTTAATCTGCGCCGACGGGGGCGGCTCCAACGGCTCGCGAGTACGGGCCTGGAAAATGGAACTAGCCCCCTTCGCCGCCGACACCGGCCTCCACATCACGGTCTGCCACCTACCGCCGGGCACATCGAAATGGAAAAAATCGAACACCGACTGTTCTCCCAAATCACCATGAACCAGCGAGGCCGACCGCTGACCAGCCACCACGTCGTTGTCGAGTTGATCGCCAACACCACCACCGAAACCGGACTGACCGTACGCGCCGTCCTGGACACCGCCAGCTACCCCCTCGGCGTCAGCTACACAACCAAAGACATCGCCACCCTGCCCATGACACGACACAAATTCCACGGCGACTGAAACTACACGGCGACTGAAACTACACTCTGCACCCCACCGACACGACGTAATCAAACCGTGCTATTTCTTCGCGATCCCTTAGCGAACGGCTCGGATGATCTGAGCAAGAGTTCGCCTCCCGTTGTGGCAAGCTCGCTGAGATTCAAATTCGGGACGACGATCCCAGCAGGCTTTGGTGGGCATCTGGTGAACCGATTCATGTCGCTAGCCACGAGCATGGGACCACCTAGTTGCCACGACCTAGGGACCACTTGGGCTGCTGGTTGATGGTGATCCATTTTTTGCTTGGAGCCAAGTCTGCGGGGCTTGCAGCTGCTCTTCGATGGCGATCAGATCGTCGCGGGGTTGCGGGTCATCCGCGTGGGAATGCCGCCCTGAAGTGGCCCCACCCCTCCTGGTTGGAAGGGTCGTCCGGGTTCGGTCTGTTGCCGGTGTTGCCGGGTAACGGCGGGTCGGCGTGTGCGGGTGTCGGTGGCCTGCGCGCCGCGGGTTCGCGGTGATGTCGTGGCGTGCAAGCTGGTCCGCAGCCGCAGCCGCAGCCGCAGCCGCAGCCGCAGCCGCAGCCGCAGCCGCAGCCGCAGGCGCAGCCGCAGCCGCAGCCGCAGCGCCGCGTTGTACCTGCGGACCTTCGGCTACCGGCTGCGCGTGCGGATCGCTTGGACTGCGGCGGCCGTCGGGAACTACTCGGCCTACCGACTGGCGCGCGCGTACCGGACGTAGGTCAATTCCGTGCTGTGCCGCCGGAAGACGGATGCGAGCCTGAGGTTGCCCCGCGGTGATGGGTAGCCCTGGCTGCGACTAGCGTGGCCACATGATCCAGCAGCACACACCATGGCGTGCCGTCATCGGTGCGATGATGTTCCTGGTTGGACTGGGCTGCGTGTTCTCCGCCGACACATCGTCGAGGGTCGTCGGCGTGTTGTTGCTGGTAGCGGGTTTCGTGTTGGGCTCGCTCGGGCTTGGCGAGAGGAACAGGGCAGGGCGGTGACTGGCCCGACCGACGGTCTACTTGATCAAGACCGAGTATCTGCCGCGTCGTGCCGCCGCGCCCGTCATCAGCCGGAAGATGGGGAAGCCCTCCACGTAGCGCCACCCGTTCCACCTCACCTGCGGAATGGAACACAGCACTAGGCCGGTTCGTCGGCACGCGCGCCGCGCGACCCGTTCCACCTGCTCACTAGGAAGCCTACTGACCGGGTACTGACCCGCCAGCAGGTTCCATGCGCTGGTGACGCCCCACCCCAGCAGATCGTCGAGGACGAAATGGTCCAGCGGATCGACGGAGGTGCTCTCGGCAACGAGGGCGAACACCATCGCCCGTTGCCGCTGGCTGATCTCTCCGTTCACGAAAGGCAAGGGTACGCCTATTCTCGGGTTCTGTTGCTCCGATTTGGGTCTTCAGCCTGGCAGGCCGGTGTTACTCGGGACGGTTCCGACCAGCTTCACGGCGTCGATCTCAGACCAGTTGTTCAGCGTGCGCTGGTCGACGGTCACATCCACGAAATCGACGAGGAAGTCGACGTTCTTGATGGGAACCTTGAGGGTTGATGGGCATGACGACTGCGGTGCGGGTGCCGCGGTGTAGACCACGGCAGACCGGTTGGCACCCTGCACCTTGACTTCTGTGACGTAACCGGGGTTGTAGTTCTGGACTACCCAGACCTCCGTCGGAATCACTGGTGTCTGATACCTCAACAGGATCGAGTCCACGGTGTTCTTGTTCAGCGACGCCCACGCCGCGCCGTCGTCGGCACAGGCGCGCACCGAGGGCGCTCCAACAGCATTGGTGGCGTTCCACTCGCTTCCGGCCTTGTCTCCGTAGTTGCTCGTGGCGGTAGCGTCGACGGCGTACTGCTCGAGCAGGTTCGGCGTCTGTGAGTCCGACGGGGAGGCCGCGGATGGGTTGGATGGAGCCGTTGGCGAGGTGGTCGGGGTGGCGTTCCCACCGGTGCTACAACCGATCAGCAGCAGCGACAGGGCAGTGATGCCGACGCTCAGCTTCGTTCTGCTCGCGATCCTCATGGTTACCTTCCCTCGCGTCCACGGCACTGCCGACCGGGCAATCATGCACCAGTCGACGGGGTTTATCTGGGAAGGGGTCAGAGCCGGGCGGGGCCGGGGGACAGCTCAAGGGTGAGCGTGCCAATCGCCACGCGGGTGCCGTCGACGTGCAGTCCGGCCGACAGGAAGGCCTTGACCGCGGCCCGCACGTCGGCGACGCGGATGACCACCGCGCCGACGGTGTTGGTATCGCCTTGGGTCAAGGTGACACGCGGCCCCTCGGTGAACTCCATCGGTGCCCCGGCGCTCATCGGTGCCGCCAGTGCTCGCCAGTTCGGCAGGAACGCCTTCGTGGTGGAGATCCTGACGTCGGTCACCTCGATCACCTGGCCTAGGTTCCACGGTGCTTTGGGAGCCACTGTCCGAAGCGTCGTGAACGTCGCGCACAACTGGATTGAGAAGTGCCGCTGCGTCAACGCTGGTAAGTCGACCTGCGTGTAGATGTCCAGATTGCCGGTCTTGCGCGTGTCGGTGGCACCATGAGCGATCTTGCGGCGATCAAGTTCGGGCAGCAGCCCGGACAGTGACGTCGGTGCGAAGGTGATCCACTGACTTGGGTACTGGCCGTGAACGGAGTCGGTGCCAACGATCTCAAGGTTGAGGTTCCCGAGTCGAACGGCGCCGCTGATGAACGGTCCGTAGTCGGTCATCTTCCATACTTCGACCAGCCCGAGGGAGCGCAGGGAATTGAACAGGGCGTGCGCGCGAGCGCGGCTGACCCTGGCGCTGACGTGGTCGAGGAAGCCCAGGATCGGATCGCCGGCCTCGATCGCGGTGGACAAACGGGCGCTGACCCGAGCCGCCCCGGCCACCCGAGCCGAGTCCAGTTGGTTCAACTCCCACCGGACGACCCCAATCGCGATGATCGCCGGGATCACCCAATCGAAGATGATGGCTTCCAATGACGTCGTCGCGAAGAACACGCTGATGACCGCCGACGCTGTCATGGCGGCAAGGCCGACGAGCCAGCCGACCGCCAGTCGGCGGCAGACGGCGATGAAGCGGGGGTCGGTCCACATCACTTCGGGCGTTTCTTGCTTCTGGTAGGTCAGGGTGAAGGGTCGCCCTAACAGAATCCCGACGCCGACTGATGTGGTGAGCGCCGCCAGCGGCAGGGCTGCGGCCCACAGATCCGTCACGTCCGGAGGCGCGACCAGAGTCACTACCAATATCATCGGGAAGAAGATCAGCCCACCGACCTCCAGGCTGCTCACGCGATGGCGTTTGACTGACGACGCGATCAGAATCCCTGACAGAGCTAGACCGACCCAGGCTGCCAGCACCAGTGTGTGCCGCGTCGGGTAGTTCGACGCGGACAGGATGAAGTACGCCAGCCACGGCGCGAATCCGATCAGGTACGGCATACCCCGACGGTAATGCAGGATCCGCGCCGAACCACGCCTGTGAACCGCGGTTGCCGCGACTTTGGCGGTTCTGCCCGGTCGGCCGCTCACCGAGATGAGGCCGTGACGGGCTCAGCGAGGGCGACCCCGGCGGGACTGACTCGGGGGACAGGGCAAAGGAGTGTGTCGCGTCGGCAGGTACCGGGCGGTTCTGGGCATGCTTGGTCAATGGTCTCGACGCCGTCCGACCCGCACGCGAAGGCACGGTTGGCCTACCAGCGGCGGACCTCCTATCCGATGTTCGTGGTTGGGATGCTCTTTCTGGTGGCGTTGGTCATCACGGTCGATCCGGTCTCCCCGGAACCCGCCCGGGTTATCGCGGGGGTTGTGCTGACCGCGGTCTGGGTCATCTTCGTGGTCGACTACGTCATCGGCTACTACCTGTCGGCGCGTCGCCGGCACTACGTCAAGACCCACCTCGTGCAGTTGATCGGCATCATGTTCCCGCCGCTGCGGGTGCTGCTGATCGGCCACGTTTTCGTCATCATGACCAAGGACGCAAAGCAGAAGCTCGGCGGACGAGTCCGGATCTACGCGCTGTACCTGACCACGATGGTGCTGGTAGTGGCGTCCATCGTCGAGTACGGATTCGAGAGCCGGGCCGCCAACGGCAACATCAGGACGCTGGTCGATGCCTTCTGGTGGTCCACCGAGACGGTGTCGACCGTTGGTTATGGAGATTACTTTCCGGTGACCATGGGTGGGCGGATCGTCGCGGTTGTTCTGTTCGTCAACGGCATTGCCTTATTGTCAGCCGTTACTGCCACTATTGCCACGAAGGTGCTCGAAGGTGACGCTGATGGACTGAGTGAGGAGCCGGACGTGTCGCTGATTGAGCTGCGCGATCGACTGCAGGACATCGAACGGCACCTTGCCGCGCTGACCGCGGCCACCGCGGCCACTGCGGCCACCGCGGCGGGCGGGGCGGGCGACTCGGATGGAGTACGGGCAGGAGGGGATGGCGATGGCAACGGTTGAACAGGCGGCCGACGTGCGGATCGCGGACGGCGTGGGACTGACTGAGGCCGACCGTGCCGTACTGCGTTTCGAGCGGCAGTGGTTCCGACACCGTGGGTCAAAAGAAGCCGCGATCCTGGCTGATTTCGGATGGTCCGCGACGCGCTACTACCAAGTCCTCAACGGCCTGCTCGACAATCCAGACGCGATGCTCTGCGAACCGTTGGTTGTTGGCCGGCTACGTCGGTTGCGAGCGGCCAGGCAGCAGGCGCGGCACCCGCGAAGCCCGGTATTCCGGCACTGTTCGTAACGGTGGGCGTTCCAATCCAGCCACATCGTGGGTGGTGACGGTGTAGCCCGCTGCGGTGGCGGCTCCGGTCTGCTCGAACTGGGACAGCGTTGTGCCGATGCCGGCGTCACGTCGCAAGTGACCGGCACTGTCCAGTCGGCTCCAAGCCGTCTGCAGGATCTCTGCGGACATCCTTCCCAAGCGCAGATCCTGGTGATGACGGTGAAGACGAACACCGAGGTCGACTTGTGCGATGCCGCCGACCCCGACTGTCTCGGCCGTGTCGACAAGCAGGGCGAACTCAACGCCGTAACCGCAAGGGAACGGCAGCTGCTCCAGCAAGCCCCGCCGCGCTGCGTATTCCCCTGCCAGCGGCTGGATGACTCCGGCCAGGCTGGGCCAATACAGGTTCAACAGCGGTCGGGCCACGAGCTCGGTGACGCGTCCTCCGCCGGCAGCTGAGACTCCGCCCTCGTGATGCAGGGGTCGCTCGTAGACGGCCTTGACCAGGTGAATCCCGGGGTTGGTCAGCAGCGGGCCGAGCAACCCGGTGATGTAGCTCGGGTTGAAGGAGCGCAGATCGGCGTCTACGAAGACCACCAGATCCCCGGACGTGGCGGCCAACGCTCGCCACATTGCCTCGCCCTTGCCCGACACAGTGGGGATGCGTGGCAGCACCTCGTCGCGGTGGGTCACCCGGGCGCCGGCCCGAGTCGCCAGCGCGGCAGTGCTATCTGTCGATCCTGAGTCGAGAACGAGCAGTTCGTCGACCAAGGGCGATCCGGGGGCGTCGATGAACGACCCTCGGATCGCTTCGACGATCGGGCCGACGGTGGATTCTTCGTTCTGCGCGGGGAGGATCACGGACACGCTTAGCTGTCGATCCGCCTTGGCTCGCAGCAGGTCGGCCAGCATCCAATCGCCGGATCGGCTGGTGCGCTCACGAAGCATCTCTCGTGCGGCTGCATCCATCCAACCGGCTCCTTCTGGAAGTGAAAAACCTGTTCTGGAAGTGAAAAACCTGCGCGTTGGCGCTGCGCTGCCCGATGTGTATAATAACCCAACAACCAGTGTTCGATATTCGGGTGCTGCGGTCGAGATCGCGTTGCTTTGCCAATGCTATCCGAGCACGCAGCCGCCTTATCTGAGCACTCACACAACTGAATACCGCTCATCCAGAGGGGCAGAGGGACCGGCCCGGTGAAGCCCCGGCAACCATCGAAATCACATTGACGTATGCGCAGTGTGGTTTCCAACGGTGCCAATTCCGACTCGGACCGCGACCGCGGCGACCGAGACAGATGAGGAAAGGCTTCTGTACTCATGACCGCTATTGATGGTTTCCCGGTTGTAGGTCCCTCGGCGCTGTCCGAACCGACTTTCGATTTCGGCCCCGCTATCGGCTTGGTCTGCCGTGAGTGCGCCGCCGAGTACGGGCTTGGCGCGGCCTACGCATGCATGGAGTGCTTCGGCCCACTTGAAGTTCGCTACCAGTTCGGGACCGTAACTCGCGAACAAATCGAGGCTGGCCCGGCTTCGCTGTGGCGTTACTCGGCGCTGCTGCCAGTGAGTGCGAACGCCGTGAATGAGCTGAACCTCGCACCCGGTTGCACGCGGCTGCTGCGATCGGACAACCTGGCCGGTGAGTTGGGGATCAAGACGCTGTGGATCAAGGATGACAGTGGCAACCCGACGCACTCGTTCAAGGACCGAGTCGTTGCGGTCGCGCAGTCGGCCGCGCGGCGGCTGGGCCTGGGCACGCTGGCTTGTGCGAGCACCGGCAACCTGGCCCATGCGGTGGCCGCCGCCGCGGCACGTGCCGGCCAGCATTCGGTTGTGATCATTCCTCATGATTTGGAGGACGGCAAGACCGTCACCACCGCCACCTACGGCGGCGATCTGCTGGCGGTCGAGGGAAACTACGACGACGTGAATCGATTGTGCGGCGAGCTCATTGGTGATCCACTGACCAACGACTGGGGCTTCGTCAATGTCAATCTGCGGCCTTACTACGCAGAGGGCTCCAAGACCGTCGGTTTCGAGATCGCCGAGCAGCTCGGCTGGCGGCTCCCCGAACAGGTCGTCATTCCGGTTGCTTCGGGGGCCTTGCTGGTCAAGGTCGATAAGGCGTTCCGTGAGCTCATCGAACTGGGCCTGGTTGCTGACACCCCGTACCGGATCTTCGGCGCGCAGGCCGAGGGTTGTTCGCCGGTGTACCAGGCGCTTGAGGCCGGCTATGACGTGGTCCGCCCGGTCAAGCCCAACACGATCGCCAAGTCGCTGGCCATCGGCAATCCGGCAGATGGCCCGTACGCACTTGACGTAGTTCGGCGGACAAACGGTTCCATCGGTTGCGTGTCCGATCCGGCGATCGTCGATGGGATCCGGCTGCTTGCGCGCACCGAGGGAGTCTTCGCCGAAACCGCCGGAGGTGTCGTGGTCGCTTCGCTGCAACAACTGTTGGCCAACGGGCGCCTTGACCCGAATGCCGAGACTGTGATCCTGAACACCGGAGACGGGCTCAAGACCCTTGATGCAGTGATCGATCAAGTAGGCCCGACAGCAACTATCCGCCCGTCCGTTGAAGAAGTCCGAAAGGTATTGGCATGAGTACTGAAGTTTCCGTCCGCATTCCCACCATCCTGCGCACCTATACCGGTGGCGCCGCAGAGGTCTCGGTTGCGCCCTCACCGGCGACTGTGACCGGCGTGATCGAGGCGCTCGAGGTGTCCTTCCCCGGCATCCGCGCCCGAGTCGTCGATGACGCCGGTGCGCTTCGCCGGTTCGTCAATGTCTACGTCGGCGACGAGGATGTCCGCTTCACCGAGGGTCTCGACACCCCGACGCCCGGTGGGACACAGCTTTCCGTGATTCCCGCTGTCGCCGGCGGCTGACCAGTTCACGGCTGGTCTTGCTGGTCCACGCATTTCCGCACTGAGCGGGGTTAGATCTCAGTGGTGGGTGGGTAGTCTTCACATGCGCTGGTCTGCTGCCAGCATCGACAGATTGGAGCCGTCATGACTGACGATCAGGACACTCAAGACGAACCTTTGACCGAAGAGGAGATTGAGCAGGTCCAGGGAGCTGGTGCCGACGCACCCTTCTACCTCGGGTCCGAGACCCAAGGTGGCGCCGGAGGAGTCAAAGAGGACATCTGAGCTTTCTTCTGCTCTCTTCGACGGGGGTAGTGCTTGCACTCTCGGGGTGAGAGTGCCAACATATGTGTTAGCACTCTGGCCATGAGAGTGACAGCTTCACTTGCGTGAGGCGGGCTCGCATGGTCGCAGAAGCACCCACCTCACCGGTGGCGAGGTCTGTGGATGCGGCGAGAAGGGATCGTCGCGCGAGCAGGCCGTCCGTCGCGGGCGCCAGCCGGTGAGAACCACCACCCGTTCCGGGAGGACAACTAAACGATGGCGAAAACAATCGCTTTCGACGAGGTTGCACGTCGCAGCCTCGAGCGTGGAATGAATCAGCTCGCCGATGCCGTCAAGGTGACGCTGGGGCCCAAGGGTCGCAACGTCGTGCTGGAGAAGAAGTGGGGCGCACCCACAATCACCAACGATGGCGTCTCAATCGCAAAAGAGATCGAACTCGAGGACCCGTACGAGAAGATCGGCGCGGAACTCGTCAAGGAAGTTGCCAAGAAGACCGACGACGTGGCCGGCGACGGAACGACGACGGCGACAGTCTTGGCGCAGGCGCTCGTTCGCGAAGGACTTCGCAACGTGGCCGCCGGTGCGAACCCGATGGCGCTCAAGCGCGGCATCGAGAAGGCCGTCGAGGCAGTTTGTGCACAGCTGCTCGAGATGGCTAAAGAGGTCGAGACCACGGAGCAGATCGCTGCCACCGCGTCGATCTCCGCTGCTGACCCGCTGATCGGCGCGGCAATTGCCGAGGCGATGGAGAAGGTCGGCAAGGAAGGCGTCATTACCGTCGAGGAGAGCAACACCTTCGGCCTTGAGCTTGAGCTCACCGAGGGCATGCGTTTCGACAAGGGTTATAGCTCGCCGTACTTCGTGACTGACACTGAGCGCATGGAGGTCGTCCTCGAGGACCCCTACATCCTCATTGCCAACCAGAAGATCTCCTCGGTCAAGGACCTGATTCCGGTCCTTGAGAAGGTCATGCAGTCGACCAAGCCGCTGCTCATCCTGTCTGAGGATGTCGACGGCGAGGCGATGGCGACTCTGGTCGTCAACAAGATCCGCGGCACGTTCAAGTCCGTCGCGGTCAAGGCTCCCGGGTTCGGCGATCGCCGTAAGGCGATGCTGCAGGACATCGCTATTCTGACGGGCGGCCAGGTCATCAGCGAGGAGGTCGGTCTCAAGCTTGAGAATACCGACCTTGACATGCTGGGCCACGCCCGCAAGGTAGTTGTCACCAAGGACGAGACGACCATTGTCGAAGGTGGCGGAGACGCGGAGCAGATCCAGGGGCGGGTCAATCAGATCCGCGCCGAGATCGAGAAGTCCGATTCGGACTACGACCGCGAGAAGCTGCAGGAGCGCCTCGCCAAGCTGGCTGGCGGCGTCGCCGTCATCAAGGCCGGTGCGGCAACCGAGGTCGAGCTCAAGGAGCGCAAGCACCGCATCGAAGATGCCGTGCGCAACGCCAAGGCTGCGGTGGAAGAGGGAATCGTCGCCGGTGGCGGCGTTGCCCTGATCCAGGCGGGTGCGGTTGCGTTTGAGACGCTCGACTTGCAGGGCGAAGAGGCGATCGGGGCGAACATCGTTCGGGTTGCCATCGAGGCTCCGCTGAAGCAGATCGCCATCAACGCCGGTCTTGAGGGTGGGGTTGTTGCCGAGAAGGTTCGCAACCTGACTCCGGGCTGGGGTCTGAACGCCCTGACCGGCGAGTATGTCGACCTGATCAAGGACGGCATTATCGATCCGGCCAAGGTGACCCGGTCGGCGCTGCAGAACGCGGCATCGATCGCTGCCCTGTTCCTGACCACCGAAGCCGTTGTCGCCGACAAGCCTGAGAAGGCTGCTCCGGCGATGCCAGGCGGAGACGGTGGCATGGGGGGTATGGATTTCTGACAAACGAGTGAGATGAGGCGGCTGCGAGCTTGCGAGCAGCCGACCGAGTCGAACGAGTGCAGTCAGAAATCCCAGAAAGCACAGCAATCCTGAGCGGGTGTCGGCGGAGCCGACACCCGCTCAGTTGTGACAGCACGCGCGTAGCGCGTTCCACTCATCGGTGGCCGGTGTCGTTGAGTGTGAAGTTGTCGTCGTTTTCTTTGACGCGAAAACGACGACAACTTCACACTCAACGAGAAGTCCCGGGACTCGACGACAGGTCGGGCGGTCTTCGTGGGCTGGCCGGGAGTCTACTTGATCTTGTAGGGGCGCGAGGCGTAGAAGGCCGCGTAGCCACCGACTGCTGGGGCGCTGAAGGTCAGGGTAAGGGTGATCTTCTTGCTCTTGGTCGTCACCGTAGTGACACCTCTGACGGTCTTCACCTTCGCCCCCGAGCCAGCGACGGAAACCCGTACGACCTGCCCTGCGTTCGTCTTGCAGACCTTCCTCAAGATGATCGTCGAGGCACCCTTCTTGATCTTCGCGGGGAACTTCGCGCAGGATGCGACTTGGGCGGCCGGCGGGGTCACGACAGGAGGGACGTACGGTGCGGTCGGTGTCAGGGGACCGGCCACCGCCGAGGTGGCACCGAACCCGGGGACTGTCGAGTTCTTGGCAGACACCCGGAAGTAGTACGCGGTGCCGTTGCTCAGTCCTGAAGCTGAGCAGCTCGTGGCGGTGCTCGTGGTGGTGGCGCACGTGCCGGGGGACGCGGACCACGATCCCGCCGGGTTGGTGGCTACCTCGACCAGGTAGCCCGCCAGTACGTCACCACCGGTGTCCGTGGGAGCCGTCCAACTCAGGGAGACCGAACCGTTGCCGGCAACGCCGCCCAAACCCGTTGGCTGTGCAGGGGGCCTGGTGTTGATTCCGGTGCCGGACAGGACCAGGTTCTGCGGCGAAGTCGGCGATTGAACGCCCGCGTTGTCGACGAAGTGCAGGTTCGCGGTCTTGACGCCCGTGCTGGATGGCGTGAAGCGGACCGCGACTTTGCATTCCGCGCCGGGGGCCAGGCTCTTTGGCGCGGGAGAAGGCGTGGTGATCAGGCAAGCGTTAGCCGTGATCGTGAACTGGTCCGCGTTGTCCTCCGAGGCTGGGTCGCCGGGGTTGATGGGAACCACGGTGATGGAGCCAATACCGAATGTCAGCGGTGCTTCGCCATCGTTCTTTATGGTGAACTCGTGCGTCGGCGAGTCGACCAGCAGTCCGACCTCGTTGAAGCCAAGGGTCGATGGTGTCGCTGTGAACACGGGGGTGATCCCGCGTCCGGTGAGTGCGTAGGAGTTGGGCGACTCGGGGGCGTTGTGGGTGAAGCCCAGGCTGGCGCTCTTGTCGCCCGTCGAACCTGGAGTGAAGCGGACAGTCACGGCGCATGATGTGCCCGGCGCGACGGAGGTCGGTGCCGTGCTACAGGTGTTCGCGGTGATCGTGAACCGGGCAAAGTTCGTGCCGGTGACCGCGACCGAACCCGCCGCGAATGTCAATGGGGCGTCGCCGGTGTTGGTGACGGTGTAGACCCGATCCGGCGTATCGACCCCGACCACGGCATTACCGAACGCCGCCGGTGCCGCCACCGAGAAGGTCGGCGCTACTCCCTTGCCGGTCAGCGGAATGCTCTGAGGTGACGTCGGTGCGGTGACGTCGGCGTTGTCCACGAACCGCAGCGTTGCATTCTTCACACCCCGACTGCCCGGGTCGAAATCCACCGTGACCGTGCACGTCGTCCCAGGCGCGATCCCCGCCGGTCCGCCGGTGCAGGTATCGCTGGCCTTGGTGAACTCGCTCGCGTCGGCGCCGGTGATGGTGATTGAGCCAGCCCCAAACGTCAGCGCTGCGTCACCGGAGTTTGTCACGTCGAACGACTCTGACTGTGTCGACCCGATGACCCCGACATCACCGAAGTCCCGCGTTGCCAGGTTGGCTGAGAAGGCCGGCATCACGCCCTTGCCCGACAACGAGATGTGCTGCGGGGACACCGGCGGGACGATGGTCGCGTTGTCCACGAAGTCCAGACTCGCGGTCTTGGCGCCCAATGTGCCGGGCGCGAACCTGACCTTGACCGCGCACGCGCCGCCGGGCGCAACGCTGGTTGCGGCAGTGCTGCAGGTATTGGCCGTGATTGTGAACAGGCCCGCATTCGCGCCGGTCACCGTGATCGATCCGGTTTCGAAGTTGAGTGCGGCGTTGCCGGAGTTGGTGATCGTGATGACCTCGGACGGCGTTGTTCCGCTGGGTCCGATTTTGATATCGCCGAAGTCGATTGAGGCCAGTGATGGCGAGAACTCAGGGATGATGGCAGTCGGCGTGAACGGTCCGGCGACCGCCGAGATGGCCCCGAAGCCGGGGGCGGTCATGTTCTTGGCGGAGATCCGGAAGTAGTACGGCACCTTGTTGGTCAGCCCAGTGGCGGCGCAGGTGGTGGCCGGGCTGTTTGTCGTCGCACATGGGCCTGGCGCGCCAGACCACGGTCCTGCGATACCAGTGGACACCTCGACTAGGTAGCCCGATATTCCGTCGCCGCCGTTGTCCGAGGGGGCGGCCCAGCCCAGCGTCACCTTGCCGTCGCCCACCACGCCGGTTGGCGCACCAGGCGCACCTGGAACGACGATCGTCCGTCCCGTGCCGGCCAGCAGGATGTCCTGCGGCGACGTTGGCGCCGTCACCGTCGCATTGTCGACGAAGTGCAGCTTCGCTGTCTTGGCGTCAGTTGTTGTCGGGCTGAACCGCACAGTCACGACGCATTGCTCGCTGGGGGCCAGAGTCTTGGTCGCGGGAGCGGGTGAGGTGGTCAGACACGTGTTGGCGGTGATCGTGAACCGTGCGGCAGCGTCGACCGATGCGCCGGAAGCTGGATCGATGGCGGCGACCGCGATCGAACCGGGGGCAAAGGTCAGCGCCGAGTCACCGTCATTCTTGATGGTGAAGGGTTGCGCGGCGGGCGTGAGCGCACCCATCCCGACGGCGCCGAAGTTCTTGGTCGCCGGTGTTGCCTTGAAGACGGGGGTGGTTCCGAATCCGGTGAGCGCGTAGGAATTCGGCGACCCAGCAGCGTTGTGGGTGAAGCCCAGGTTGGCGCCCTTCAGGCCGGGCGAGCCGGGCGTGAATCGGACAGTGACTGCGCACGATGCGCCTGCTGCGACTGACGTCGGTGCCGTGCTGCAGGTGTTGGCGTTGATCGCGAAACGGGCCGCGTCGGTACCGGTGACCGTGACCGAACCCGCTGCGAATACCAGTGGCGCATCGCCGGTGTTGGTGACGTTGAAGACCCGATCCGGGGTGTCAACCCCGACCACGGCATTGCCGAACGCCGACGGGACCGTCGCGCTGAACACTGGGGCCAGCCCAGTGCCGGTCAGCGGCAGGCTTTGCGGCGAGGTGTTGCCGTCCAAGGTCGCGTTGTCGGTGAATACGACTGTGGCGGTCTTGGCGCCGCGGGTAGTCGGGCTGAATGCCACGGTGACAGTGCAGGTACCGCTGGCGGCAACCGTTTGGCCGGTGCAGGTATCGGCCGTCTTGGCGAACTGTGAGGCGTCCGCGCCGCCGAGCACGACTGCGCCAGCACCGAAGATCAGTGGCGCGTCACCGGCATTGGTTACCGTGATCGCTTTGGTCGGCGCCGATCCGACGGCCACGCCGCCGAACGAGCTAGGCGTCGCCGCGGAGAAAGCTGGCGCGACTCCCTTGCCGGTCAGCGGAATGCTCTGGGGTGACGTTGGTGCGGTGACGTCGGAATTGTCGACGAACCGAAGTGCCGCGGTTTTCACGCCTCGGCTGCTCGGGTCGAATTGTACGCTCACAGTGCACTTTGCCCCAGGCGCGACGCTCGTTGCGGTACTGCCGCAGGTGTCGCCGGTCTTCGTGAACGCAGCGGTGTCGGCGCCGGTGATCGTGACCGAGCCTGCTGCGAACGTCAGTGCCAAATCACCGGTGTTGGTCACGTCGAACGCCTCGGACCGGATCCCCCCTTCGACCCCGACATTGCCGAAGTCCCGTGTTGTCATGGTTGCCGAGAAGGCTGCAGTCACGCCCTTGCCCGACAGTGCGATGTGTTGCGGGGATACTGGCGAAGTCACGGTCGCGTTGTCCAGGAAGTCCAGGCTTGCGGCCTTGGCGCCCGCGGTGCCGGGAGTGAATCTGACCGTCACCGCGCATGTGCTGCCCGGGGCGACGCTGGTCGTGGGTGCGCTGGTGGCGCAGGTATTGGCGGTGATGGTGAAACGGCTCGCATCTGTGCCGGTCACGGCGATCGAACCGGTGCTGAAAACCAGATCTGACGTACCGGAGTTGGTGATCGTGATGACGTCGGAGGGCGTGGGCCCGCTCGGCCCGGCTCTGACGTCTCCGAAGTTCTTGGCTGCCATCGACGGCGAGAACCCGGGGGTGACGCCGGTGCCTGACAGTGCGAGATCCTGCGGCGAGACCGGCCCGAAGGCCGCGATCGCCGCGTTGTCGACGAAGTGCAAGCTCGCGCTCTTTGCTCCGACACTGCTTGGGTCGAAGGTCACGGTGACCGTGCAACTGGCCACGCTCCCGCTGGCTACGCTGTTTCCGCTGCAGGTGTCAGCAGTCTTCGTGAACTGGCCGACGTTGTCCCCGGTCGCACTTACGGTGACCGCCCCGGCCCCGAATGTCAGCGGGGCCGAACCAGGGTTGGTGATGGTGAACACCTGGGTAGCCGTGCCACCGTCAACCTCGACGGGCACGAAGTTCTTCGTCGCAGGCGACGGCGAGAAGACCGGCGTGACGCCGGTGCCCGACAGGGCGAAGGTCTGCGGGGACCGCGGGTCTGCGTACAGGGCGTTGTCGGCGAAGGTCAGGGCCGCGGACTTGGGGCCCTGGCTGGTCGGCTTGAACTGGACCTGGACCTTGCAGGTCATGCCAGTGAACACCGAGTGGCCGCTGCAGCCGTCGCTGACCTTGGTGAACTGGTCGGCGTTGGTGCCGGTCAGGGCGACGGCGCCGGCGCCGAACGTGAGGGGTCCCGTGCCGGTGTTGGTGATGGTGATGTCACTGGTCGGTCCGGTGGCGGGGGAGCTGAGCTCCACCGCGCCGAACTGACCCGCGGAATTCAGCGGCGGGCCGAAAACTGGGGTGACGCCGGTGCCGGTGACGGAGTAGCTGTGCTGCGGGGCTGTGATCGGCTCGTTGTCGCGGAGCTCGACCGCCACGGTCTGCAAGCCCAGACCCGGCGACGTGCTGCCGGGGCTGAGGCTGCCCTGCGGCGAGAACACCATGGTGAAGGTGCAGGCGGCCCCTGGGACCAGGGTGGAGCTCGCCGTGCAGGTGTTCGCGGTGATCGCGAACTGCGAGTTGTCCACGCCGCCGTTGCTCAGCGTGACCGGGTACTGCGAGTTGAAGACAAGGTTGGCGCCGCCGGTGTTGGTGATGGTGAATACCTGTGGGGTCGAACTCGACCCGACGGATACCGGCTCGAAGCCGAAGCCGGTGGCCGGTGTGCCCCCGGGCGAGGTGGTAAGGGTGGCCATCGGTCCGGGCAGGTAGGTCTTGATGTTCGACTCTCCCCAGGCAATCTCGGGCGGGGATCCATCCGCCAGCCGATCGGCGACCAGTGTCTTGGCGCCCGGCGCGCTGCTGGTTCGGGCGATGCCGCCTGCCCCCCGCAGGCCGCCCAGCGCCGTCGTCGGGTTGGGCGTCTTGACTCCCGGCTCGAAGATGGCCACCTGGCCGCCGTTCGACGCGTAGACCCGCCCGGTCGGGTCGAACGCCAGACCGAAGACGCTGGAAACGCCGGTCAGGGGGGCTTCGGCCGCTGCCGTCAGCTCCCCGGGTGCTGTCGTCACGCCCGCGTTGAAGATGGCGACGTCGTTGCCGACACCGGCTGCGCCACCCTGGCCGACGTACACCTTGTCGGTCGAGTTGACTGCTACGGAAGCCGGGTTAAACGTGTCCAGCAGCCGGATCTCCAGCAACGGATCGGGGGTCGCCGAGGAAGGCTGGAACACCTGAACCCGTCCGGGAACGTACTCGGTGACGTAAACTCGGCTGGTGGAGTCGACCGCGACCCCCACTGGATCCGAAAGGCCGGTCAGTACGGCTGTCGGGGTGGCGGAACCGCCGGCGAAGACGGACACCTGGCTGTTGGTGCGGTCGACCGCATAGACGGTGCCGGCGCTGTCGACGGTGATGCCATACAAGGATGGCGGGCTCGGGCTGAGCGCCGGATCGGGATTCGGGACATCGGGCACGGTCAGCCAGGTTCCGGTGTCATTGATTGTCCTGGTGGTGTCGTTCACCTGGTAGATCTGGACCTTCCCGCCCAGAGACGCAGCTGTGACGTACACGAATCCGTTTCCCACGGCCACGCCTTGGGTCTCCGACAGGCCGTAAACGTCGTAGCTCGGGGTCGCCTCGATCGCGGAGGCCGAACTCGCCGACCAGGCGGCTGCCAGCGCGAGCGCCGCAGCGAAGATCAAGAATGCGGTGATGCCTCTGCCTATCGCTGTCTTTCGCATTTGCCTCAGCCCATCGCCGTCGTGCGGTCCACCAGTCCCTGGCTTTGTCGGCAGGTTTGCAACGAAACCTTTGCCCGGTGGGCAGTTTGGGTGAGCAATCGCTCGCGACGCGCCGGTCCATGGTGCGTAGCGGCTCGGGTTACCGTGGGGGCGGCGGGTTTCGCCTCGGACCGGGACAAAGGGGAATCATGGGATTGTCCGACTTCTTCGACGACAAGAAGGCTGACGAAATGCGTCAGCTCAAACACGAGATCGCCGACCTCGGCCACAACCTGAAGCGGGTGATGGATCACCTCGGGCTCGAGTATGAACGCAATCCGCTGCTGGAGGTTTCGGCGCAGGCGTTGGCGGCGCTGCAGCGAGGTGACGATGCGGCGGCCGTTGCGATCACCGCGCAGGACCGGGGAATCGACGAGGCCGCCGCCGCCGAGGGCCTGCGGGTGATCAAGCCTCGGCTCGGTCTGGGCGAACTGGGGATCTAGGGCGCACCGGCCGGCCGTGCTGCGGCCCGGCGAATCTCGCTCGGTTGGCACTGACTAGCGGTGCCAGGCAGCTGGCAGGTGTGGGTGGCGCGGCCGGTTGTGCGCCGGTGGGTGGCCCGCAACCGCGGAACCTGTAGCAGCATGAGAAGCTCGGCACCGTGAATGGATCGCAGCATCATGGACAGTGGCAGGTCGAGCCGCGACAGGGTTCGATCAAGATGAAGACCGATCGGGTGGGCGTGTTCGTAATAGACGCCCACGCGCCGATCCTTGGCGGGAGTGCTGATTGGACTTCTCAAGTCGCGCAGCTGACGTTTGATGTGGCCATCAGTGAGGTCAAGACCGGCAATCCGCTACTCGACCCAGAGGTTCACGCCCTGGTCAAGAAGGGCTCCGACGGTGTCCTGACCTACCACGGGACTGGCAGCGCTGACGGCGATGAGGTCCAGTTCGAAGGCACCGCGAAAGCCGGGGATGTGGAGGTTCCTATGGCGATCACCGGAGATGTCGAGGGCTCGGGCGACGATCCTCGCGACCTCAGGCTAACCGGGACCGCGACGTTCTCCGACGTGCACATTCCGCTGCCCGGTTTTGGTCACGTCCATGAGGTCAAGATCCACGTTGTTGGCGTGCTCCAACTCACCCGACCGTCCTGACTCGCCACCGTCCGCTCCCGACGAAGCACCTCGCGCGGCGTTACTGCATCTTGCGCATCTGCTCCTGGATCTTCGACTCGGACGGGGGGCCCTGGTTGGGGCCGAAGGCGCGTAGTCCCATGAAGAACACCCCGATGCCAATGCCGATGATCGCCCAGGCGGGCCAGAAGTAACCCCTGCCCGCAAAGAACCAGATGGCGACGAAGAACAGGGACAGGATCACCCAGCCGCCCAGCGATCGCCAGAAGTTGGACTTGTCCTGCAGGGCCGCGATTGCTGCCTTCCGTACCGGGTCGACCGGCGCTTGAGTCGGATCAGGAATGCTCATACCACTACGCTAGCGCGTGGCTGCGGGGGGCTCCACTCGGATGATCGAAATGCACCCGATTCGGCCCATTTGCTGATGTCCGTGTCGGCGCCGAGCAGCCGTGACGTAACGTGGTCGGGATGCCCTCACACCTGACGACTCGACCACTGCGCAGTCTCGCGGACGACCTGCGGTTACGGGCCGACGAAGAGTTGGCGAATGTGATCCGGCAACGGCCCGATATTGCTGAGCCCGTGCCAGGGAGCATCGCTGAACTGGCGGCTCGCGCGTCGGCTCCCCACAGTGTCAGGCAGGCTTTGGACGATCTTGATCGCCGACAGTTGATGGTGCTGACGGCCCTGGCTGCGGCGGGACAACCGACGAAGCCGGCGGACCTTCAGGAGTCTGCGGACGATTCCCAAGCGGTCCTGCAGGTAGTCCGTTCGCTGTGGTCTAGGGCCCTGCTGTGGGGCAGAGAGCCGACCGCGTTGGATGTACCGACCTACGTGGCGACAGCGGTGCACGAACTGGTGTCGAAGGCGCCCGACCGGCCCATCGACCTGTCGGTCAGACCCACGAAAGTGCAGGGCACGGTCGCCGCCGACAAGATTGACCAAGCGGGCGGGCAAAGTGCGGTGGCCGCGGTCGCGGTCGCTTCGGCGCTCTGTGAGTCGTGGGCGACCCGACCGCCGGCGGCACTGAAGTCCGGTGGCCTCGGAGTCCGGGAACTCAGCGCAACCGCGAGCGCCCTGCACCTGGACGAACCTACGGGCGCGTTCTGGGTCGAATTGGTCGCGGCAGCGGGGCTCGTCGCGTTGGAGGATCCCGCCAAGGCCTTCGCGCCGACGATCGGGTTCGACGCCTGGAGCGTCGCCGATCTGCCCGATCAGTGGACCCGGTTGGCCAGCGCGTGGATCCGGATGGATCGCGACACGGATCGCGTTGGAGACACCGGCGCAGACGGACAGCGACTGCTCGCTCTGGGACCCGGCTTGGTGACACCGGACCTGGCCAAGCAGCGGCGCTCGGTGCTGTCGGTGCTCGGCCAAGTGCCAGCCGGATCGATTCTGGCGGTCGAGGAGATCGAAGCGGTGCTGGCAGATCAGTTGCCGCGCTTGCGTCCGACGACCAGGGAGCGCGCGGTGCGGACCGTGCTCGCTCAGGCCGACCTGCTCGGAGTTACGGCTCGCGGTTGTCTGACCGCCTTGGGCCGAGCCTTGTGTGCGCCGGGTGCGACCCTGGAGACGATGGTGACGGTAGCCCACAGCCTGTTGCCGAACGCGACAGAGGAGTTCCTGGCCCAGGCGGATCTGACGCTGGTAGTGCCCGGACCGCCGAGTCCGTCCTTGAAGAGCCTGCTGAACCTAGTCGCAGACGTCGAGTCCACCGGCGGGGCCGTCGTC
This sequence comes from Actinomycetes bacterium, assembly GCA_037133175.1. GTDB lineage: Bacteria > Actinomycetota > Actinomycetes > S36-B12 > UBA10799 > ELA509. The sequence goes on from JBAXOQ010000012.1 coordinate 28,946, forward strand.
TACCGGGTTACGCCGACTAGCGTGGCGCGGATCTTGGAGACCGGTCGCAGCCCGCAAGAGGTACTTGGTGAGCTTGCGTCCCGCAGCGTGACGCCGCTTCCCCAACCTCTGGAGTACCTGGTCAACGATGTGGCACGTCGCCACGGAATGGTCCGGGTCGGGGTGATCAACTCCTATCTCCGTTCTGACGACGAAGCCTTTGTGACAGAAGTGATGAACCATCCGCAGTCGGCTCTGCTGGGATTGGTCCGACTTGCACCGACCGTCGCGGTCTCAGCTGGTCCGACGCAGGCTTTGATCGAACTCGCGCGCGATCTGGGGCACGAACCGCTCGCCGAAGGTGGTGATGGGTCGGTCGTGCCTATTCCCAGGGTCATCCACCGAGCCCCTGACTTGCCGGTCGCAGTGGATCGGGGAGGCGGTTTTGACACGGTGTTCGTCGACGCGCTGGTGCGTGCTCTGCGCCGAGTCGAGGCGCAGTCGGCGGCCGACAGCAAGGCCATCGCAGGTGGTGCCAGTGATTCCGTTGGTGCTGTGGCGATGCCCCGAATGGCCGTTGCGCAGTCGGTCGCGGCCTTGCGGGCGGCTCTGACCCACGGCTTCCCGGTTTGGGTCGGGTACGCGGACAACGCTGGTTCGATGACGCTTCGACTGGTCGATGTGGTGGCTTTCGACGCCGGTGCTATCTCGGCCTACGACCACAATGCGTGCGTTATCCGGACGCTGGCGCTGTCCCGCATCACCGGGGTCGAGCGGGCGGTCGTGGATGGTGAGGACGGATCAGTGACCCCGCGGACCGACGACCTGATCGGAGGAACGCATGGTTGACGGACCCCTGATCGTTCAGAGCGACAAGACCCTGCTGCTTGAGGTCGATCATGTTCTGTCCGAGGACGCCCGGCGCGAGATAGCTCCGTTCGCCGAACTCGAACGCGCGCCCGAACACATCCACACCTACCGCCTGACGCCGCTCGGCCTGTGGAACGCCCGCGCGGCCGGTCACGACGCCGAAGGCGTCGTCGACACCCTGCTCAAGTACTCACGCTACGCGGTGCCGCACTCGCTGCTGGTCGACGTGGCGGACACCATGGACCGTTACGGCAAGCTTGAGCTGCGCGATGACCCGGCCCACGGGCTGGTGATGCACACGTCCGACCTTTCGGTGTTGGAGGAGGTGCTGCGGTCCAAGAAGACGGCCGGAATGATCGGCGATCGAATCGACGAGAGCACCGTTGCGGTCCACGCCAGCGAGCGTGGGCACCTCAAGCAGGCGCTACTGAAGATCGGTTGGCCGGCCGAGGACCTCGCCGGCTACGTCGACGGCGAGGCACATCCGATCGCCTTGGTGCAGGACGACTGGGAATTGCGCGACTACCAGCGGCTCGCGGCTGAGGGCTTCTGGCACGGCGGGTCCGGAGTCGTGGTGCTGCCATGCGGGGCGGGCAAAACCTTAGTTGGTGCCGCTGCTATGGCCTTGGCGCAGGCAACCACGTTGATCCTGGTCACTAGCACCGTGTCCGCCCGTCAATGGCGCGACGAACTCATCAGGCGGACGACGCTGACTGAGGACGAGATCGGCGAGTACTCCGGTGCCAAGAAGGAGATTCGGCCGGTCACCATCGCCA
>JBAXOQ010000013.1:0-29600 GCA_037133175.1 Actinomycetes bacterium
GTCCCCGGTTCGCCACCTCCCGCAACAACGCCGCCCCGAATGCGGCGGACTGGCAGAACAGCCCGATCCGGCCGCGTCCCGGCATCTGGGGAACCAGCGAGGCGTTGAGCCGCACCCGGGGATCAGTGTTGATCAGCCCAAGCGCGTTAGGGCCGATGATCCGCATGCCACTCTCTCGAATCGCCGAGATGATCTCGGGCTGACGCTCGAGGCCCTCGCCCGCCCGATAGCCCCCGGTGACGAAAACGATGCCGAGCACGCCCACCTCGGCGCACCGCGGAACGGCAGCTTCGGCCTGGTCGGGTGGCAAAGCCATCACCACCATGTCCACCTCGTCTCGGACGTCTGCCAGCGTCACGCAGCCCGGAACACCGTGAACTCCCAAGCCGGAGGGATTGACCACCCACAACCGACCCACGAACGAAGCAGCGACCAGATTGGCGACCAGCATCTCGCCCGGCGAGCCTTGGCTAATGTCGTCGCACATCACCACGACATGCTCGGGCGAGGCCATCTTGCGAACGGACAGGGCCTCCGCACGGTGCTCCCTGGCGCGGGAGATCAGCCGAGTCTTGGCCGTCGGATCGATGTCGAAGTCCAGATTGACCACGCCTTCATTCACCGTCTGGGACGGGGAGTATCCGGCGGCCGTGAAGGTTGCCAACATGTTCTTGTTCACCGACAGGACTTCGGCTTTGAACCGATGTATCCCGTTCTCGCGGGCGATCGCAGCCAGATGCTCAAGCAGCACCGAGCCAAGGCCCTTGCCTTGGTGCGCGTCGGCGACGGTGAAAGCAATCTCCGCCTCGGCACCCTCAGCGGCGTCATAGACGCCCATACCGATGATCTGACCCCTCAGGGCCGCCAATAGCGCCACCCTCCGGCTGTAGTCGATCTGGGTCAGGCGTTCCACGTCACGGGCAGCGAGCTCCGCGCTGGCTGTGAAGAAACGGGTGTAGAGGGACTGCTCGGACAACCCGTCGTAGAAGGTCTGCAGCGCGGCTCCGTCGTCCGTGTGAATCGGCCGGACGTGACACGGTCGACCATCCCGCAGAACGACATCCGTCTCCCAGTTGGCGGGATAGTCGGTCCTGGCTGGCCGCGAGCGGCCAGCGTGCGGATCATCACTCACCCGCACCACGGTACCGTTGTCACCGTGAACCCGCCGGTCGTAAGAGCAATCGTTGTCGGAGATTTGGTCACCGACGTGGTCGCCGCGGTCCACGGGGAGGTACGGCGTGGCACGGACACCCCGGCATCGGTCAGCACGCATGGTGGGGGCGCCGGAGCCAACACCGCCGCCTGGCTGGCCTCCGAAGGCACCCCCACGGCCTTCGTCGGCAGAGTTGGACGAGACGACTTCGGGACCTCTGCCGTGGACAGCCTTCGACATGCGGGGGTGGTGCCGTTCGTCACGATCGACCCCCTCCGGCCGACGGGCACGTGCGTCGTGCTGGTCTTCCCCGAAGGAAAGCGCGCCAAGCTCGCCGATCTCGGCGCCAATGTCGGCCTGCAGCCGTCCGACCTGCCCAACGAATTGTTCGCCAAGGACCGGCATCTGCACCTGACCGGCTACCCGCTACTGCGCGAGAAGTCCCGGCTGGCAGCTTTGGCATCCCTGGATCTTGCTCGGCTGCGCAGCATGACCACGAGCGTGGATCCGGCGTCCTCCGGACCGCTGCGCGATGTTGGTCCGCACATGTTCCTGTCCTGGACGGCCGGCGTCGACTTGCTGTTCGTCAACGAGGCCGAGGCGATGGCCCTGGCCCAGCGGGACAATGTGCGCGACGCTGCCCGGATCCTGTCGCACTCGTACAAAAGCGTGGTGGTCAAGCTCGGTCCGGGCGGCGCGCTGTGGGTTTCAGGAGACAGCGAACAGCTGACCAGTCCGTCACAGGCGGTGACGCTGGAGAACACCCGGGGGGCCGGAGACGCTTTCGCCGCCGGCTTCTTGCCCGCCTGGCTTGACGGGTTGGGACCAGAGGCGGCACTGTCCGCGGGGAACCGACTGGCCGCCAAAGCTGTGTCTATGGATAGCGCCCGCCCGTGACGGTGCAGAATGCACGCTGTGTCGGGAAGAAGAACGACTAGCCGCAGGGGTGCCGCAGATCGGGGCGAGGCGCTCGTGGCCGAACGCATCGTCGATGTTGACGTCGGCGACGAAATGCGCGGCAGCTTCCTGGAGTACGCCTACTCGGTCATCTACTCACGCGCCCTGCCCGATGCCAGAGATGGACTGAAACCGGTTCAGCGGCGGATTCTGTTCCAGATGGCGCAAATGGGGCTGCGGCCCGAACGCGGCCATGTCAAGAGCGCCAGGGTCGTCGGCGAGGTGATGGGCCGACTCCATCCCCATGGCGATTCGGCGATCTACGACGCGCTAGTACGAATGGCCCAACCATTCTCACTTCGACTGCCAATGATCGACGGCCACGGCAACTTCGGGTCACTGGACGATGGTCCGGCCGCCATGCGGTACACCGAATGTCGGCTCGCCCCGGCCGCCTCGACGCTGGTGGCCAACATGGACGAAGACGTAGTCGACTTCACGTCAAACTATGACGGCCGGGAACTTGAGCCGGTTGTGCTGCCCGCTGCCGTTCCGGTATTGCTCATCAACGGCGCGGCCGGTATAGCAGTCGGCATGGCTACGAACATGCCGCCTCACAACCTGACGGAGGTGTGCTCCGCAGCCAAGCACCTGCTGCGCCACCCGAAGGCGACTCTGGACGAGTTGATGGAGTTTGTGCCGGGACCTGATCTGCCGACCGGCGGACAGATCCTGGGCCGCGAGGGAATCCGGGATGCCTACCGCACCGGGAAGGGATCGTTCCGGATCCGAGCTGCGACCAGGATCGAGCAAGTCTCGCCCCGGCGCAAAGGCATCGTCGTCACCGCCCTGCCGTACGGAGTCGGCCCTGAACGAATCGTCGAGAAGATGAAGGAACTCGTCCAGAACAAGAAGCTTGAGGGGATCTCTGACCTGATCGATCTCACCGACGGCGAACGCGGACTCCACTTGGTCATCGAAATCAAAAGCGGATTCTCTCCGGAGGCGGTGCGCGAGAATCTCTACCGACTGACCCCACTGGAAGACCAGTTCAACGTGAACAATGTCGCCCTCGTCCAGGGCCAGCCCAGAACGCTCGGGCTGGTCGAGATGCTGCAAGTGTTCCTGGACTTCCGCATCGACGTCATCACCCGCCGATCGCAGTTCCGGCGGACCAAGGCGATGGACCGAATGCACCTCGTTGATGGTCTGCTCATCGCGATTCTCGACATCGATGAGGTTGTCGCGCTGATCCGGTCCAGCGAAAACGCCGCCGTCGCCAAAACCCGGCTGATGAACGTGTTCGACCTGTCCGATGTCCAGGCGACCTACATCCTGGACATGCCGCTTCGCCGCCTGACCAAGTACTCCCGCCTTGAGCTCGAACAAGAAAAGCAGTCACTGACTGCCCAGATCGCCGAATTGACTCGAATTCTGGATAACCCATCCGTCCTGCGATCGTTGCTGGCCAAGGAACTAGATGCAGCTGCCGCCGAGCACGGCACTCCCCGACGTACCCAACTACTTGACGCCGTAGCACCCGTCAGGGCAGCGATTGACACCGCATCCCTTGAGGTCCCCGACGAGCCCTGCAAGGTGGTTCTGACGTGCGCGGGTCTGCTGGCCAGGACTGCGACCGCGGCCGAACCACCGCTGGGTGAAACTAGCCCGACTGCCCTTGCAGCTATCACCTCGGCTACCACCCGAGGCCACGTCGCAGTCATTACCTCGACGGGTCGGGCGCATCGAATCAACGTCGTGGAACTGCCGATGACCTCCAGCGGACATTCGGCGGCCGGCGCACCGGTCAACGAGTACTGCTCACTAGAGCGCGGCGAACGCCCGCTGGGCTTGATACCGCTGGAACCGGACTGTGATCCGACCGGGCTGACTGAGGCCGCTCCCGCGGGCACCGGCCAAGGCATCGCGGTGGGCACCGCGCAGGGAATCGTCAAACGGGTCGCGGACGACGTGCCGAACGGCAAGGACATCTGGCCGGTGATCACTCTGCGCCCCGGTGACCAAGTGGTCGGCGTTGCACTGTCGGGCGATCAAGACGACCTGGTGTTCGTCAGCAACGATGCCCAACTGCTGCGATTCCAAGCCTCATCGGTCCGACCGCAAGGCCGGGCGGCGGGCGGAATGGCGGGCATCAGGCTTGCGCCCGGCGCCTGTGCGGTGTTCTTCGGCGCAGTCCCGCCCGATCAGCAATCCAGCACCATTGTTGTCACGATCGCCGGCGGCTTCGGTCAGCTCACAGGGACCTCCGCGACCAGTGCCAAGGTTTCCAGCCTCGCCGAGTACCCGCACAAGGGCCGGGCAACGGGAGGGGTACGGTGCCAGCGACTTACCAAGGGAGAAGACGGCCTCGTCCTCGCGTGGGTCGGGCCAGACCCGGCGCGCGCGGAGACCGACCGTGGCAAAGCAGTGGCGCTGCCGAACGACCACCGGGCCAGAGACGCGGCCGGCGTGAAACTAACCTCGAACCTCATCTCCGTCGTCGGCGGCATCCACTGGTGAGCGTGGCCACGAACCCGTGCACGCGAGGCTCCGCACATGCCGGTGAACCGATGCTCGGAACTGCGCCGCGCGCACAGGTGTGGATCGCCATCGAACAGCCCGGTCCGTACGGAACCGAGGCGCTCACGGATAGCCGATTCCCGAGTCCCATCGGCGAGCAGCTGCTGAAGGCTGTCGAGTCGCTGCCGATCAAGGTGCTGCTGGTTCGGCCTGCCGGTCCGCTCGCATTACGCCGAAACCGCCAGAACCAGCAACCCCCGGATGGCCGAAAGGTGTGGGTCGCCCGGGCTACCCCCGGACGCTCGGCGATGGTTTCCACAACGATCACCGACCCCGGCAGACTGCTCGCGCTCGATCTCGATGCGCTGCTGGAAGCCGACCTGGCCGACGTGGTGCCGCAAGCCACGACCGAGTCGGCACCACTGCTGCTGGTGTGCACCAACGGCAGACGTGACGCGTGCTGTGCCCGACTGGCCCGGCCGGTTGCCGACTCACTGGGCGACGAACCACGTTGGCGCGGCCGGGTGTGGGAGTCTTCCCACCTCGGCGGCCACCGATTCGCTCCCACCGCCCTGCAGTTGCCGCACGGCTGGACCTACGGTCGGCTGGACGCTTCGGCCGCTGGCTCGGTGATGGAAGCAGCAGATGCCGGAAGAGTCGAGCTGACCCATCTGCGCGGGCGCAGCTCCCTGACGTCGGAAGCCCAAGTCGCCGACGCTTCGGTGCGAGCAGCGCACCAGATCCTCGGCCTCGACGCCACCACCGTGACCGCGGGCGACGACGCCGGCGAGTGGGTGATCAGCTCGGCCGGGAGAAGCTACCAGCAACGCCTCAATCAAGTCTCTGGGCCTGCCAGGCCGGAGTCGTGCGACGGCTCGATCGCACCATGGACCGCCTTCATAGCTGCCGAAGAGGGGCCATAGCTGGTAGCGATCGCGATCGGGACTCTTCATCAAGGAGTAATCCTCGGCCAGCCCGATAACCTGACCGTCATCGTTGACCCTGATCAGCAAGCAACCGCCTTCCGCGTTGGCGAAGGCAGCAACGGTTTTGGCAATGACGGCCTCAATCCGCACAGGATGGCTTCGGACCAAGTCAGCCGAATCCTCGAGCGCAGTACCTGTCGTCCGCCTAACCCGAGCACGCAGCCTAAGAGCAAAACGAGCAGCCCACTACCCGGCAGGTTCACGCCACTATGATCCTGCGGACCTCCAGTTGGCCAGATCAGGGGCCGAAGCGGGGGCACCTGAACGCACGCAATCAGGGGATAGCTGAGCGCAATCAACCCGCCATAACTCAGATCTCGCGAGTAACCTCGGGTCATGGAGGACGGGCATGTCGCCGCAGAACCGCGGTGGCTGGCGAGCGCACCGGGTCGCACCGGCGATCGGGGCCCCCTTGGCTTCCAAATCGTCACCCAACTCCTAGTTGTTGCAGTTGTCGCACTCTCGGGTGGTCGCCTGGTCATGCAGGTGCTTCAAGACGGCCATGCGTTGCGTCCATGGACGGCAATCATCACCACCGCTATTGCCCTGGCAGTGTCGTTCCGCACCTGGCCGCCACGATTCCGCTGGGCCCGCACACTCGCCAACGTCCTGGCTGCTGGAGCCCTCGTGGTCAGTGCCACCTTCCTGATCGAACAACTGACCGACACCTCGATCAGGTTCCTCGATCTTGCCCTCTCCGGCGGCGACGTTGATCCTTCGACGCTGCCGTTCGGGGGCCGACCGTCACCGGTTTCGATGATTCTGGCAGTGCTCATCGCCGGGGGCGTGTTGGCGCTTTCGTGGAACAGCAAGGCGGCTGTCATCTGCTCATCTGGCGGGATTCTGCTCGGGACCTCCGCGTCCGCCTGGATCCTCATTGAACTAGCCTTCCCTCGCTCCTTCCGCATCGAGGAGTTCTTCCAATCCACCCCTTCGGTGGTCGCTTCATCGTCACTCGTGCTGCTCGCTCTGGCCGCTGCTGCGGCCACGGCAAGACCGTATCGAACCCCACTCGGGCCGATGCTGACCACCAGAACCTGGCCGCTGGCTGTGGTCGGGATCGCGACTTTGCTCACCGCGACGGTACTGTCCCAAGTCGGGTATCGACTGGCCCTTTCCACTTCGGGAGATCAACGAACCGCGGGCGTCGCCGCTTTCCTCATAGAGGGGGCGGCGCTGACCGGGCTTGTCATGTTCACGGTCTGGTACGCAGCGATCCAACAGAGTCGAGCGGCCGAGCTGGCCGAGCGATGGGCCGCGACCTCGACGTTCTCGGACATCATCTACGGCTCTGCGGTGGCGATGGCAGTCCTTGACCGCGACGGGATCGTGAAGGACACCAACCCCGCCCACCAAGCGCTGACGGGCCGGTCTGGACGGGCTGTCCGCGGCACCCGGTGGGACGACAACTTGTCAGTCCCGCAGTCGCAAGGTCCGACGCGCGGGTCTGAGCTGCCGGAATGGTGGGAGCCTCTGCTGGCGGGCGCCCCTGCTCGCACAGAGCGCCGGGAATACCAGCTTCCGGACGGCACGACCATCTGGACCGACATCACCTTCGCCCTCGCCCGAGACCCGGCGAACGCGCAGGAGGTGCTGCTGCTCGAACAGATGGTCGACGTCACCGCGGCTCACACAGCCGAGGAGGAATTGTCTTTCCGCTCGACGCACGACGCCCTCACCGGTCTGCTAACCCGGGATGAGACGACGCGAGTGTTCGGCCAGGACATCGCCGAACCGGATTCGCCGACGATGCTGACGGCCGTGATCGACCTGGACAAGTTCAAGATGGTCAATGAGGCCTACGGTCATCCCGTCGGAGACCAGGTGCTCATCGACATCGGCGAACAGCTCCTGGAGGTAGCTGGACCACAGAGCCACGTCGGACGCCTCGGCGGTGACGAGTTCATCATCGCGCTGCCGCTGTCGGGTCAGGATACCGAACAGTCGGCCCGCCAGTGCGTGGAGCGGATCACCGCTGCAGTGGAGCGCGATCTGATGGTTTCTGGCTTCGTCGTACGCACTGCTGCCAGCATCGGAGTCTCGATCGGCGGCTACCCTTCGCGGGCAGACGACTTGATCCGGAACGCCTCGGCCGCGCTGGCCCAGGCCAAACGTGACGGCGGCAGACGGTGGTTGGCCTTCGACCACACGTTCCACACCCAGGCGACTCAGCAGATGCGCCTGCTGGAGGAGATTCGAGCCTCGCTCAGTTCCCGATCCGAGGAATTCGAGACCTGGTTCCAACCGATCGTCACGCTGCAGACTCTGGCCACCTTCGGTTACGAGTCGTTGGTGCGGTGGAATCATCGGCAACGCGGAATCATGGCCGCCGGAGCCTGGATCGAGATTGCCGAGACAGACCTTTCAGTCATCCACCAGATCGGTCTGATCACCGCACGGCAGGCGGCCCAGTTTGCTTCCCAATTGCCCGCGGGCCAACAGGTCTCAGTGAATGTCTCAGGGGCTCACCTAGCCTCGCGGGAATTCCCCGAGTTCGTCGATCTCATCCTCGAACTCAACCGGTCGGTGCCCGACAGGCTGGTTCTGGAACTGACCGAGACCACGCTGGCACGACTGAGCGGCCCCGGATTGAACCGACTCAACCAGATGGCGGATGCCGGAATCGGACTGTGGGCCGATGACTTCGGCACCGGCTTCTCGTCAGTGGCCCATCTTCGGGACCTGCCGCTGACCGGCCTGAAGCTGGACAAATCCTTCACTGCGAGCCTGGAGAACCCCACCTCGACGGCCTACCGAATCGCCGATGGGCTGTCCGGTCTAGCCGACGGCCTCGGATTGGCAACCGTGGCAGAGGGGATCGAAACGCCGCTGCAGGCACAGCGGGTCGCCGCTGCCGGGTGGACCTACGGACAGGGCTGGTTGTTCTCCAGACCCAACCCACCTCAGCACTTCCCGCCGGTGCGCGCCTCCGTCTCTCCCAATCAGAAACAGCCAAACCTTCCCAACCAAAAGCACCAGCAAACCGACTAACGCGTAACCGGGTCCTTGAGAGCCTCTGGACCAGCCCAAGGAGCAGCGGTGATCAACAAGGAGTGGCACCTACAACATGTGCTCGGTAAGAATGCAACGCTTGACGACCGGGTGAAGTGGCATTCGGAGCACGTGCAGGTCTGTCCATGCCACGACATGCCACCTTCAATCAAGGCAGAGATTGAGCGGCGAGGCGACGAAGTCCCCCGAATGGTGACTTGACCGCCGGCGCGGGCCAGAGGATGATCAATAGCAGGTAAGATCACTAGGTTCCCGCGCCTGTCGAATTCGGCACACCGGCGAATGCGCTGCGCACGCCGACGGAGGTTGGGCTACACGAAGCCGCTACAGGCTAGTCCGATGGTCACATCCGCCTGCCTTGCCATACTGGCAACCTTTCCGGTCCGGGCGGTGGACCGCGTCCCCTCCGGGAACTGCGTCCACGATCCGCTTCCGCTACTCCAGCGGCAACCGCACATCGCGATGGACCTCGGTGAGGACTCCACCCAAGACGCTGAAGACGGCGCCCCTGCCAGCTAAGGAACAGCAGTTCGCCTTCGTCTCCGGCACCCGGCAATCCCCGGTCCGTTGGCACACCTGTGCACCAATGACCTGGCGCATCAACACCGGCGGCATTGCCGAGCTCCCCCGACTGAATCCGCCAACAGTGCACCTGAAAGTGGGCTCCCAGTCCTCGCCCGCCATGCGAACCAAGCTCTACCTACATGAGCTGGGCCACGTCATGGGACTAACGCATGTGACGTCAAGGTTGGAGATCATGGCCGACAGCTGGAACAGCAACGTGACCTCATTCGGCCCCGGGGATCTCAACGGACTGGCAAGGCTTGGGGTACAGGCTGGCTGCCTGCTGCCGCCTGCCGCGCCGACCGACACTCAGATCACCGGCAGTTCCACCCGACTGGCTGTCCCTGACAGAGCATTCGGGGACAATGGCACCCATGTCAGCCATTGCAGCCCCAACGAGCGCAACTGACGAGCTGCCGGCGATCTTGTGGACCTGGTTTGCCGACCATTCCCGCGATCTACCGTGGCGACACGCAGATCGAACACCTTGGGGTGTGCTTACCAGCGAGATCATGCTTCAGCAGACGCCAGTTGCGCGGGTAGAGCCCGTCTGGCTCAAGTGGATGGATCGCTGGCCGACACCGGCGGACCTGGCAGCAGCCACGCCGGCTGACGTGATCCGCGCCTGGGGAACCTTGGGCTATCCCAGGCGAGCACTGAGGCTGGCGCAAGCAGCAACACAGATTCACGACCGCTTCGATGGCCAAGTACCGTCCACCTACGACGAGCTGACCACACTGGCCGGCGTCGGCGACTACACGGCCGCAGCCGTACTTGCTTTCGCTTTCAACCGCAGATCGGTCGTGCTCGACACGAATATCCGACGCGTCGTCAGCCGAATCGTGTCCGGACAAGACAGTCCCTGCGCGACCTCGCCGACCAAGCTTGAACGATCTCTCGCCGACTCCCTGGTGCCGGAGCAGGACGCTGCCGCAGCGTGCTGGTCAATGGCCGTCATGGAACTCGGTGCGCTGGTCTGCCGAGCCGGGCAACCGGATTGCCCGGCCTGCCCGGTCAGCGACTTCTGTCAATGGCGGACGCTGGGCTACCCCCTCGATCGGGTGCACAGGCCAGCTCGACAAACCTTCAAAGGCACAGACCGCCAGGCCCGCGGCCAACTGATGGCGTTGCTCCGCGAATCGCCGGAGCCGGTAACCCTTGACCAATTGGCGCAACGGTGGGAACCGGAGCAACAGCGAATGCGAGCGTTGGACACACTGATCTCCGACGGACTCGTAGAACCGCTGCCCGAGAGCCTATTCCGACTGCCAACCGGGCCAGAACCCACGGACACTCACCCGATTGCACACTTGTCCACACCCGATCACGGGCGTAGCGTTTAACGCAGCGCGAATCCGATTCGCCGAGGGAGCGCGGGTTTGCGTGGGCAGTCAAGAACCGCGTTTCGAAGGAGTCGGTCATGGCGAGAAATGTCGTACGAGCAGTATCAGTTGGCGCCTTGGGGCTGGGCATGATCGGTGGAGCAGGAATCGTTGCCGCGGTTCCGGCACAGGCTGCTGTGCCCGCCAATGCCTCTGCCACGGTCACGATTTCCGCACCCACCACTGTGTGGACCGGACAGATGTTCAAGATCAAGTGCACCACCGGAAAAGCTAACCGGGGAATGCTCGCCTCTGTGCAAGAGAAGGGCGCTCCGTTCAACGCCCACCGAACAGTCGGCAGGAACGGCGACTGCACGATGAGGGTGTACACCTGGCTGCGTGGCACTCACAAGTTCCGGATCGTGCTGACGCAGTACGGCGGTGCTTTGGTGTCGAACTGGGTCACCATCAGGGTCCGCTGATCTGCTGTTTGGACACCCTCGACCATCTTTGGTTGAATCTCCTCTAAGTGACCTCCGTCACGCAAGACGGGTGCGTTGGTCGGAATCGATCTTGAGGGGCATGGCGTCATGACCGCTGCTGCTTGGCATCCGCAGCAGCAGCGGTCCATCGCCGATCACCGGCTCAAGACGACCTGGGTCGACATCGGACTCGCGGTCGCGCTCACCGTCGTGCTGGCACTGTTCGCCGCCACCTTCCTGCAATCGGCGCACGGAACGTCGATCATTCTGCCGTCGGGGGGCGTGGTTGCCGGCGTCCTGATCCTGCTGCCCACCAGCAGGTGGTGGCCTTACGTCGTGATCGGTTTGTGTGGTCAGGGTGCTTACTACCTGCTCATCGGTCACCTTTCGGTGTCCACCACGATTGCGCGAACTACCGCCGACGCGATCGCCCTACTCGGGTACGCAGCCATCATTCGCAGATACCGCCAGCCAAAGTCGGGCCTCGGAGCAGACTTCCTGCTAGTGCTCGTGTCCGCCGCCCTCGCTGCGGCGATTCGGGAGATCCCGATCATGGCTGTCGGCTTCTTCGAAGACACGCCTGAGGCCCTCAACCAACGCATCGTAGGGCTGGAGGCCTACTGCGGAACCGTCATCGGAATCCTGGTTGGCAGCGCGATCGTGCTCGGCCTTGCCCGTTGGCGGGAGACCCGCCCCTGGTCTGGCTGGACCTTCTACCTCGACCTCCTGCTGCTGTTCGCCATCGCGGTCGCCGTCGTCGCTACGTTCTTCACTCCGCTCGGCGCGGTGATTCCGGGGTCGCGCTACTTCATCGTCGCCCTACTACTCATCAGCGCCGCCCGCCTGCCGATCACATTCACCTCACTGGTCACCGGGCTTGCCACCTTGAGCATCGCTAGCGCCGCGACCCGGGGCACTGGCGCCTTTCACCGCGACGGACCCGCCAGCACCGCCGATGTGCTGGACGCCCAGGCGTATCTGCTGGTCGTCACCTTGGCGGTGCTGCTCCTGGCCGCCACGATCGACCGGCGTCGCACCGCAGAACAGGTGTCCAAGCAGTCCGCGGACCTTCTGCAGGGCATGTTCGACGGCTCACCTGTGCCGTCCGCTTGGGTCCGCATCGACGGCGACCGACGCATCGCGGTCAGGCGTGCAAATCCTGCCTTCACCACGCTGCTGGGCATCCCCGACAGCCAGACCACCGGCGGTTACCTCGACGCTTTCCTCACGGTCAGCGGGCAGCCCCTCACCTCGGATCTGCTGGTCGGATCGGATCTGCAATGCACCCTGCCGGACGCTCGCACTGTCTGGCTACGACCCTCACTGTCGAGCTTCGGCGATACCGATCGCGAGCCGGGGATGGCGCCGGACCTGCAAGCAGTGTCGATGAATGCCGTCACAACAGCGGATTCCGAGAACCCTGACAACACCATCCTGGTGCTGCAGGACGTCAGCGCGTCGCGCACTTTCGATGAAATCATGCGACGGCAGTCGCAACGCGACCCACTGACCGGTCTGCCCAATCGCGCCGCGCTGCTTGAGAGATTGGACCGCCGAGTGCCGGGCGACCGCCACACGACAGTAGCTGTAACCCTGCTGAACATCGACGGTCTACGTGAGATCAACGACATCTTCGGCTACGCCGTCGGCGACCAGGTGCTCACGTCGATCTCCTCCAGGCTCACTGCCAACGCCCACGAAAGCGACTTCATCGCCCGCATCGGCGGCGACGAGTTCGTGGTCATCACCGGACAGATCGAAGGGTCAGAAGACCACGATACCCACGCAAAGAGCCTGCTCGAATCGATAAGCGCGCCGCAGTCGGTCGCCGGACAGTCAATCGTGATCACTGCCAGCGCTGGAATCGCCAGCAGCAGCGACGCCGGGGAGACCGAATCGGACATCCTGCGGCGGGCCGACGCAGCCCTGGCCGGGGTCAAGGCCAACAGCCGCAACAGTGTGGGGCACTTCACCGACGACCGGAGCCGCCGGGCGAACTCGCGCTTCGATCTGGAGTCGAAGTTGCGACGGGCAATTGCGACGCAGTCGCTGGTGTGCCACTTCCAGACCATCGTTGACATGTCCTCGGGGAAAGTCGTCAGCGCCGAGACCCTGGTCAGAATGGCCGAGCCCGATGGGAGCCTGATCCCGCCGCTGCTGTTCATTCCGCTGGCTAGGGAGCTGGGCCTGCTAGGAGCGCTCACCGAGCAGGTGACCCGGGTGGCCTGTCAAGAGGCGGCGCGGTGGCGCGCCGCGGGACATCCCCTGCGAGTTGCGGTCAACGCTCCCCCAAGCTGGCTCACCGACCAAGCCCCCGGATTCCTGGGCGATCTGCTGGCGGCTCACCAGCTGCCACAGGGAACGCTGACGCTGGAGATCACCGAGGACGAGGCAATGGACCTGCGCGAGGAGCAACTGGCGGTGCTGGCCGAGTTGCGCGAGCTCGGAGTGAGACTGGCGATCGATGACTTCGGAACCGGCTACTCCGGTCTGAGCTCGTTTCTGGCCGTTCCCTCCGATGTCATCAAGATCGACCGTTCCTTCGTCGCCTCCATGGGGAAGAGCCGCGACGACCTCGACATGCTGCAGTCGATTCTGCTTCTCATCCGCCGATTCGGCAAGAAATCCGTCGCCGAGGGAGTCGAGACACCAGCCCAGTATGCCGCGCTCTCCGCGATGGGATGCGACCTCGCACAGGGCTTCCTGATCAGCATGCCGGTACCGACGACCGACGTTGTGACGACGGGATTCACCCCGCCGGATGGCACAGCGACAGGCCATGGCGCAGGCTCGGCGCCATGACCTGCAGCTATCAGGCGGGCGTCGGAGGTTGCAGGGCGGATTTCCAGTCGATGACCACGTCATTCGGATCGTTGTGACCGATCTTGGCCGGAACGTTGGACCCCGGATACAGCAGCGGGATCGCCTCCGGCGGCGTCGGGTTGCCCACCTTGGTCTGATAGGGCGCGGCATCGTTTGGGAGCACGGTAAGCAGGAATCCGTACAGGTCCACCCCGTCAGCGTTCTTCATCCCCAGTGGCTGGCTCTGCACGATCACCACGCGAGCCTGTTTTCCGGTCGCAAGGACCTCCGCGGCGGACTGTCTGCTCGTGTCGCGAGCAAGGGTGACGGTCGGGGCCTCATGCTCAAGGTCCAAGACAACCTCGGCCGGGTTCGCCGGATTGACCCGTACCGCTACAACGGTGGCTCCGGGCACAAACTGCGGGAGGTACACCTCAGGTATTCGCTGCTTGACTGCTGCCTCGTAGGGCGGCGTGTTGTCCAGGGTCACTTGTACGCGGAAGTTGCACGTTCGCTGAACGAGACCGTTGCCCATCTGCAGGGTCGTGCCGGTGGGTTCCACCGCAAGAATGACTCCACGAGCTGGTAGTCCGTTTTGCAGTAGCGCGGTGTCAGCACCGCCAGTTAGTTTCTTGAAGAATCCCATGTCGCAAGAGTGTGCTCGTGATCGCGACTCGGCGCAATGACTAGGCGAAACTCCTCGAGAATCCCCGTCGCATCCATGGCGGACCTTGACGACAACCTCGTAGGTCTGAGCGCACTTCCTGGAACCGGTGCTCTCCTGGTTGTCTTCGCCGAAAACCATTGCGCGCGGTGGCAGCTCGTGGCCCGCCCAAGTTGGTTTGTCAGCATCGCCGGTATACGTCGGCTCGATGTTGTATAGCCATGATCGTTAACGTTTCAATCTCGACGTCAACCGCGTAGATGATCCGGTAGTCGCCGCGTCTGGCAGAATGAAGGCCCTCCAACTCAAACCTCAACGGCTTTCCGATTCTCGCCGGCGACTGAGCCATCGATGTATAGATGAATTCAATCGCCGCCGTCGCTACATTCTCCGGCAGCGCAGCTAACGCACGAGTCGCTGCGGGCGTCCAGATGACGCCGTACTGGCTCAAAAACCGATTCCGATGCGCGCCAACGCTTCCTCTTTGGTCAGCCCACAGGTTTCGCCAGACGAAACTGCCAACCGTGACGACCGGATCTGGGCCATTACATCGGGATCAGACAACACCCTCAATGTCTCTTCCAGCGATTCCAGGTCGGCTGCGCTCATCAGAACTGCGGCTGGCCGACCGTGCTTAGTGATTATCACTCGCGCGTGCTGAGTTTCGACCTCGTCCACTACTTCGGAGAGCCGATTCTTCACCTCGGCGAGAGGCAACTGCTCACCTACTGACATAGCTATAAGTATGGCTATATTTCGCCGGACGTCAAGCTCTGCCGTGGGTCTGTGCATGGGCACCGACAATCCACAGGTGCATAATCCTCGGGTTTGACTGGCGTTCCGATGGCTCGTTGATCACGCCGACCGAGAGCTGAGGGCGTGAACTCCGATTGGGTCTTGCGGACGGGTACTAGTGAGGTTGACTCCCTACGAGCCGAGATGACGGCACTATCTTGGTGCCATGGCGCTGCATTCGAGCATGATTCCGTTGGGAACTCCCCTGCCTGACTTCACCCTGCCTGACCTTGACGACAACCTCGTCGACTTGGCCCGACTGCGCGGCGACGGTGCCCTGCTGGTCGTGTTTGCCGCGAACCATTGCCCCTACGTCATCCATCTGGAGTCGGCGCTCGGCTCGGTCGTCGACGAATTCGCCGGCCGTCCGCTGGCGACCGTGGCGATCAGCTCGAACGATGTGGATGCCTACCCCGCGGATGATGTTGACGGAATCCGCGACCAGCAGTCGCGAGCTGGCTGGCACTTCCAATACCTCGTCGACTCCGACCAGAGCGCGGCTCAGGCGTTCGGCGCGGCGTGCACGCCGGACTTCTTCCTCTACGGCTTCGACGGCAGGTTGGCCTACCGTGGCGCCTTTGATCGATCGACTCCGGGCAATGGGCGTCCATTGACTGGGGACGCGCTGCGGACAGCGATCGGCGCCGTCCTGGCAGGCGCGCCAGTACCCGAGCCACACCAGCCGTCGATGGGCTGCAGCATCAAGTGGCTACCAGAGAACGAACCGGCTTGACGATTAGCACACCGCTTTGGCAGATCCGTTCCCGGGTCCACTGAACGGTTCGCGCCGCAATGCTCGCCGAGGGCCGCTGCGACGGTGGGATACCATTGCGCCGTGGCCGAATATGACTGTGACATGCTGATTATTGGCGCCGGGCCCACGGGCCTGTACGCCGCCTACTACGCCGGTTTCCGCGGATTCTCAGTGATAATCATGGATGCCCTGCCTGAGGCAGGAGGGCAGATCACCGCGATGTATCCGGAGAAAGACATCTTCGACGTCGCCGGGTTCCCAACCGTCAAAGGACGTGCCCTGGTCGAGGGCCTGGTCGCGCAGGCCGGACAGTTCAACCCGACATACCTGCTCGGCGAGCAGGCGGTGTCGTTGGAGACCAGCGAGGACGAACTGGCGGTTGTCACCAGCGACGCGGGTACCGTCATCACCACCAAGAGTGTGGTGATCTGCGGCGGGATCGGATCGTTCAAGCCTCGCCCCATCCCAGTGGGAGCAGAGTGGGTCGACAAGGGCGTCGTTTACTTCGTGCCTCGCCTCGATGACCACGCGGGCAAGGACATCGTGATCGTCGGAGGTGGCGACTCCGCCCTGGACTGGGCGTGGTCGCTGAAGCCAATCGCGAAGTCGGTGTCGGTCATCCACCGTCGCGACGAGTTCAGGGCCCACGCCTCAATGGTCGACAAGGTTCGAGATGCCGGAGTGCGGCTGATCACCTCGTCGCAGATCAGCGAACTGCGCGGCGACGACGTCGTCACCGAAATCGACGTCAAGAGCAACAACGACGGCAGCATCGAAACCCTGCAGGTCCAGACCGTCGTGGCCGCACTCGGATTCATCGCCAACATCGGACCGATGGCCAAGTGGGGCCTTGAGCTTGAGAAGCGCCGAATTGTGGTGGACACCACGATGAAGACCAACCTGCCCCGCGTCTACGCCGCCGGAGACATCAACGTCTACCCGGGCAAGGTCGCCATCATCGCGGTTGGCTTCGGGGAGGCAGCGCTCGCGGTGAACAACGCTGCTCCGCTGATCAGCCCGGAATACGGCGTGTTCCCCGGGCACTCATCAGGAGGAGAGGGCGGCGAGTAGTCAAAGCGGGCAGGGTCGCACGATGCCGTTTCCCGAGGCGAAACCAGCCTTTCCACGAACTACTTTCGCCGACATCCTGGACGGCAACTCGGTATTCGCGCAGACCTTCACGTCCCACGGGCTGACCGGTCGTGCCGCCAAGCACCTAGCAGTGGTCACCTGCATGGACTCACGGATCAATCCGTTGGCTCTTTTGGGCATGCAGGCTGGTGATGTCAAGATCCTGCGAAACGCTGGGGCACGCGTCACCAGCGACGTGATCCGAACGCTGGTGATGGCCTGCTACCTGTTGGACGTCAATCGAATCCTGGTGATGCCGCATACTGGCTGCACCATGGCCAGCGCGACCGAAGCAGAATTGCACGAGCGAATTAAAGACCTCTACGGGGTCGATACCCGCAGCATGGAGTTCAGGGTCATCGAGGACCAACGAGAGTCACTGGCAACCGACCTCACTCGAATCCGGACCTTCCCACTGCTGCCACCGGATTTGGTCGTGGCCGGTGCCATCTATGACGTCAAGACGGGTCGGCT
The DNA here is from genome assembly GCA_037133175.1 of Actinomycetes bacterium. Classification (GTDB taxonomy): domain Bacteria; phylum Actinomycetota; class Actinomycetes; order S36-B12; family UBA10799; genus ELA509. The sequence goes on from JBAXOQ010000013.1 coordinate 17,557, forward strand.
GCACCCCGTCGACGCCTGAGTCGTCGGCCGTTTCCTTGTGCGGAAGCGAATAGGATGTGGCAGGAGCCTGCAGCCTGATGCCAAGATGCCTGCATAGTTGCGTCGAGCGCAAAGATCGACCACGATTGGACACGACCGTCACCACGGGTCCACGATCTTGGCTGGGGGGTGTTTCGGTGACAAGCCGCTGGCCAGCCGAACAGCCGGACAGATCCGTCGCCGATCTGCCTGACGGCGCACCGGAATACCGCGTTTTGGCTGAGAACGCCACAGACATCGTATGGCGCATCGAACTCGATGACACCATGACATGGATCTCACCGTCAATCCAAACGGTGCTTGGCTGGGCTCCTGATGAGTTGCTGGGGACCAAGGTTCGGGCTTTGATCCACCCAGACGACCAAGCAGCCACCAGAGACTGGAAAGCACGAATCGTCGCTGGGGAGAAGGTAGGCCCACTGGAGTCTCGGCGTTTGTGTGCTGATGGTTCCTACCGTTGGCTGTCTCTTTTTGGCCGCCCGACGACTGACGACAGCGGCGCCGTCGGCGGCATTGTCATAGGTTCGCGTGACATCCAAGATGAGCTGATGACACGCCTCGCTCTTGCTGATTCAGAGCGCCGCTACCGATTGGTAGCCGAGAACGCAACGGATGCGGTGTTCTTGTCTGATCCCGCTGGGACACTTACCTGGGCGTCACCAGCATGCCAGCGAATTCTGGGATTCGAACCGGCGGACCTGGTTGGGGTCGACGCGAGGAGCTTGATCCACCCCGAAGACCTGCCAATAGTCGCCGGCCGCGGCCCGGCTACCGAAGCCGACAGTTCAGGTTCGCATTTCGAGTTTCGTGTCAGAACTGCCAGCGGTGAGCACCGTTGGATGTCCGCCGTCTCGAATCCGACCAAGGACTCCGACGGAGAAATCCTCGGCAGCATCAGCACGCTGCGAGACATCCACTACGAGGTGCTCGCCAGACGTGCACTTGCCCGCAGCGAGCAGACTTTCCGCAAAGCGATGGAAGGGGCACCCACTGGAATGGCCGTCGTCGCTCCAAACCAGCGATTCCTACAAGTCAACCCTGCGTTATGCGCAATGCTCAAGAGGGAAGAATGTTGGCTGCTGTCAGCGACGATCGCAGACGTGGTTCATCCTGAAGACTTGGCGAAGAACCAAGCCGCCTGTGACCGATTGCTTGGCCCGGACGCCACCACTGCGGCCTCCGAATGCCGCTGGCGCACGGCCGATGGCCGGGACCTATGGGTTCTGCACTCCACTGCACTTGTCCGTGACGAGAATCAGTCGCCGCTGTTCTTCGTGTGTCACATCCAAGACACCACGGACGCGCGTCGCGTGCGCGAGGAACTAACCTATCGAGCCAATCACGACGCTCTGACGGGGTTGATGAATCCGGACCAATTCGTCGCACGTGTCTCCAATCACCTGCGATCGTTTGCTCGGCCAGACGTCACCTGTGCCGCGTTCTTCATTGACCTCGATCATTTCAAGGCGGTCAACGACACATACGGACATGAGGTCGGGAACACGGTTCTGCGAGAATCAGCGAGGCGAATCAGAGCGACGCTTCGAGTTCGGGACGCGACTGCCAGGTTGGGCGGCGATGAGTTTGCCGCCTTTCTGCCTGATGTTCCAAACCTCTCAACCGCGGTCGCCATTGCACACAAGATCCGAGCCGCCTTGGCACAACCAATTCCAAGCGCGGTGGGCACCGTCACCACGACAGCGAGCTTGGGAATAGCATTCGCTATCAACGCGGATGACGCCGAGCAACTGCTGCACAACGCCGACACCGCTCTGTATGAGGCGAAGCGCGCGGGCCGGAATCGGATTGCTACCTTCGCCGAATCAGCCTCACCCTGATGCTGCAATCGCGCAAGCCCTAGAGATCGATCCGGTCACGATCTAGTTCGGCCGCGCCAGCCACAATGAACTCCTTGCGTGGCGCCACTTCGCTGCCCATGAGAAGCTCGAAGACATCGAGGGCCGATTGGGTGTCGGCCGAGGTGACCCGCCGCAGCAGCCGGTGGCCCCGATCCATTGTCGTCTCTTTGAGTTGCTTGGCGTCCATCTCGCCCAGGCCCTTGAACCGTTGGACGGGATCTTTGACGTGCTTGCCCGCGGCGGTCAGCTCGGCCACGGTGCGCTTCATCTCATCGTCGGTGTAGGTGTAATACACCTCTGCTGGTCGTTTGCCGGCGGCCGACACCTCAATTCGGTGCAGCGGCGGCACCGCCGCGAAGACCCGTCCAGCCTCGAGCAGTGGCTTCATATACCTGTGCACCAAAGTCAGCAGCAGGCACCGGATGTGGGCGCCGTCAACGTCCGCGTCGGCCATCAGGATGATCTTGCCATAGCGCGCTGCGGCAAGATCAAAGGTGCGTCCCGACCCCGCGCCGATTACCTGGATGATGGAAGCGCACTCAGCGTTCTTGAGCATCTCGGCCACCCCGGCCTTCTGCACGTTCAGAATCTTGCCGCGGATCGGCAACAGCGCCTGGGAGTGCGAATCCCGGGCCATCTTCGCCGTCCCAAGGGCAGAATCGCCTTCGACTATGAACAGTTCCGTCAAGTCCGGATCGGCGCTGCGGCAGTCCACCAACTTGGCTGGCAGCGCAGAGGACTCCAAGGCATTCTTGCGCCGAGCAACGTCGCGCTGGGCTCGGGCAGCTAACCGGACGCGAGCAGCGTTGGCAACTTTGTCCAGCGCAGCTCGGGCGTTGGCTTTGGCCCCGCGAGGTGGGCTGACGAACCATTCACCCAGTTGCTTTCCGACCACTGTCGCGACGATCCGGGAGGCCGCCGGAGTGCCCAGGATCTCCTTGGTCTGACCTTCGAACTGAGGCTCCGGCACGCGCACCGTTACTACCGCGACCAGACCCTCCATCACGTCGTCCTTGGTGACGTTGTCCTCCGAGACCCTCAGCGTCTTACTGGCCCGCAGTTGATCATTCAGCACCTTGACAACTGCTCGCTCGAATCCAGCCACGTGCGTGCCCCCGCCAGCCGTAGCGATCACGTTGACGAACGAGCGCAACGTCGTCTCATAGCCGCCGTCCCAGCGCAGAGCGATATCCACTCCCAGTTCGCGTTCGACTTCCTGCGAGTGCATATGCCCTTTGGCATCCAACACCGGCACGGTCTCTTTGAAATGACCTGAGCCAGTGATCCGGATCACGCCAGTTGCGCTGTCACCACCGGTGCTCAAGCTCTCGACGAATTCCGAAATGCCGCCGGAGAACTGATACGTCTCCTCACGGACTTCATGCTCCCGCTCATCTCGGATGACCATGGTCAGTGTTGGGACCAGGAACGCCGTCTGCCGGGCCCTGGCCAGCAGTCCGTCAAACGAGATCTCGGTGTCCGCAACGAACACCTGCGGGTCCGGCCACCAACGTACCCGGGTTCCGGTCCTGGTCCGTGGCACGGAGCCGACAACCCGGATTCCTGCCTTCTTGGTGAATCTCGCGTCTGGACCGGGGCCATCGAATACCCCCGTCACACCCCGGCAGAAGGTCGCCTCATGGGTCTTTCCGCCCCTATCGACCTGGGCGTCTAGACGCACAGACAATGCGTTCACAACACTGGCCCCCACGCCGTGCAGGCCACCAGATGCGGTGTACGAACCGCCTCCGAACTTGCCGCCCGCGTGAAGCTTGGTCATGACAAGCTCCAGACCCGGAAGGCGAGACTTTCGCTCAACATCAACTGGGATGCCACGGCCGTTGTCCAGGACCTCGATCGATGCGTCGGGTCTGAGCACAACCTCGATCCGTGTGCAGTGGCCTGCCAGCGCCTCGTCGACGGCGTTGTCGATGATCTCCCACACGCAATGCATCAAGCCGCGTGAGTCGGTAGATCCGATGTACATCCCGGGCCGCTTGCGAACCGCGTCGAGGCCTTCGAGCACGGAAAGGTCCCGAGCCGTATATGTCCCGGGTGCAGCAGCCACAATCGGCAAGGGTACCTGTCCAATTTGGTGGGCATCACAGGCCGCGCCGGGTTCAGATTCGCTGTCGGCGAACCGATGGTTTCAGTAGCGACGTCGGCAAGTCCGCTGAGGACGTCGGCTAGTTCGCTGGTAGCGAATCAGGGACGCCGGAGGTCGTGAGAACAGTTCGAAAGTGCGACAATAGAAAACCAGAAGAAATGCCTCGCATTCAGCGAAGCCCGGTAGAGCAAGTAGGAGGTGGATCCGATGACGCCGACCCTGGCCCGTCCAGCCCCACTGACGGCAGCCGACCGATGTGATCGGTGCGGTGCCACCGCCTACGTGAGGGTTCTGTTGCTCTCGGGTGGGGAGCTACTATTTTGCGGGCATCATGCCCGCAAGCATCTGAGTGCAGTTCGTCCATTGGCCGCCCGCATCGACGACGAGAGCGATCGTCTGGACGACACCGCGACCGCAGCCGAGTAGCCGCACACCCCCCGAGCCAACCGCGCCCGACGTGCTAGCTGCCGCCGAACTGCGGCTTGCGTCGCTGAGCAAACGCTCGCAGCCCCTCCTGGTAGTCTGCGCTCCCCCATGCGCTCCTGGCCAACTCCGAGATCTGGGCCGACACCGCAGCAGACATTGGGTTAGCATCCACCAGGGCGTTCGCGGTGGCCTTGATGGCACGCACTGCCAACGGCGCGCCGTCGGCTATGCGTCGAGCCACCTCCCCCGCTTGTCGGTGAAGATCCTCGGAATCAGCGGCGATCCGATTGACGAAGCCGAGTTCGTAGGCTCGCTGCGCGTCGATTGGGTTAGCTGTCAGGAACATCTCGTTGACGACGTGAATAGGCAGTGCCGCCAGGAACCTGTTCAGTCCGGTGGCTGCGTAGGGCACTCCTAGCCTCGTCGGGGTGACGGCGAAAGTGGAGTTGCGGCAGGCAATTACCAGGTCAGCGGTCATCACCAACTCACAACCGCCGCCCCAGACTCCGCCCTCAACGGCGGCAATGATCGGGATGGGGACGCTCCTGACGCCCGACACCAGAGTCTCAAGTGAGTTGGTCCAGCTGATCTGCTCGCTCGGGTTGCTGGGCAGTTCGCCGATGTCGTGGCCGGCGCACCAAGTCCGCACCCCTGACTCGGCCCGCAGGATCAACACCCGCGCACCGCCATCGACAGCTGCCTGCAAGTGGCCCACCAACTCCTGCGCGAACCGCGCACTGATGGCGTTGGCGTGCGCACCGTTGCGCATGGTCAGTTCGGCAACGTGGCCATCGCGGTGCGCTGTGATCAGCGGCAGCGTCATGAAACGGTTGTTTCCGGAACCGGGAGCATGTGCGGCTAGTCTAGGTAGTCGCGCAGCACCTGGGAACGTGACGGGTGGCGCAGCTTGGACATCGTCTTGGATTCGATCTGGCGAATACGCTCCCGAGTCACCCCGTAGACCTTGCCGATCTCATCAAGGGTCTTGGGTTGCCCGTCGGTCAAGCCGAACCGCATCCGAACGACCCCTGCCTCCCGCTCGGAAAGCGTGTCCAGAACAGATTCAAGCTGTTCTTGCAGCAGGGTGAAGCTGACAGCGTCGCTGGGCACGATAGCTTCAGAGTCTTCGATGAGGTCGCCGAATTCGCTGTCGCCATCCTCCCCGAGTGGGGTATGCAACGAGATCGGTTCGCGACCATACTTCTGTACCTCGACCACCTTCTCGGGCGTCATGTCGAGTTCCCGTGCCAGTTCCTCCGGAGTGGGTTCGCGGCCGAGATCCTGCAGCATCTGGCGCTGGACCCTAGCCAGCTTGTTGATCACTTCGACCATGTGGACGGGAATCCGGATGGTACGCGCCTGATCAGCCATCGCCCGCGTGATCGCCTGGCGGATCCACCACGTTGCGTACGTCGAGAACTTGTAACCCTTGGTGTAGTCGAACTTCTCCACAGCCCGGATCAACCCGAGGTTGCCCTCTTGGATCAAGTCAAGGAAGAGCATGCCGCGCCCGGTATACCGCTTGGCCAGCGACACCACCAGTCGCAAGTTGGCCTCCAGCAAGTGGTTCTTGGCTCGGCGCCCGTCCTCAGCAATCCACTCGAGGTCAGCGCGCAACACCGGGTCCTTGACTCCCGCGCTGAGCTTCTCTTCGGCAAACAGCCCGGCCTCGATCCGCTTGGCGAGTTCAACTTCCTGTTCTGCGTTGAGTAGCGGGACCTTGCCGATCTGCTTCAGGTAGTCCTTGACCGGATCAGCGGTCGCACCCGCTTGCGTTACCTGCTGTACCGGTTCGTCTGTGTCGTCCTTGTCCGACAGGATGAAGGACTCCTCAGCCGCCGGCTTGACCACGGCAGCACCGTCGACAGCTACGTCAGCGAGGTCCGAGATCAGCGATTTCTCCAGTTCAGCGACCTCGTCCAAATCGACATCTACCGCGTCCTCGGCTTTGCCTTTGGTGGCGGCGGTCGATGCCGCATCCCCTGTGTCCGCATCCGAATCAGTCGGTGGCGCGGCTTCCGGAGCAACCCAGACATAGCAGGTCACGAACTCCTTGCCCTTCTTACCGTTTCTACCGACGGTGTCGTTGATCACCTTAGTGATGGGCTTACCGCCCGGAGCCACGAACTGCGGCTTGTCCTGCCTAGCACTCGCTCGCGCGATATGCGTCTCTTCTGCCACATCAAGGTCGGCCTGCAGCAGCGCAACACCTGCAGTGGGGTCTTTCACCTTGATCACTTCAATGCAGAGCACGTCCCCGACTTCTGACCCCCAGTGCTTGACCTTCTCGTGGTGCTTCAAACGGCTGAGCAGTCGCTCCGACTTGCCTATGTAAACCTCCGCACCGCCATCGCCGACGTTTCGATAAATCCGGTAAACCCCGCGATCGGCCGCGGACAGCTTCCTAGGCAATTCCTCGGCGCTGGTGATCAGGACGGGTCGGCCTGCCTGCAACGCACTGCCAGGGGCGATCAGCATCGGCGACTCGCGCCGCAGCAGGGCTGGATCGCCAACCAGGAAGATGCCGTCCTCTCGGATGTCATCATTGGACCAGCCAAGTTCGGTCACAGCAGCTGACAGCGAGTGTGCCAGCGCAACCCCGATCCGCCCTTCTAGCTCATGCAGCACGTAGAGCAGCCCCGGAGCAGTGGTCGGCAGTCGACCGGGAGCGCCGAGGTCCACCCGTGTGCAAGCACCTTCTTGGACCGAACCCAGGTGGGCCTGTTCGACCCTCTCCCACATCTCGAAGACGGTGCAGTCACCGACGACCGCATTCTCGTTGTCATCGGTCGTTGAAGTTGCACCCGATCCTGCGACGTCCGGCGCACCAGGGTCGAGTTGATCATCTGATGTGGGCGCGACGACAGGCGCAGTCTCCGGCGCCTTCTTCCTAACCGTCCTTTTCGTGGAGGCACTCTTGGCCGGTGTGCTAGCGGCGGCATCGTCGGCCGGGGCGTGCTGCTCTTCACTCACATCAGCCCTCTTTGCCGACGACCTTCTGACCGGAGCTTTCTTCTGTGCAGCCTTCTTTACCGCGGGAGCCGTCACCGGCGCATCATCCACCACGACAGCGGATTCGTTCGTCGAAGCAGGCTCATCCTGTTCATGGGCTTCCTTATTGGTCCGAGCCTTGGACGAACGGCTGGAAAACAACGGCACAGTAACCTCTCGGAGAAATTCTCGAAGATCGGAAGCGGCGGCGAAACCCCCCGAACAACGGACAAACGACTGCAGTATTCATTGGCCAGCGACCCAGGCGCCAGCGGCGTGATCGGGATTGAATCAATAGCCAGCCATCATTGTAGTTGCCAAGTGTCTTCATCCAATCCGCGGCTCGCACGCGCTAGCGTCCAGGTTCACAATCCAAGCATCGGAACAAGGGCTGCCCGAGCCTGCCTAACGGTGAGTCGACGCGCCGCGCTCTGCTCGACACCATCACCAGAGACCCGGTAAGGACCAGCTGCCCCGATCCAGAATTGTGCACTCCAGACGCACTGCACAACAACTCGGACAACGCCTTCATTCCGATAGGTGTGGGCCACCGACTCATCCGGCCATTCGCCGCCCGGATCGGCCGTCTCCGTTCGACCTCCGTCTCCCCACAGCCACGTCCACCGAGGTGTTGCGCGCAGGCGGACCGGGTAACCCGCGATGTTGTCAACCCGCTCCAACGACCGAGGTTGGCCGGAGTCGAACAGCGTCGGAAGTTGGGTCAGCGGCCCAGAGCGCGGTTGGTACGTCGGATTCAGCTCCGGTGCCAGTGCCTGCACCTGCGCTTTGACCAGGGTCCCCATCTGCTCCAAGCTCATGGCAGCCTGGCCGGCGACAGCACAGCTGACCTGCTCAAGCCTGAACGAGACACCCAGGCCGGCCGAGAACCAGACTTGCAGAATATCTGCTTCTGGGCAGCCGGGCGGTCCACCGCAGACCACCGTGCTGTCTGCGCAGTCGGTGACGTGCCAGGAGCATCCCGAACAACCTGATGCCGTCCCACCCGCGTCCGCCTCACCCACCACCTGACCACCGGGGACGATCAGTGCACCGGTCCCCTGCCAATGTCCCCCGGTGCTCGACCAGCCCGCGTCGGCCATGACTGGTGGGGCCGCGAGCAGCCAGCTTGCGAACAGCCCCACCGTCGCCGCGACGGTGATCAACGCTAGCCTCCCCGTCCGGCTCATCACGAGGTTCCGCCGATTCGATAGGCACCCAGCACTACTGGCTTTCCCGCCTTTGTAGTCAGGGCGACTGACAGCTCGACGATCGATCCGCGGTAGGAGACACTGGCACCGACAGCCGAGCTTGCTGGACTGTCAGCGACGACACGGAACGACACGAGCTGCGCGCCCGCGGTCTTGGCCAGGAATCCACGTAACGCCTGTTCGATCGCGGCCTTTCTCGCGGGGCTGAGCTGCGCCCCGGTCGAGCCCGGAATGCGAGGCGCGGCCGCAGATTCCTGCTCACCTTCGCGTAGGACTTCAGCGGCAGCAGTTGGCACCGTTCCGGCGGGAGCCTGCGACGGCCCCGACACAACCGGCTCCGATGCCGACACGACGGGGTCCGGTTCGGCGGCTGACGCCGTCGACGAAACCCGTCCAGCCGTTGGCCCAGCTGCGCAGCCCACCGACAACAGCACGCCGACAGCCGCAATGACTGCAACGACGGCTCCACAAACGCGCTTCGGCGCGCAAAAATCCCCCACCATGCTGATCCCCCGATGTTGATTCCCCACCTTGACGCCGCCCCCGCGGCGCACCAGCCGATCTTACGTTTCCATATCGGGCATCTCGTTGGCGGGCCGGACATCGAATCCAAGAGCCAGTAAGCGGTGCTCGACGATCTCGTTCACGGTCTCGATCACCTTGACCCGGGCATAGCGCTTGTCGTTGGCCTCAACAACGATCCATGGGGCGAATCCGGTGTCCGTGCGCTCCAGCATCTCGATCAGGGCGTCCTCATACTGCGGACGCTTCTCGCGGTTACGCCAGTCTTCTGCCGTGAGCTTCCATTTACGGACCGGATCGGTCTCGCGCGACTTGAACCGGGCCAACTGCTCGTCATCGGTGATGTGCATCCAGAACTTGATCATGATCATGCCTTCGTCGGTCAATGACCGCTCGAAGTACCGGATCTCCGAGTAGGCCCGACGCCACGCTTCCTCGGAACAGAAACCTTCAACCCGCTCCACCAGAACTCGCCCGTACCAAGACCTGTCCAACACCGCCATTCCGCCCCAGCCTGGCAACTTGTCCCAGAACCTGGTCAGGAAGTGGTGACGCTTTTCATCGGAAGTCGGAGCGGCAAAGGATGCGACCCGCACATGTCGGGGATCGAGGCCAGCGGTCACGCGCTTGATAGCGCCACCCTTGCCGGAGGCGTCCCAGCCCTCGAACACCAGACACAGCGGCGGCCCGAGCCGACCGGACCCATCGAATATTCCGCCGAGAATCAGGCGCAGGTACACCAGTCGATCCTGCGCGGCCTTCAAACGCCTGGCCTCTTCCCGCTTGGTCAGTTTCATCGTCATATCTAGTCTGTCAAGCACGCTCATGGGCGCCATTCTGACAGCGCCGACCACTTGACGCGCGGTCTTAGCCACTCAGGCGGACCACTTCCCGGCAGTCCGGTTGCCGACAGACCCGTGCTGAGAGGACCGTGCCGCCGTCGTGGAACGCCGAGGGCTGCGTCCGGACCGGAGTTCCGCCAGCGTCATAGAGGTAAGCAGGGAGATCCAGACGCTCGGCGGGACCCCCCGTCCAACCGCTGTCTCCACCAAGTCGGCCAGGTTGTTCGTCGAGTCGCACATCAGCGCGTGATCCGCGGCGATCAAAGCCAGAGCACCGTTGCCCGCCTGCCACGACACGGCAGCCAGCGTCGCGCTGATCGGGGCCGCGACTTCATCTGGGGTGTTGCGCACCAGCCAGCACAACCGATCCAGAGCCCGCTGCTGCCAATGCTCGTCCAGTCGCTCTGCCGAGTTCTGCTCGATGCATGAGGCCATCCGACGCAGAACGGGCTCTCGGATTCGCCGGTCGGCCAGCGCGATCGCCCAGCAAGCGAGCGTGCGCGGATCCATCGGTTCGGCGCAGCTCTTGCCGTCCGCGGCGTTGGGCGCGAGCAGGTGGGAAATAATCGCGTCCTCAATGGCACGTCGATCCGCGGACCTAGTGGCATTTGGGAGTCCCGGCAGCGGCTCTCGCCCCATCAACGCAGCGCGGGCCTCGCCCGCCAATTCGGTCTGAGGGCCCACAACGAGGTCGCGCAACGCTTCGCGGTCCGGCAGGTACGACACACCCCTGCTCACAAAGCCCGCCGCCACAGTGGTCGTCGTCGGGTCAAACTGCACACCAGGGCAATCGGGTTCCGATGCGTCGTACCAACGGTTACCCATCACCACGCCGCTACTGAATACGGCGATGTCGGCGGCGTCCGCCATGGCACACAGTCGCCTACCCAGTGTTCGGGCGCGGTCTTGCCCGGCGCCCGGCGGTGGATACACGATTGTGTGCACGGCCGTCGCACCGGCGCCTTGTGCACTTGCGAACACCTGTCGGCACTGCGCGAACACCGCACCCTCGTCCGCGGGCACCGCCGGAAAGTCCACTCGACCCGTGACGACCAGTAGGTTGCTGTGCTGCTGGAAGAACACCAGCACCACGCTGTTGGCGGGCGCGAAGCCCAGCAGGTACGGCGCTGAGGCGACCACGTCGATGGGCGAACCTAGCCTGATGGGACTGCTATCTGAAACGGCGTCTCGGCCGTCGCGGTGGGCTGTCATGGGACAACAATGCGCGAAATCCCGCGGTGGCGTCGCCCGCCGTTGGCAAACTGTGGATGACAGCAAAGAGGACAGCAGATTTGTGGACAAGCGCCCGCGGGAGGCACTAACGAGGCTCCACGTCGCGTTCGTCAAGGCCCCAACGGGTTGCTATCCGGAAGGGTCGGCAGCCTCTGCGCATAGCGACGCTCAGAGCTTGCCGGCCCGGGCCTGACGCGCTCGCCACCAGAGCCCGGTCGCGACTCCCAGACAGACCTGCGGCAGGAATGCAGAAGCCCGCCACACCAGAGCCGCAGCCACGGCCGTCGATTGCGGCAACCCGAAAGCCACAAGCAGGCCAGTCAATATGACATCGACGGTGCCCAGTCCCCCGGGTGTGATCGGAATCATTCCGCCCAACCGAGAAATCGCAAAGGCCGCAAACGCCGCAAACACAGAGAATCCCCCGTCGTTCCCGCTGCCGACCGCGAGAATCGAGATGTACAGGATCAGGAACTGGGTCAGCACGACCAAGACGTTCGAGACCGTAATCCAGATCCAGCGAGCGCTGACGACACCAACGATGCCCTCGCGGAAGTGGACCAACGATGAGGTGATGTCGGGTCGGTGCTTCATCCGCTTGGTCACCGGATGAGCCGCCTGGGTCGCGAACTGGCCCACTTTGCGGGCAGAAAAGTCGCTGCGAAGCACCAGCCAGAACAACGTCACCGTAACCGCGATCGCCGCTACGCCGACCACACCTGCCCAGACGTACGAGGGCTTCATCTGGTCGGTTGTCAGCAGCGCCAACACTCCGCAAATCGGCAGTGCAAGCGTCATGAAGAAGCTCCACACGCTC
>JBAXOQ010000014.1:0-29489 GCA_037133175.1 Actinomycetes bacterium
GCCCTGGCTAAGGGCCAAAGCGTCCCGTGGGGCGAGCAGCAAAATGCCCGGGCAAGCCAGGAGCAGGCCCGTCTCGGCGGCAAGGGGCTGCGCATTATGGCTGCGGCCATGAAGGACATCGACCCAAAGGATTTCGACCCCAAGGGTGACCTGCTGTCCATGGTTCAGGACCTGCGGCTCACAGCGATGGTCGGGATGGTCGATCCGCCGCGGGCCGAGTCCAAGGAAGCGGTCCGATCCGCCCAGGACGCCAACGTCCGGGTGCGGATGGTCACGGGTGACGACGTGGTCACTGGCGCCGCGATCGCCAAGCAGTTGGGCATTCCTGGGGAGGCCATTCTCGGTGCCGACTTCGCGGCGTTGTCCGAGACCGAGCGACTTGATCGCATTGACGACATAGGTGTTGTCGGGCGGGTGTCTCCCGAGCACAAGGTGCTGATGGTCCAAACCCTGCTCAAGAAGGGCGACGTGGTAGCTATGACCGGGGACGGGGTCAATGACGCTCCGGCGATCAAAGCCGCCGACATCGGCATCGCGATGGGAACCGGCACACAGGTCGCCAAGAACGCCGGCAAAATGATCCTCACCGACGACAACTTCGCCACCATCGTGCGCGCCGTGTCCGAGGGCCGCAAACTCTACGACAACATGCTCAAGTACATCCGCTTCATGCTGGTCGCGCTGGTCACCTACGTGGTGACGTTCCTGATGGCGAGCCTGCTCAACATAGCCGGTGGCCAACCCTTCTCTGCCGTTCAGATTCTGTGGATCAACTTCCTGATCACCGCCCCTGTCGGCATCGCCCTCGGCCTAGACAAAGAGACCCCGGGCCTGATGAAACGACTGCCGCGACCGCGATCCGCCAAGATCATGAACCCAGCCGTCATCTTGACCGTAGGACTTGCCGGACTGTTCATGTCCGTGGCCATCAACCTACTGATCGTGTTCGGAGAACACCGATACGACAAAGCTGAGGTCGCCAGCACGATGGGCCTGGTGGCGTTCTCGCTGATGCTCGTGATCGCTGCATTCGAGTCCCGCGACCAGACGGCATCGATCCTGAAGGTCCAGACCTTCGACAACAGCACCCTCAACATCACGGCGGCGGCCGAGATCATCCTGGCCATCCTGATCGCGGAGGGCAGCTTCCTGCCGCCCCTGCTCGGAACCTCCACCTTGACCGGCGAGCAGTGGTTGATCGGGGCGACACCGGCCGTGCTGCTGTTTGTCGGGTGGGAGCTCGGGAAGCTGATCGCCCGCCGCCGATCCGGAGGCGCACCCCAGAGCACGTGAGGCAACCCCAAGAGCGCCGCACCCTACAGCACGGCGAAGGTCAGGGAGTAGTCAGACTGTCGATGCACACCGTGATGGCTAGCAGAAGCGAAACGTCCTCGCCTAGGGCGATCTCAACGCCATAGGTGTCCCGCACCCGGAACCACTTCTTCGAGACGGTCGCAACGGTGTTGCCGTCGCGCTCAATCGTGTACTCGTGGTCGACCAGATTGCCGTGGGCCTTCAGGTCTGCGCCACCATCGACACTGATCGAGAAGCGATCCCGAATCCCGACCATGGCCTTCTTCACGGTCGCATTACCATTGGGCCGCTCGATCTCCATGGTGTCGCGCACCCGAGCCATGCGCTCTTGGATCTTGGCGACTTCCTGACCGGACATGTCCTTGAGGATGAACGTGTCGCGGACCCGGACCGCCTTGCCGTCGACCTTGAATGCCCGCTGCCCGTTGGAATCCTCGATCCACGAGTCATCGCCGATCGACATCAGCTTCTCGCGCATCTGGTACCGAATCGCCTCGGGGCCCCGACGCTCCTGAACCCTGTCTCGCAATCCCATTGTGGTGTTCCCTTCCTTAGATAACGATCCGCTCCCCGATGGCAGCGGCGTCTGCTAGTAGCCCGGTTGAGCGACAATCCGGCCGCTTGCAACGGCCTCGGACAACGCGGTGTAGTCCTTCTCGTTTTGGTCGGCGTAGGCAGTCCCGAAGTCGGCAATGGCCCGGTCGAACGCATCGCCTTTGCCGAGGTAAGCGGAGATGGCAATCCGGTCGCCGGAGCGCGCGTGGGCCTTCGCCAACGTCCACGCACACATCCGCCCGTAGACCGTCAGGGCCTTTGGGTCCATCGTGTCCACCTCGGCGGAGCCCTTCCAGTCGCGCAACTGCCGCAGGTAGAAGTCCCGCTTCACTTCATCGAGTCCAGTAATGCGGTGCCACCCGAGGAAGATGTCGCTAGAGGACTGCATCAAGCGCTGACCGGCGACGACACGTTCGCCGGAGTTCTTGTACTGACTCCTGCCCACGTAGGCCTCCAGAACCGACTCCTGAGCCTCTTTGACCTGCAGGAACAGTGGGTCGCCGCCATCGCGGCCAAGGAACAAAGCCATCCATGCCCGAGTTCCGACGCTGCCCACCCCGACGACTTTGCGTGCCAAATCAACGTAGTCGAACTCCTCCAGCAACTGGCGGCGATCGGACTGCAGCGTCCTGCGGTAGCCGCGGATGATCGACCGAACTTCCTCATCGATGTCCGAGACCTGGCGGGACGTCCCCGCAACCAGATCCTCGATTCGAACGATCAGAGGAGGCTGGCTGACAATCCTGCGTTTGCCGTCCACCATCTCAGTGAACTTCTGCAAAGCCTGCATGGAGTCCTTGGTGCGCGCCTTCGCGATGTTCTTGCTGGCCTTCTTGGCGTACTTGGCGTCGACGCTCTTGGCGATCGCTGCCAGGTGCGCCTCAATGTCGAAGCGGGCGTACCAGACGTCCAGGTTTCGCATCGCAGCGAACGTCGCCATCGTGGTGCGATAGCCTTTCGCGCACTCCAGCAGTACTCGTCTGCGCTCGGCATCGGTGAACTCGCGGGACCGCGCAGCCACCTCCAGGCTTGCCACCAACCGTTTGACGTCCCACTCCCACGGCCCGGGATTGGTCTCATCGAAATCGTTGATATCGAAAACCAACGACCGCTCCGGGGAGCCGAACACTCCGAAGTTGGACAGATGCGCATCGCCACAGGCCTGCACGTGCAAGCCCGAGTCCGGGGTTGCCGCCAGGTCCGAAGCCATGATCAGCGCGGCTCCCCGGTAGAACGTGAACGGCGAGACGAGCATCCGGCCATACCGGATGGGAACGAGTTCAGGAACTCGGGTGGCGGCTTGTGACTCCAGCAGAGCCACTGGATCCGGACGGTTGGCCGGCGGATCGAAAACCGCCTGACTCGACCGTGGAACCTGAGCCCGCGCCGCCCTCCCCACAGCGGCGCGTTGCGCCGGGGTGAGGTGCAGAGCTTGCTTCGGTTGCTCGAACCGAAGTGAACCCTTTGCTTTCTTCTCTTTTGTCATTCGTCTCCATCCATGGCACAGATGAATACACAGTGCCCGCCGCGGTCCCGGTGGTCATCACCCGCTACGGGTGGTCCCGGCGATCGTGGGGCTCCGGTTACAGAATATTGACCGCTCGGGCGACCACCAGGATGGCCAGCGTCATGGAGATCGCCGACTCGGCGATCAACCACAACTTCGACCAGTGCCGGATGGCAGATACGTCGGTGGGGCTAAAGGCGGTGGCAGTGTTGAACGACACGGCGAGGTAGTCGATGAACTGGGGGTACCAACCGGCATCGCCGAGGCCGGCAATGTCCTGTTCCGGGAAACGAAACGCAGCCAGCGAGTCGGCGGTCCCGTTCGCCCGAGCCGCCGGGCCACCGCGGTCAATCAGCCAGTACCAGAGGGCAAAGGCGATGATGTTGGTCGTCCAGACGATGGCACCGGTCGCCAGCAGCTGCAGGGGGCTGGCGAACTGTGCCCCCGTCAGAATCCCGACCACAAGCCGAACGGCCGCGGCCGCCGTGGCCGCCGTGATGATCGCGACCATGACTCCGGTGGTAACCCGCAGCCAACGTTTGTCGCGGTCGATGCGTCCCGGATCGCCGAGGATCAGCGCGGCGAGCAGCACCAGCAAGAAGGCAGGGTAGATAACGAGCAGTGGCTCCCAGACCCGGAACTCCGCCGGAATGAGCAGATACAAGCCCGCCGCAGTGAGCACGGCCAATGCCATCGGCAGGCGACGTTCACCGCGACGGGATTCCTTCGCAGCGCCAAGTTCGGTCAGGTGAGGGCCTTCGCTTTGAGTTGGTCGAATTCGCTCGCGCTGATCATAATGGCACCGACCCACGACGCATCACCCGCCGCGGGTGGCGTGGACTATCACCCCCGAAGGGTAATGCGCCAAGTGGTCGGCTCACCTAGGTTCAGTTGTAACAGGGAGTGGGGTCGATCTCAACGTGCCAAACGTATCCGAGGAGAAGAACGTCGCCGACGTGTTAGTGATCTTCGGCATCACCGGTGATCTGGCCCGGGTGATGACGTTCCGCTCGCTCTACCGGCTAGAACAACGAGGCCTGCTGTCGTGTCCGATCGTGGGCGTGGCCGTTGATGACTGGACACTTCCCCACCTTGTCCAGCGCGCCAGAGACTCGATAGCGGCCGCAGGTGAGCACATCGACGCGGTTGTCTTCGAGCGCCTGGCCGACCGATTGTCCTACGTCCAAGGCGATTTCGCGGATGCATCGACCTACCAGCGTGTGCGCCTCGCCATCGGGGACGCCACCGCACCGGTGTTCTACCTGGAGATCCCACCGTCACTGTTTGCCATGGTGGTCGCGGGGCTAGCAGGTGCCGGATTAGCGACAAACGCCCGAATCGTTGTCGAAAAGCCGTTCGGTCACGATCGGGAGTCCGCGCGAGCCTTGGCCGACGAACTCCACCAGCACATTGATGAGTCGGCGCTGTTCCGGATTGATCACTATCTGGGCAAGATGGGACTCGACGAGATCCTTTACCTGCGCTTCGCCAACCGAATGCTTGAGCCGATCTGGAACAGCAACCACATCGAATGCGTCCAGATCACCATGGCCGAGGACTTCGGAGTCGAGGGTCGGGGTCGGTTCTACGAGCCCGTCGGTGCCCTGCGCGACGTGGTTGTCAACCACCTCATGCAAGTGGTGGCGGTGGCCGCGATGGAACCGCCCGCAGGCGGTGATCCGGTGACCATCAAGAACGCCATGGCGTCAGTCTTTCGAGCGATGCCGGAGGCCGACCCCGCCCATTATGTTCGTGGGCAGTACAACGGCTATCTCGACACCGACGGAGTGGCGCCGGACTCGACTACCGAGACGTACGCCGCGTTGCGCCTGCAAATCGACAACTGGCGCTGGTCCGGGGTGCCGTTCTTCATCCGGACCGGCAAAGGACTGCCAGCAACGCAGACCGAGTTGCGCCTGGTATTCAAGCACCCTCCCAAGCTTGGCTTCGCAGCCCTGGAGCGACGTCCGGAACCCAACCAGCTGGTAATCAGGCTCGGCCCGTCGACCGGCGTCCGGATGATGCTCGATGCCCGCCGGGCGGAATCTCGCCGTGCCGCGCCGATCCTGTTCGACGTTGAGTTCAAAGAAGCCGGTGGCGAGGGTGCAACACCTTACGAGGTGCTGCTGAGCGCGGCCCTGACCGGCGACGATGCGCGCTTCACCCGGCAGGACCAAGTGGAGCAGACCTGGCGGATCATGCAGCCACTGCTCGACGCGCCACCGCCGGTTCAGACCTACGAGCGCGGAAGTTGGGGTCCTGCGGCAGCCGATGCGCTTGTCGCCGAGCACGGCGGTTGGTATGCGCCCTGGATCGAAGGAGAGTGAATCGATGAAGGTGATCATTGTCGGAGGTGTGGCTGGCGGAGCGTCGTGCGCGGCGCGATTGCGTCGACTCGACGAAAGTGCCGAGATCATCATGGTCGAACGCGGACCCTACGTGTCCTACGCGAACTGCGGCCTTCCCTATCACGTCGGTGGTGTGATCGAACACGAGTCGGACCTGCTGGTCGCTAACGAGCAGGTCTTCCGGGGGCACTTCGCGGTCGACTGCCGGACGGGATGCGAGGTGGTCGGGATCGATTCACCGGCCAAGACCGTAGCGCTGCGCAATGTCGCGACCAACGAGGTGAGCACCGAGTCCTACGACACCCTGGTGCTGTCACCGGGGGCAGCCTCGGTCCATCCTCCGATCCCGGGCATCGACCTGCCGGGAATCTTCCAGGTGCGTACGGTGCCCGATGCCAGGGAAATCCGGCAATGGATCGAACGGGGCACGAGCTTCCTGGCCGGGATGGAGAAGTACTCGGGTTTCCAGACCGTGCGACCGCAGCGCCACGCGGTGGTGGTCGGGGGCGGATTCATCGGCCTTGAGATGGCCGAGAACCTAGTCGAACGCGGCTTTGAGGTCACCATCGTGGAGCTGGCCGACCAAGTCCTGACCCCGCTCGACCCTGAGTACGGCAACCTCGTCAAGGACTACCTGCAGGCCCACGGCGTCCACGTGGTCCTCGGCGACGGGGTGGCTTCATTCGCACAGCAACAGGACGGAACCCTGAGCGTGGCGACCCAGTCGGGGGCCAGCTACCCGGCGGACCTGGTCATCTTGGCCCTCGGAGTGCGACCCGACACCACTTTGGCCAAGCTGGCCGGGATCGAGCTCGGGGAACTCGGCGGTATCCGGGTTGACGAGCACATGCGCACCAGCGACCCGGACATCTTCGCCGTTGGCGACGTGGTGGAGGTCAAGGACTTCGTCACTGGACAATGGAGCCTGATCGCCCTGGCTGGTCCAGCGAACCGGCAGGCCCGGATTGCGGCCGACGTCATCGCCGGGCGCGACTCGCGCTTCCGGGGCACGCAGGGCACCTCGATCATCGAACTGTTCGGTGCAGCTGTGGCCTGGACCGGCGCCAGCGAGAAGACGCTCAAACGGGTCGGAGATGACGATTACGAGAAGGTCTACCTCTACCCCAACTCGCACGCCGGGTATTACCCAGGCGCCAAACCGATCGCCATGAAAGTGCTGTTCCGCAAGTCCGACGGACGCCTGCTCGGGGCACAAGCAGTCGGCGAGGACGGGGTGGACAAGCGCATCGGCGATCTTGCCCTGGCGATCCAACTCGGGGCGAGCGTGTACGACTTGGAGGAAGCGGAGCTGTGCTACGCGCCGCCCTTCGGCAGCGCCAAGGACCCGATCAACTTCGCCGGCATGGTCGCGGCCGGAGTGATGCGCGGGGATATGCCGATCGCCCAGTGGCAGGACACCACCGACGCCTTCGTACTCGATGTCCGGGAGCCGATCGAACTGGCGGTGGAACAGGTTCCGGGCGCGGTCAATATCCCCATCAGTCAGTTGCGTTCGCGGCTGGCGGAACTGCCCCGCGACCGCGAGATCCTCGTCCTGTGCCGCTCCGGTCAGCGGGCCTACACAGCGACCCGCTGCCTGCTCCAGAACGGGTTCGATGCGCGGGTGATCTCTGGCGGCATGTTGTCGCACGCGATTCTGGTCGGCCCGTGAGCGTCGAGCACGACCGTCTGGCACAGGCGACCGGCGCAGCCGAGGCGGATCTGTTCACCGCCAACCCGTGGTATGAGTGGGGGCCCTACCTGAGTGAGCGTGCCTGGGGAACGGTCCGGGAGGACTACTCCGCCGGCGGCGATGCCTGGAGCTACTTCCCGCATGATCATGCACGTTCGCGGGCGTACCGGTGGAACGAAGACGGCATGGCCGGGATCTCGGATATTCGCCACGGACTGTGTTTCGCGCTAGCCCTGTGGAACGGCAAGGACCCGATCCTCAAGGAGCGAATGTTCGGGCTGACCGGCCCTGAGGGCAACCACGGCGAGGACGCCAAAGAGTACTGGTGGTACTTGGAGGGACTGCCCAGCCATGCACTGCTGCACTGGCGTTACCACTACCCGCAGGAGGCGTTCCCCTACGAGCAACTCGTGCATCACGGCCGTGGTTTGCACGATCCGGAGTTGGAGCTGCTAGACACTGGCGTCTTCGACGACAACAAGTACTGGTCTGTCGACGTCACCTACGCGAAGGCCTCACCAACCGACATCGCCGTGCGCATCGTGGTGGCGAACCATGGCGCACAGGAAGCGACACTAGAGGTCCTGCCGACCCTGTGGTTCCGAAATACCTGGAGCTGGGGCGAGGACAATCCGCGTCCCCGCATCGAGGCAGATGGCAGCACTTTGGACGATGGCAGCGCCTTGACGGTGACTGACCATGCTCTAGCCGGCTACCGGCTAGTCGGCGCCCCGGGTCCGGACGGCGCGCTCCCACAGGCTCTCTTCTGCGAGAACGAGACAAACGCGCCACGCATCTTCGGGACCGAACCCACGACGGCGTTCCCGAAGGACGGCATCAACGACCATGTCGTCTCGGGCTCTGCCACGGTCAATCCTGACAACTTCGGCACCAAGGCGGCGCTGCGCTACCGGCTCAGCGTTCCAGCCGGCCAGCAGGCCGAGCTTCGACTGCGACTTCACTTGCCAACCACAGAAGCGACAGCCGGGCCAGGCCCCGAGCCGATCCACGAGTCGAGCACGAATGCTTCGGATCCGGCCTGGGCTCAGAGCGCCTTCGATCAAGTGCTGGCCGCCCGTGAGGCCGACGCGGACGAGTTCTACGACCAACTCGCCCCTGACGGCGCGACCTCGGAGCAGTTGCGAATCTTGCGCCAGGCAGCAGCGGGGCTGGTGTGGAGCAAGCAGATGTATCCCTACAACGTGGCCCGCTGGCTCGATGGGGACCCGGGCAAGCCACGGCCCAGCCGGGCACGTCGGAACGGTCGCAACCACAACTGGCGACACCTTGACTCGTTCGATGTGCTGGCCATGCCCGACCCCTGGGAGTACCCATGGTTCGCCGCCTGGGATCTGGGGTTCCATGCCATCGCCTGGGCCCATCTCGACCCCGCATTCGCCAAGTACCAACTGCTGGTCGTGCTGCGTGAGTGGTTTCAGCACCCCAACGGGGCGCTGCCCGCGTACGAGTGGAACTTCGACGACGTCAATCCGCCCGTGCATGTCATGGCTGCCCTACGGGTGTTCCTGATCGACGGCGGCACGGACCGTGAGTTCCTCGAGCGCATCTTTCAGAAACTGCTGATCAACTACACCTGGTGGCTCAACCGTGAGGATGCCGATGGAGACAACGTCTTCAGCGGCGGGTTCCTGGGCTTGGACAACATCAGCCCGATCGACCGCTCGAACCTACCCGAAGGCGCGAAGCTGGAACAGGCCGACGGAACCGCCTGGATGGCCTACTACGCACTGTCCATGCTCTTCATCGCGACCGAACTGGCCAAAGAGAACGATGTCTACCAAGACATGGTCATCAAGTTTCTGGAACAGTTCCTGCAAATCTCCCGCGCCCTTGAGCGGCAGAGCCTGTTCGACGAGGAGGACGGCTTCTTCTACGACCGACTGGTATTGCAGAACGGCGAGGCGACCGCCATCAAGGTGCGTACCATTGCCGGACTGATCCCACTGCTTCCGGCCATTGGCCTACCGCAGCGGGATGCCGAATCCGCTGACCTGCTTGGCAAGCGGTTCGCGCGAATCCGGCGAAACTGGTCGCAGCAGGGCGGAAGTATGCTCGGCCGGGTGCATGAGCAGGGCGACGATCGACAGGTGCTCGTCTCGGTCTTGAACCCAGACGAGCTTCGGTTGACCCTGCGGGATTTCTTCGACGAGGCAGCGTTCCTTTCCCCACACGGGCTGCGAGCGGTTTCCAAGCGCTATCAGGGTCAGCCTTACTCGGTTGCGGGAGTACCCGGGGCAGACATCGACTACCAACCTGCCGAATCCACGACCGCCATGTTTGGCGGCAACTCCAACTGGCGCGGTCCGGTCTGGTTCCCGATCAACTATCTGGCGATACGCCAGTTCGGCCGACTTCAGCAGTTCCTTGGGGACGACTTCACCCTCGAGTATCCGACCGGCTCGGGCCACGAGCAAACCTTCGGCCAGATCGCCCAAGACCTCGCCGATCGACTGGTCAGCATTTGGCTGCCCCAATCCGATGGCCGACGCCCGGTCTACGGGGGAACAGCACTGCTCCAAGAAGACCCCGCCTGGAAGGACAACCTGCTGTTCTTCGAGTATTTCCACGGCGACAACGGAGCCGGTCTGGGAGCGATGCACCAGACGGGATGGACCGCCCTGGTCGTGGACCTGATCCTGGACCCGCCCAACTCGTAGGACCATACCTGGTCTGTGATCAACGAAGGAGCCCGAGCTCGCGGCCGCGTCTGACCGCTTCCCGCCGACTCCGCACGTCCAGTTTGCGATACAGGTTCTTCAGGTGGGCTTTGACCGTGTTGATCGAGACGTAGAACTCCGAAGCGATCTCGGCGTTGCTCTTCATGGTCGAGAGCTCACCCAGTACGGCCAGTTCCCGTTCGGTCAGCGGTTCAATCAGCGGCTCAGGCTCTGGTCCATTGAACTGTCGCGGGCTTGACAGCGCGAGCACACGGGCGACGAACTCGTCGGGCCGTTCCGAACCCATCCCGATGCGCCGGAGCAAGTCCACGGTCCGCTCCGACCCCGTCACCAGGAACGGCCGAACTAGCGACTGCGCCCGTGCCAACTCCAGCGCCCTGCCGATGGCCTCAATAGCTTCGCGCGGGTGCCGGTTGCCATCGGCGACCAATGCCCGTACAAGCCAAGCCTCAATGCTGGCGAGCAAATCCGCGAGATCGTCCGATTCCGGCTGGTCGGGAACGTTGGCTGCGCTCCGCTCCGCGGCCGCGAGATCGCCGCGGGCAAAGTCGCTCCGAGCCCGACTGGACCAGAAGGTCGCCGACCGATAGTCCAACTCCAACCCAGACCGACCCGTACCCACGGCGAGGATCGCACCACTAACCAGCAGGTTCTGATCGGTCCAAGCACGGACTGCCATGTCTGCCAGCAGTGGGGACGAGGACCAGTCTCGCTCCCGTGACACGGTATGGGAAAGGGCCGCCGCAGCGGCGCGCGGGCGGTTCCGCGACACTGCCACCGACGCCTTTGTCAAACGCAGCGCGATGGTTGGCCACAACTCGACGCCTCCGACGTCAGCCGCTAGGCCGCTAGCCACTGCCTGTACCGCTTCCGACGTGTCCCCCTGAAGCATCCGACTAGTCGCCAGCGCAATGTAGGCCGGTCGAAGTTGCAGCAGCGAAGTCCACCCCTTGTCCGATGCGTCCGCGATCACCGCGCGGGCAGTCGCCTCTCCGTCGCTGAGCCGACCCAAGAGCACGTCGCACCATGCCAAGTGCGAGCGAACACCAATGATTGTGAGGGCGAAATCTGCCCCGCGATCATCACGATCCATCGCGGCGAACGCTTCCCGCGCGGTGGCGATGTCACCTGACCACAGCAAACCGACCGCCCGTTGCGTCATAGCGATCGCCCGGTGACCGTCGGCAGCGCGTCCGGGATGCGCGTTGGCCAAGAATGCGAGTGCAGCATCCGACGCCGCGATCACGCCGGGCGCGTCACCAGTCAATCTCGCGGCGGCGGCGGCGAGATTCTCCAGCAACGCATGAGCAATCGGCGGCAACTCGCCCGGATGAGCGCTGTTGCGCCGCGCCGCGTTGACATGGACCGCCATCGCATCAAGGTTCCCGGAGACCAGGTCCAAGCCAGCGGCACACAACTCCAAGTCGGCGGACGATGGTAAAGACTGAAACGGGATAGCCATGAGCTCCCGACTGACCGCGTACCGCTGCACACCGACAATGCACGGTGAGGCCTGGAAGAAGACCTCTGCCACCAGTGGCCAGTCTCGCGCCGCCGTGGCATGGCGCAGGGCACGGACTGGATCGTTGTGACTGACCAGCCAACGGGCGGCGGCGCGGTGTGCATCGCGATAGCCGTCCGGATCATCGCGCTGAAGAGTATGCAGCAGCAGGTCCCGCAACAGCGGGTGGTACCGATACACGGTTCGCTCGGGATCGACTGAGACGACGAAATGGTTCGCGCTTGCGAGCATCTCCAGGCGTGCCAGCCCGTTACCGCCGGCGACGATGGCGTCGGCCAGCCCACCGTCGAGCCGCTCCGCCACACTCGTGCGATACAGGAATTCCCTGGTGCTGGCGTCGTGTCGGCCGAGAACCTCGGCGACCAAGTACTCGGCCACTGACGGATCGGTTCCGGCGAAGGATTCCAGATCCCCGTCGGAGCGTGTGCGGGACAGGTGCATGGTGGCCAGTCGCACTCCGGCCGGCCACCCCTCAGTCCTGGCCAGCACGTACTGCACCTGCTCGAGCGTCAGATCGAGCGACTCGGCCCCCCTCGCCAGTCGTCGGACCCCGTCGACATCGAAGGCAAGGTCCGCAACTCCAATTTCAGCCAAATCCCCGCGTAGGCGCAATCGGTGCAACCCAAGCGCGGGTTCGGACCGGGTCAGCAACATCAGTCGCACGCCGGTGTCGTGGGCAACCAGCTCGTTCAGGGCCGCCAGCACGTTCGGGTTCTCGATATGGTGGAAATCGTCAAGGACGATCAGCAGTGGCTCCGGCAGGCTGTCTAGAGCACGGAACATGGCCAGCAACACCTCATCGTTGACCCCGGCTGCCGCCGTAACTGAATGCAGTGGGTGGCGTTCCGGCACAACTCCAACTTGAGCGATCGATCGCAGCACCGCTCCCCAGAAAGCAGCGGGGCTGTCATCACTTGCCTCAAGGGTGAGCCAGGTGACCGCTCGGGGTGCTCCGTCAGGATGTTGCCGAATCCAGCGCGCGACCACAGTGGTCTTGCCCCATCCAGGGCCGGCGGTAACGATCGTCAGGCGCCGTCTGCAGGCAGCGTCGAGAAGCGACTCGAGCCCTGGACGGTCTACCTCGACGGCGAGCGCAGGCGGGACGGCCGGGAGCCCGTTGACAACTCCAGTTCGCGGCGCTCGCCCAGCGGCGCCGACGAGTGAGCGCCCGAACAGCCCCGCCGAAGCAAGCTTTGCGGAGTCCGACTGCACTGCTCGATGCTAACCGCAGGGACAATGCTCCCATCGGGTGACACCGACCGAGCCAAAAGACCCGAAAGGGCCATGAGCTGATTCGCCCCTCGCGGACGGCGCGATACTGACCATATGGACTTCACAGGTCGCAAGGGCCAAACGAGTGCAACCGTGATGGCGATCGCATTGACAATCGGTTTGGTCGGATTAGCTCAGGTCCAAGCCTCCGCAGATGAACCCCTCTCCCCTGCGGTCACAACGGCATCGATCGCTGCGCAGGCGATATCGGCAGGGCCATCAGCGCGCGGAGACATCGACCCTGCCGTGCAGGTCCCGAAGCTGGCGTGGGCGACCTGCACCAAGCCGGGGCGCGAGGCCTTCGAGTGTGCCACCGCCAGGGTGCCGATGAACTACGCGAAGCCGCAGGGCCGAAAGATCACCCTGGCCGTAATCCGACTCCGAGCAACCGATCAGACGCACCGCATCGGTTCATTGTTCTTCAACCCCGGCGGTCCGGGCGGCCCTGGTGTCGAAGGGCTGGCCCAAATAGCTGGCTTCTTCCCGACACAATTGCGCAACCGGTTTGATCTCGTCAGCTGGGATCCGCGCGGCGTCGGGGAAAGCACCTCTGTCCAGTGCTTCGCCAGTGAGGCTGCCGAAGCCCGTTTCCGCTCCAGCGTGTCCTTGATCCCGGTCGGTAAGAACCAGGAGCAACAACTGATCAAGAACAATGCTGAGCTCGGACGCAAGTGCGCTCGGCGTAGCGGCGACCTGCTGCGGTTCGTGTCCACTGCGGACACTGCACGCGACCTCGACCTGCTGCGGGCAGCCGTCGGCGATCGCAAACTCAACTACTACGGCATCTCGTACGGGACGTTCCTCGG
Source organism: Actinomycetes bacterium (assembly GCA_037133175.1). Lineage (GTDB taxonomy): Bacteria > Actinomycetota > Actinomycetes > S36-B12 > UBA10799 > ELA509. Next base: position 13,717 of record JBAXOQ010000014.1, read on the forward strand.
CGCGACCTATGCGAACCTGTTCCCGAAGCGGGTCCGGGCGCTCGTGCTCGACGGTGATGTAAACCCGCAGGCCTGGGTTACCGGACAACCAACCGCCAAGGGCAGGATGCTCGGCACGTTCCTGCGCCAGAAGTCGGACACAGGATCGGCCAAAACCCTCAACGCCTTCCTGAATCTGTGCGGACGGGCCACGACCGACCGGTGCGCGTTCTCAGCTGGCAGCGCTGCCGACACCCGGTCCAAATTCGCCACCATGATCAAATCGATGCGCCGCCATTCGCTGCAAACTCGCGGCGGATACACCTACGCCCAGGTGATCGACAAGGCGGCGAACGACATCTACTTCACGGGACTGTGGAGCCACTTGGCGCAGGCGTTGCAGGACGTGTGGCTGGACCACGCAGTCACTCGAGCCGAACCGCTCCTCGGTCAGAAGTACGCCGGCATCGGCCAGCAACTGTCCATCATGTGCGGCGAGAGTCCCAACCCACCGGCCTCCACGTTCGCCTGGCAGTCGGACTTCGCCACCAGCCGGTCTGGGGCCACCGGACCGTACTGGGCGTGGTTAACCGAGGGGTGCGCGACGTGGCCCGTAACCGCGGCCCAGCGGTACTCCGGCCCCTGGAACAAGCGCACGGCCAACCCGATCTTGGTCATGAGCACTACATCCGACCCGGCCACGCCCTATGGCGGTGCCAAGGTCATGTCCCGGATGCTGGCCCGCGCCCGACTGCTGACCGTGAACGGTTACGGGCACACAGTGCTGCTCAACCTCAGCAGTTGCGCCAACAACTACTCCAGCCGGTACTTCATCACCGGTTCCTTACCCCGGGAGGGGACCCGCTGCGCTCAGGACGAGGTGCCCTTCGCCGACTGATCCGCAGGTGCATCGTCGGACTCATCGGGTGCGGAGCTGCCCAGCTGCGCCTCAGCCTGGTCGGCAAAGAAGTTGAGGACTGACAAGTCGCGCTCGCTCAGCTCCCGAGGAACGTGATCGATGATGCAGAACGTTCCGAGCGGCTGCCCGGTCGGTCCATGTATGGGTCGACCCGCATAGAAACGCACCTGGGGGTTGTCCATCACGAGGGGATTGTCCGAAAAGCGGTCATCCGACCACGCATCGTGAACCACCAGAGTGCTGTCCTGTGCCACGGCGTGTCCGCAGAATGAGACTTCCCGTGGTGTCTGAGATGCCGCCAGTCCGAACGCGGATTTGAACCACTGACGGTCAGTATCGACCAAACTGATCAAAGCAATTGGAACATTGAAATAGTGCGCGGCCCGGCGAGTGAGCTCGTCGAAACGCTCCTCCGCCGCAGTGTCCAGAACCTCCAGCGACCGGAGTTCGGCAAGCCGGGATTCCTCGTCATCAGGAATCTTGGGTGACTTCATTGATCACTCCCCCTGTGGCCTTGCTGCCAGTCCCGGCACGAGCTCCCGAAGCGCAGCCTCGACACGTCCGAATTCCGCGACCACAGCGCCGACCAATCCCTCGAGCGGGACGTCGCCGTCGGCTGCCTCGATGCTGCCAGCCAACTGCGACAAGTGCTCGGCCCCGACCAGTCCGCTGCTGCCCTTCAAAGTGTGCGCCGCAATCCGGACCTGCTGCCGGTCATGCTCCGCGAGGCTGTCGGCCAGCGACTCAAGCAGAATCGAGGCACGCTCCACATACAGTTCGACAACCTCCACGAAACTGTCGTCCATTGCGCTGGCCAGTTCGTCGAGAGTGTCGGCGTTGATGGCAGAACCCGGAGCCGACACGGTTTCCTCGACGTGACGTGACCGCCCACTTGGCACCGACGGTCCGGCATCAGCCGTCGAATCCTGCTCCGGCAGCCATCGACGCAGCACCGCACTCAATTGCACGACGCTGAACGGCTTCGCGAGGTAGTCGTCCATCCCTGCCTCGATGCACGCCTCGCGGTCGCCTGCCATCGCGTTCGCGGTCATGGCTATGACCGGCACTCGCGCCCAGGTTGTCGACATCCGGCGCAACTGGCGGGTGGCTTCGAATCCGTCGAGTACTGGCATCTGGCAATCCATCAGAACAAGATCAACTGGCGTTTTCGCCAGGCGGGCCAGTGCTTGCCGGCCGTCACCGGCAAGATCTGCTGTGACGCCGAGCATCCCGAGCATCTCCAGTGCTACCCGCTGGTTGAAGAGATTGTCCTCAACCAGCAAAACCCGACCGCTCAGTCGTCTCAGCCTCTCAGCTGTGTGCCTTGCCCCGGAAGAGGCCCTCCCGCCACGGACGATGTCCTGAAACATCGAACGAACGACCGACTGGCGGACCGGTTTGGCCACCAGATAGTCGAATTTGTGGGCCCGCATCACTTCCTCGGACATCCCCCCGGTGGCGACAACGGCCAGACGCACATCGGGTAGCGCGGGGTCCTGTTTCAGTTGGCCGGCAAGCCCAAGGGCGTCCATCCCCAAGACGTCCATATCGAGCATCACGACCGAATAGGGCCTCGCGCAGCCGATTGCCTCCCGAACCATCTCCAGCACGCGCTGACCATCGTCAGCCAAGTCCCAATCGACATCCCAGGAAGAGAAGTATTGGCCCATGATCATGCGATTGGTCTGGTTGTCGTCCACCAGCAGCACCCGGGCGCCGGGGAAGCCAGCAGCCTCGGTGTCCACCAGCTGGTCACTTGAACTGGTCAACAGTGGAAGATCAAACCAGATTCTGGTCCCTTGACCCAACGAACTCAGCGCGCCGATCTCACCGCCCATCAGCTCAACGAGCTGCCGAGCGATGGCCAGACCGAGGCCAGTTCCGCCGAACCGGCGCGTGGTGCTGGAGTCCGCTTGGACGAACGGCTCGAACAGCGCCTGCAGGGCCTCCTGGCTCATCCCGATGCCAGTATCGACAACCTCAAACCGCAGTGCCACCCTATCCGGGCTCAGGTCGGCGGGGGCCGGGTCGGGAACCGTCACTCGGACAATGATCTCGCCGTTCTCGGTGAACTTGACTGCGTTTCCGATAACGTTCGACAAGACCTGCCGCAGCCGCGTTGGGTCACCACGGACGTCGACCGGTATTCCTGCGGGCACGAAGCAGGCCAGCTGTACCCCTTTACTGTGGGCGGCGGCACCTAGCAGCGAAGCAATGTCTTCCACGACCGATCGCACGTCGAAGGGGATTTCCTCGAAATCAATCTTCCCTGCTTCGATCTTGGACAGATCCAGGATGTCATTGATGACGGTCAACAGGCTCTCCGCCGACCGGTGCGCCAGCATGACGTAATCGCCCTGCTGGGCAGTGAGTTCGGTGTGCCGCAGCACGTCGAGCATGCCGAGCACACCATTCATCGGCGTGCGAATCTCGTGACTCATGTTGGCCAGGAACGCCGATTTTGCCTCTGCCGCCTCGGTAGCCACCAGCCGCGCAGCCTCGGCAGCCTGCAGCGCCCTGTCCTCTCCGACCGCCAGTCCGATCATGTCACTGATCAGCATCAAGGACTCAAGCACCGGCGCCGGCAGACCCGGTTCAATGCGTGCTGCGAGAACGAGCGAGCCGATCAGGTCGTCACCGTGGCTGATACCCACAACGACGAGTCCACGGTCCTGCTCTGCATGCGAGACCCGGTCGGGCCAGGCAATCAGCTCCATACCGGCCCCACCGCTGGGCCGATGCGCAACGACCTGCCGCCAACCAGCTGGCATCGATGCATGCCCGGTCACATCCGCAGCATCGGCACCGTCCACCGCAAGTAGCCGCAAGACGGCGGCGCACGGTTGGTCTGTGCAATCCGAGATGACCGCACAAACGCGGTCCACGACGGTCGTCATGACCCTACTAAGTGGACCCGATTCCTGCAGCGCGGCCGCGACCTCGGCCCTGAGCTCAATAGCCGCCGCGTCGGCGGCTTGGCTCTGCTCGCGCATCACCTCTTGGGTAATGTCACGCTGCAAGGCAACAAAGCCGAGCAGTTGGCCGGTGGCGTCGAAGTAGGGCGCGATCGTGGACTGCGCCCAGTACTCGACTCGGCCGCTGCCGCCATCGCCGGTGCCAGGGGGAACACGTCGGCGATTCTGGATACGCGAACTCCACACCTGACCTGCCTTCAAGACAGCCCACATCTGCTGGTGGGTGTCAGGTGAGCTGTGCGGGCTGCGCAGGATTCTGGGGTTACTGCCGATAGCCTCGTCAGCGCTCCACCCGGTAATCGCGGTGAACGCGGCGTTGACGTACTCGATGGTGCCATCAATATCGGTGGTGTAGATAGCGTCGGCGCTGGCGTCAACTGCCCGTGCCAACCGTACGAGGGAGCGCTCGGATTCCAACCGTTGCGAAATATCGCGCGCCATCATGCCAAAACTGGTGATCTGGCCGCCCTGCCGAATGGGAAACAGCAGGACCGAGACCGGCACCGGCGGCAGGCCAGGACGGCTGGCGCTGGCGTCCTCGCAACGGATGACTTCCCCATTTCGAAGCCGGGTCGCCACCACAGACAACGCGTTGTCGCCCTGTGCCGTCCGCGGCAGAGTGAGGTAGTCGGTCAAGAAGCCGCCGACAGCATCCCCACCGAGCATGTGCTGGGCCGCGGGGTTCAAGGTCATGAACCGGCAATCGGTATCCATGCTGACGAAGGCGTCGGACACACCGCTGATGATGGCTTCGAGTCGATCGCGTTCGGCCGCAAGTCGACTTTCGGCACTCTGCTCGAGTCGCTGGTACAACTCCTGCATCTCGCGGGAGACCATCCGCAGGGACCGCTCCATCAGGTACAGGTCCTGCCTGTTGTCAAGGTACGTTGCATTCACGCTTCGCAGGAACTCCGCCCAACCAGCCGCGTCGGGCGGATCATCGGCCGACATCTTCAGCCGTCGTAGCTGCCTTTGCAGCGCCGGGACCAACTCAGAATCCGACAACGCTCACACTTCCTGCAACGTCGTCAGAGTCATGGTCTGATTGTGTAAATCGCATGCCCCCGACGCATAGGGCGAGAGCTCACCGTAGGAGTAGAAACCGATCTGTCGCGTTCCTGCGGGCAAGTACTCCAAAGTCGCCTCGACTTCCTCGTCGACAGCCTCCCGCAACACCATTCGCCGACCCACGCAAGAGACAGCGATGGCCAGCCCTGGTACCGGACTGTCGGCACCGGTGCCCGAGGCCCGAGCCGCTTGAGCAGCACCTTCGATGAGTTGATCGACGCTGGATCGCATCAACTGGGCCATCCACCCTTGCGGGATGTCCCCTGCGAAGGTCATGGATTGGTCGGCCTCGCTTACTGACAGCACGGTACGAACCAACTGTCGGTCGTCGTCCACGGTCTCCTTCAGCGCCAACGGGAACCGCAGGGCAGAGCCGGGCAGCCCGGCGGACAATTCGCCCAGGTAGTCCTTGTACAACTGCAGTGCTGGGCGGCCGTCCAACTCGTACAAGACATTGCCCGCGGACCGAGTTACACGGCGGTCCGGGCCGAAGATCTCCCAGCCGCCCTGACAACCATGCCCAACCCGGAGATGCTCTCCATAGAAGCCGACCGCAGCCGAATACCCAGTCCGGGGCTGCCCGTCGACAATCACCCAGGTGCGGCGAAATCGAGGTCCGTCCCCAGCAAGCCCCCCGGTGACCAGCACGGCTGGATCCAACCCGGAGTTCAGGCCGCGAACCAGTTCGCTGCCATTGACGTCGAGTCCGTTCGACAACACGAAAGCAGCCTGTAGGTGATCGTCGGACAGCTGCTCGGCCAGCGACTCCCCGGCAACCCTGGATCCATCAATCTCCTTGAGCGGGGCAGTCGCATACTTCAACCTTGACCGCTCGAACCGCACCACCGCGACTGTCAGCGAGTTGTCTTCCACGCGCGCGTCAAGAATCTCGCCAGCTGTGGAACAGCCCATCAGGACAGAGGTTGGGAAGGCAGCCGCCAATTCGGCTATCACCTCAGCGTCATCAAGTTGGGTGCTGTCACCGAAGGCCAGCAGCAAGGTGTTCGGGCCATCCGAAGTCAGGTCGAAAGAGCCGTCCCAATCACCATTGCGATAGCGATACGTTTCAATATGCATTTCCGCCTCCTGCGCCAACCCGCGTACGAAGGTAGCACTAATGCCCCCCCGACAGAGAACCCGCGAAGACGGAGGCTAGAGGTAGCCGCGCCGTTGCAGGTAGCGGGAAGCGAAGAACCCTTCAATAGCTGGAAGGTAGAACGTCGCCACGCGCCAGATAACGATCGCCCCGACAGCTACGGCTGCGGGGACTCCAAGCGGGACCAGGAAGGCGGACATGACGGCCTCGGACACCCCGATTCCACCGGGAACCGGGATGAGACCCTGCAACAGCGACGTCGCGACCACGACTGCTGTGCAAGTCAGGATGCTCAGGTGCACACCGAGGGACAAGAGCGCCAGCCACAGCGCGGCTCCCCAAAGCAACTGCACCGCAACTTGACTGCCGATCAATCCGAGGGCGAGTCGGGGTGAGCGGAGTACTTCCGCCAAGGCACCCCACGCGCTCTTAACCTGCGGCACCACGCGATCGCGTACCTTCTTGACCCGCAACACCACAACGACGGTGGCGATCGCCAGCGCAACAACGACCGCGATAACCGCCCACGGCACCGCATCGTTGGTGGGAGCCGTTGCCGTGGAACCACTGGTCGGCAGAGCCAACGTGATCGACCCAGTTGCGAGTGCGAGGATCAGCACGACCACCTGCACCAAGAAGCCCGAGAACGCGTCCACCGCACCCTTGGTCACCGACACCGCAGGGGGGATGCCGTACTTGAACAGGAAGGCGCCCTCCATGGTTACTCGGCCAGCCATTCCGGGAACGGCGAAAGAGATGAAGGCGACCGCCGGCTGCAAGATCATCATCGGACGCAATGGGATCGCGCGGCCAACTGCTGACATCATCGCTGTGGCCTGCGGCAGGAAGGCGACTTGACCAGCTAGCACTCCCAGCACCGCAATCCACCAGGTCGCGGTCGCCAACGACGCCCAGATCTGCGCGTAGTCGATCCCGATGAGCATCGGAACCAGAGCACTCAGGAACAACAACACCAAGACCAGCGTCAGGATCTGGCGCACGCCCAGGCGCCGTATCTTGACCGGTTCCGGCACCTGCGCGCCGGTGAGCGCCACGACCTGTTCGCGAAGGTCGGACAGCAACGCCGCAGGCTTTGCCACGGTGCGCTTCTCACTTCGAGTCAATGCCGGCGGCTGCAAGTAGGCCAGGGCGGTGGCCAAACGATCTGCACCCAAGCCTTCGGACGCGGCGGCCACCGCCCGCTGTGGGCCGAGAACCGCAGCCGTGGCGAACAACAGGTGGACAATGTCCAGCGCCGCGTCGAAGTCTCGGTACACCACTGAACCTGCCGCGAACTCGCCAATGACGAATCCCTCGGCAGTGACGCTGACCGAGTCTGCTGCCAGATTCCCATGAGTAATCCCAGCGTCGTGCATCGCGGCGACCTCGCGCCAGAGCGAGGCCAGCGACTCCTGGTCCAGCCCGGTCTGGCCATCAACGTCAGCGAGCCGTTCCCCTTTGCGTGTTGTCACCAGCACAGCGACCTCATCAGTGGCACCGGCCGCGACCAGCACGTCTGGCACCGACACCCCGGCCCGGCTCGCCAGCAACGTCACCAAAGCCTCGTGCTCCACAGACTGAACCCGCGAGAACGTGAGTTGTCGGGAGGCGCCCCGGTACATGGCCGCGCGCCACAGTTTGGCCATGACCTGCGAGTCGGTGGCATCGCGGCCGTAAGCCTTGACCTCAACATCGACGCCGCCGGTTGTGGTGCCGACGAGTCGACGCACACCCCACGACTGATCATGAGCGATGGACAGATTCGGAACATCGACGCCGACCCGGGCCAACGCCGACTTCACCTCCGCAGTGTCCGGATACCCCAGTGGCGAGCCGAACAACAACAGCACCCCGCCGCCGCAGACCAGGCCGACGCCGACCGCAGCCAACGCCCCCGATGGCACACTCAGCGCCAGCGCGACAGCCGCCGCGCTTACCACCAGCACGATGAGCCAACCGAGCCGTCGAAGAGGCCGGGCAAGGTAGGGCGTCGAGGCCACGAGGATCGCGGTCACCACCGCCACCCGCACCACAGGGAACTGCGCCCGTGGGGAGCCGCCCGCGAACTCGGTGAAGAACTGCGGCCACAACTGGCCAAACACCGCGACCAGCACCAACGACACGACGGTGGCCAGCACCGTCGCAATCGCGACATCCCGCAGTGCGTACCAGCTTCGATGTGCCAGCAGCGCAATCAACACCACCACGGCAAAGATCAGGCCCAGGGAGTAGCTGATCGCCAGCAACGCCACCGCCCAATCCGGCAGGGCCGCCGCGAACTGCTCGATCGCCAGTTGAACCGGATCCGACCCTCCGGACAGAGCCAGGCCAATCACCGCGCACAGCACGCCGATCGCGACCATGGTCACATCGGCCGCGCGACGCGCCCTGGGTTGCTCTGAGCTGGCTGTTAGATAGGCGCCCCGTTGTTCAGCAAGTTCGTCCGCCTGCGGATCGTCCATCTTCCGATGATAGGTCCGCAAGCACGCCGAACAACCACACCACTACAGCATCGCGGCGAACACGTCCTGCGGCGTCGCCGCGCGTCTGACCATCACCCAGGGACGGTCGGTACCAGAACGCTTGAGGACCGCGATGTCTGGACGAACGAACGGCGGAACCATCGAGACTGAATAGGCACCGACGTTGCCGAACTCCAGGAAGTCGCCTTCAGCCAACGGTCCAGGCAAATCGAGGGCCAGATACTCATCCGCGATGAGCGTGCTGCCCCCGATGTCAAACGGCCCATCAAGGCCCTGGGAACCCCTGACGGGCGTCACTGGGAAGTCCACCCGGCGAGTGTTCGGGCTGGTGTCCAGGATGCTCCCCGCGACGTTGGCGAATCGCCGATCGCCCGCCGATTTGATGCTGACGATCCGGGTGATCAGGGACAGGGCCGAGGCGACGAGCGCGGTCCCCGGTTCGATCACCAACCGTGGACCACTGGCGTCCTTCCCGTAGGCCGAAACCAGCTCCGAGCAGACAGCATCGGCATACTCCGCAACACTCGGCGCGGGTCCACCGCCGGGAAACTGGGCCGGAACCCCGCCGTAGAAACTGCCGCCGACATCGAGGAAATCAGGCACTCCGTCAAACAAATCGTCCGCCACCGTTACCAGCGTTCGGGCACGCTCGGCGAAAGAACCGACCGCACATTCCGGAAAGTGACAGTGCAGTCCCGCCAGCCGCAGTCCACGAGCGGCTCGGATCCGGCTAACCACTTGGTCGTACTCCACGCTGCCCAGTTCAAAACCGAACCGAAGGTGGACGCGTGATCCCAGCCGGAAGCCCAACCGCAGTCCCACCCCGAACTCCACGTCACCGGCAGTTCGGGCGATGTCTTCGACGATCGTCAGGTCGCGCAGCGAGTCCAGGATGACGGTGCCCCCCGCGGCCATGACTTGTGCCAGCGCCGCCCGCGATCGGTGTGGGCCGTTGGACAGAATCCGCCGACCATCGACCCCGATGCGGCGCGCCAGCCACCAGTCCATGTCCGACGCCACCTCGGCGAACAGCCCCAACCCCGCGAAGGTGCGGCAAATGTCGGGCAGGTGGTTGGTCTTGTAGGGGTATGCAACATCGGTGGCCGAATACCTCGCGCGAAACTCGCGGCAGAACTCGTCGGCGTTGGCGATAAGCCGAGCCTCGTCGAGTAGGTAATAGGAGTCCCCGTGCTCTTGTGCCAGCCGATCAGCCTCAATCCACGGAAGCATCGACCCAACCTCCGATCAACGCGCGCTCGTAACCCGAAGGTAGCGCACGGCGCGCAATCGGTGGCCCCGGCGGCGCTGTTGTGCCCTGCAGTGGCATCAGCCGCCGGCTACGCCCTGCTCGTGGCCGCCACCTCATTCGGTGCCGGGCTGGCTGCGCGCTGGGGCTTGTACTCGGTCGCCGGCGTTGTGCCACTGCTGCTGGTGATTCTGAGCGCCCCGAACTCCCCGGTTGCCGCGATGCCCCGGGCCGGGGCCCTCATCGTCGGAGGTCTACTTGGCACCCTGCTCATGGGAATCCTGCGGATCAGCCCACCGACTAAAGAAATCGACCATTATCGGAGTCGCGATAGTGCTGGCAACCGCCCAGGCCATCGTGTTGATCGACCGTTGGCTGGACAAAGAGCACATCATGGCGGCAGGGCCCTGACATTCCCCCTCAAACCGCACGGCACCCGTCAGTCCTGCAATTTCTGCTTCAGACCCGACGCTTCTGGGAGCATCAGGTGTGACCACCGTAGGGGCAGCGACCGAGCAGTCTTCGGCCGATCCGCCGCCGTTGGTCATCGAGGGCAACGGCGTTCCGACTCGATTGCGCCGACCTGGCGATCTTGTGCGCTTCGTCGCAGTGGTGCTCCTCGCGGCGGCGATCCTCGGCAGCGCGTTCCTCGCCTCTGATGCCTCCACCGGGCTGACCAAGGACATCGCCCAGGGGGCCAACAGCATCCCGCATTTGCTGGCAGTCATCGCGAATCTGGTCGGCGCCTTCGGTGTGCTCGTCCTGCCAATTGCCGGAGCGATCGACCTCTTGGTGCGCAAGCGCGGACGTCAACTCCTTGAGGCGCTCGGCGCTGGAGCGATCGCGCTTGCCCTGGTCTGGATGCTCGGCATCTGGATTCAAGCGGCATCCGGAGGACAACTGCTCAACGCGCTCACTGGCCGACCGACGGTCGGAGCCGTTGCTCCGCTGGATGCGACCTTGGCAGCGACGGTGGCGTTCATCGCTGTCGCCAGGCTGGTGGACCGTTCTCGCTGGGCGATCGGCTGCGTGTTCTTGGTTGCCGCGATTTTCCTGGCCAACATCCTCACGGGCGGCATCACTGTCGCCGCCCTGATCGTGTCTGCCCTCCTCGGCTGGGCTGTCGGTCTGCTGGCCCGATGGATTCTGGGGACCCCGGCGACACGGCCGTCCGGCGCGGAGGTGGCGTCCGCGCTTGAACGAGTCGGCTTCGGACTGACGGTGCTGCGGGCGATCCACGAGACTGACGGCGGTCGGCGGTACTCGGCGACCACTCGGTCAGGCGAGCGGCTCGAAGTGATGGTCTTCGACCGTGACCTAGAAGGCGGCGGCATCGTCAGGGGCCTGTGGCGAACGCTCCGGATGCGGGAATCAGGTGGCTCAATCGGGCTCACCATGCGCGGCAGGCTCGACCACGCACAGTTGCAGTCGTACGCGGCGCAGGCGGCGGGCGCCCCTGTGCCCCGGCTGGAGGCAGTTGCCGCCGTCGGCCCCGATGCCGCTTTGTTGGCTTACGCTCATCTGGACGGCCAGCGGTTCGACGAGATCGGTCCGGAGCTGTCGGACTGGGATCTGGAAGGTGCCTGGCGCGCCATCCGCACGATGCACGACTCCGGCATCTCGCACCGCTCACTGACAGCTCACAACATGCTGCGCGACAGCAACGGCGGGGTGTGGCTATTGGATCCTGAGGCTGGCTCGACCGCGGTCGGCGACGTCGCGGAGCGCATCGATCTGGCTGAGATGCTGTGCACGCTGGCTCTACTGACCGACCCCGACCGGGCGCTGGACACAGGGCGAAGGGTGCTGGGTTCTGAACGGCTCAGCAAGGCCCTGCCGGTGATGCAACCGGTTGCGTTGACGCCCGAAACCCGCAAGGCGATCAAGGCACACAAGGACGTGCTGAAAGTCCTGCGGGAGGACTTGGAGGAGATCACGCCAGAGGGGTCTGTCGAGGAGATCAACCTGGTGCGGCTGCGCCCCCGGACGATCTTGATGATTGTCGCCGGAACTATCGCCGCCTACTTCATCCTGATCCAGCTCGGCAGCATCAACCTGGTCGAGCTCATCACAACCGCGAACTGGTGGTGGGCCGCGCCAGCCCTGGTGCTGTCGGCAGCAACCTTCCTGGGCGCCACCATGACACTGGAGGGCTTCGTCCCTGAGAAGCTCAGCTTCATCCGGACGACCTGGGTGCAGCTCGCCGGGGCGTTCGCCACCTTGGTCTCCCCGCCCACGCTAGGCTCGGTCGGCGTCAATATCCGCTACCTGCAGAAAGTCGGGGTCCACCCAGCCCTGGCCGCAGCCAGCGTCGCCGTCTCGCAGGTCATGGCCTTCGTGATGCATCTGCTGCTGGTGTTGTTCTTCGGCGTACTGACCGGATCCCAGAACGAGGTCGAGGTGGCGCCCCCGGCCTGGGCGATCGTCGTCGGCGCCATCTTCTTGGCAGCGCTGGTGTTGCTCTTCGTTCTTCCGTTCACCCGCCACTGGGCACAACGCAAGGTCAGTCCCATCCTCAAGCAAGTAGGCCCGCGGCTGCTCACTTTGGCCCAGCAGCCGCTGAAGTTGGCCCGCGGAATCAGCGGGTTCATCATCTTGAACATCGGCTTCTGCTTCTGTCTGGTGGCCTGTGTGCGGGCGTTCGGTGGCGGCGGAGAATGGGCCGCCATCTGCGTGGTCTACCTGGTGGGGGCCACGGTCGGCCAGATCGCGCCGACCCCAGGGGGGCTCGGCGCAGTGGAGGCCGCCCTCACCGCAGGTCTGGCAGGGGTCGGAGTCGACGGAGGCATCGCACTGTCGGCAGTCCTGTTCTTCCGAATCCTGACGTTCTGGCTGCCAACGATCCCCGGTTGGTTCTGCTTCAACGGCCTGGTTAAGCGGGGCTACCTGTAGTCGGTTTGGAGTTCATATGAGCAACGCCCATTCCGCCGCAGAGCAGTTGGATGTCCTCGTGATGGGCGCCGGCCTATCCGGCATCGGGGTGGGCCGCTATCTACACATCGAACACCCGTCGAAGAGCTTCGCCATCCTCGAAGCACGTGCCGCCTCCGGTGGCACCTGGGACCTGTTCCGATACCCGGGAATCCGTTCGGATTCCGACCTGTACACCTTCGGCTACGAATTCAAACCGTGGACCGATGAGAGGGCCGTGAGCGGTTCGGCGGAACGATCGTGCATCCGCAGAACTGGCCGGAGGACCTCGACTTCGAGGGCAAGCGAATTGTGGTGATAGGCAGCGGCGCGACCGCGGTCACTCTTGTGCCAGCTCTGGCCGGACGGGCCGCGCACGTGACAATGCTCCAGCGCACCCCGTCCTACCTGCTGCCGGTGCCCACCACGGATAGCGTCGCCAACCTGCTACGAGTGGTCGACGAGTACCTGCACTTCTCCGGCCCAACGTCGCGTACCGCGGTGCCCGCAGCCGACCTCACGATGGAGTCCACCGTATGAGCACCAAGCCTGTCCGTGAAAAAGTTGCCGTCGTGACTGGTGCGGCCTCCGGAATCGGCCGAGCGCTGGCGATCGAGCTCAGCCAACGCGGCGCCTAGGTTTCCGGTTGCGACATCGACCTGGCGGGACTGCTGCAGTCCTCGACACTGTGCCTTGGGAAGCTGCACACGGCTCAGGTCGACACCGGTGACGAGCGAGCCGTTCAGGAATATGCGGCAGCGGTCGAGGCCCGTACCCGGACCTACCGCGACAAGCTCCTGCGCCTGGAACCGGCGACCGCAGCCCACAACATCGTCGACGGCCTCGAGAAGGGCCAGGTCCGCATCCGCGTCGCCTCCGCAGGGACGAACAGGCCTGAGAACGTGATTCCAGCAGGTCCCGGCGGGCGATCGGTTCTGCCATGACCTGTTCCCGACTCCAGCTCAGATTCGATCCACCGTCGCGACCAGATGGATCGTCTCCGACGTCTGCCCTGTCAGCCACACCCGCGATTGCCCGCCTTCGGTCTCGGTCAGCAGTCGCACATCGGCGGGCAGGAATACCGGTTTCCAGAAGGCTGCCGCCACCCGATAGGGCACCTCTTGGGGCAGGCCGGCCTCGGCGAGCGAACGTGCGAGGGTCCACATGCCCTGGGCGATGACGCCCTTGAAACCAAACGCCCGAGCGCCCAGGGAGTGGGTGTGGATCGGGTTGCGGTCCCCAGACACCGATGCGTAGCGACGCCCGATATCACCGTCGACCCGGACCTCGCTCACCTGAGCACCGTCGGTCGGCACTGGCCAGTCGATGCGCGGTCGTTCGACAAGACCCTGGTGTTCGGCGAGTTTGGAACCCTTGCACAGGTAGGTGCTGGACTCCTCCCAGCACAGAGTCCCCCCGACCAGCACCTCGGTCACCAAGTCGACTTCGGTGCCACGCTTATGGGCGAACGGGCCCTCGGCATGAACCCGCACGGTGAGCTCCGCTCCAGCGGGAACCGGGTGATAAACCGTGATCGTGTTGGCGACATGCACCATGCCCAAAACCGGCAACGGGAATGATCGGCCGGTCATGATCTGCATACTCAGCGGGAAGCCCAGGACGTGGGGATAGGTAACAGGAAGTATGTCTGTCGAGGCGAAGCCGCATACCCCGTCGTAGGCCTGCAGGTCGTCCCGTTCCGGGGTCAGCGTCCGCTCAAGGACGTCGTCAGGGACCGTTGTCCCGCCGCCCCAGAGGAGTCCCGGCAACACCGTGCCGGCGACAGCCTTGGCGTACAGTTCCGCGGTCGGCGCTGGCCGGTTGACTCTCGTGACTTTGCTCATCTGCACATGGTATTGAGGCTCGCCCCTGTTTGCGACGCGGTGCGACCGGTCGGCCCAACATCAGGCCGGACGCTCACTCATGACCGAGCTGACCTGATTACGTTGCGGTGGACTAGACCGCGGTGAGTCTCTAGGGTTGCGCCGACGAGTTCGGTCGCGAATTCGACGCTGACGTCGCCGCAGCATTCGCCGAGAATCTCGGCAGAAGAGGAGATCTCATGAGCAAGCAGAGCAAGCCAGCGCAAGGCGCGGACTTCCCGGAGAGCAAAGGCAAGCGCAGCAGCATGCGACTGGGCAAGCGCGTCTTCGCGGGATGCGTGCGCGATGCCGACCCGGAACTCGCGGCGCAGATCGAAAGCATCGACAACTGGCGCGAGGACTACGCCGGACCCTGTCGCGACGTCGTCGGGGTTGCCGCGACGTCCCACGACAATGCAATTCATGCAGCGACCACGGGACTGCGGATCCTGCACGAGGAATTCGTCTTCGGCCGCGACGGGCAGGAACAGAACCTGGCACAGGCCGTGGCGGATCCAGATGTGACCGGCTTCGCGCACGTCGCGGTGACCGGCACGAAGGATCTGAAGAAGCCTGCCTTGGTGCTGCCCTACCACGGCAGACTCCTGGCAGGATCCGAGCTGAGGGCCCAGTTAGCGAAGTGGACGAAGAACGGGATCGTTGAGCCGACGTTCGAGACCGCCCTCGGCAACGTACTTGACAACCCCGAATGGTTGGACCTGACCGGCGTCCACGTGGCGCTGCTCGGGGCCGGTGCCGAGCTCGGGCCACTGAAGCAACTACTGCAGTGGGGTGCCGATGTCTGGGCGGTCGATCTACCCCGGCCTGCTGTCTGGCAAAGACTCATCGCCGCCGCCGTCGACTCCCCCGGCGTGCTGCATGTGCCGGTCCCGCCAGGTGCGCCGCTGCCCGAGCCGCAGGACTACGACGGACTCGCGCAAATCGCCGGGGCAAACATCATCACCCAAGCACCCGAGCTACGCCGCTGGCTCGACCTCATCACCGAACCCTTCGTCTTGGCCAATTACGGATACGCCGACGGTGCGCTGAACGTGCGCCTGTCCATGGCCACCGACGCGATCGCCGCCGACATCATCGCCAAGCGTGACGATGTGATGCTGTCCTATCTGGCAACACCGACCGATGCGTTTGCCGTCCCCGCCTCGGCGATGGAAATGGCGCGCGAGCGCTGGCACGAGAACATGTTGGCCCGCGCCGCCCGACGACCGCTGAGT
>JBAXOQ010000015.1:0-27991 GCA_037133175.1 Actinomycetes bacterium
GCGGCTAGCCCTGCGGCCCCAAGCCCATCGCCCTCCACAACGGCAACGCCGCCGCCAGTCGTGGTCAGTACCCGAGCGGCGAAGGTTCCCCACGTGGGCGGCAACCACCAGGGCGCGGACTTTCGCGGCCACAACTTGCACGGTTTGAACATGCATCATGCCAAACTGCAATCGGCCAAGTTTCACCACGCCGACCTGACCGGCGCGGTTATGCACCACGTGGTGGCACACCACGCGAAGTTCCGCTACGCCAAGATGGCGGGAGTCGACCTTCACCGCTCAGCAATGACCTACGCCGAGTTCCATCACGCCGACCTGACCGGCGCGAACATGCACCACATCGATGCGCGCCACGCGAAATTCCACTACGCGAATCTGAACGGCGCGATCATCCATCACTCGAATCTCGCGAAGTCCGCTATGCCCGGGGCAACATTGCGCGGAGTGAGTCTGAGCCACTCCAATCTGACGAAGGCGAACCTGAGGGGCGCCGACTTCGGTCCCGGCGATCGCGTCGGTGGAGTCGCTGTTCGATCTGCCGCCCCCTGCGGAACCACATGTTCGGGGTCTGATCTGACGGGCGCGAACCTGTCCGGCGCGGACATGTCGGGAGCGAGCTTCCTCGGCGCCGACATGGCCGGCGCCAACCTGAGCGGAGCTAACCTGACCGGCGCGGACCTGACCGGGGCGGATCTGACCAATGCGAACCTTTCCCACACCACCGTCACTGGCGCCAACTTCTCGGCCGCGACGCTCACCGGAGCCAACACCACCGGAATCGTCATCCCGACGTCACCATCGAGTTCCGACTTCTGTTTCACCAGTGGCGGTAGCACCCAGATCCAGCCTGGCCTGACGGCGTCGGGCTTCTCGGCTCCGACCAACGGCTCCGGGACGATCTCGGTAGTCGGTCCCCGGGGTATCACGCTCACAGGAACGTACTCCTGCACGTACGCGAACCCGCGAACCCGCATCCTGGGCGCCCAAATCACCATCAGTGGAGCAACCGGCTCATTTCAATCACCCGTGAACGGTCTAACAGTCAATTCGGCAGCCTTCAGCGGAACAATCGACGTCATCAGGAGCACCTCGTTTCCACCAAGAGCAGCCAGCGTGAAGTGGCACGTCGCCACCGCCATGTCGCTGACGTACGACCACCTGACCATCAACGGTGCGCTCGACGTGAACGGGCCGGCGGACTGGAGCATCGCGGCCGACACCGGGAACGGCGGGCTCTCCTCGCCTGACGGCCACTACGTAGGGACCGGTTTCAGCGGAACTCTCGCGTACGCCTCGGGCTCCTATTCAGGTTCGCTCAACATCGGCCTGACCGCCTCGAACCAGGCATTCTTCGCCGCGTTGCCGAACACCTGGACCAAAAACGCAAGCCTGGCCGTCACCATGACCAAGGCGAACGGAGCAAGCAGTCTGGTGCCGACGCTGACCCTGAACGCTACTGCGGGCACCAACACGATCTCGCTGGTCGGCAACTGGGCCAACTCCGGCTACCAGCTCACCGGCTCAGGGTCGCTTTCGATCAACGGAACAGCGGTAACCCTGGCGGGCAACTACCAGTCGGTCGGTTACGACGTCAACGGGACTCCGCTGACCCAGGCTGCGTGGAGCTTGAACGGGTCGATCAGCAACGTCCCGATCGGCAACGGGGCGCTCGTCCGCACGGGATCGATCTCGTTCGACAGTGGCATTCCCGGATTCACCGGAGCGGCCAGCATCCAGCCGTCGGCGAACACGTCGTTCACCATCGCTACTGGACTGAGCTACACCGACGACCAGAATTGGACGTTCACGGTTTCACCCACGCAGACCGGTTCTCATTGGTCACCGCCAGGAATGAGCAACCTGAGCATCGACCCGAGTTCGATCACCGGAACGATCACGGACTCCGACGGAGCAGTCGACTGGGTATTGTCCGTTGGCACCCTCACCTGGGCCAACATAATCACCGGCGGCACACTCACCACGACGTTCAGCCTCAGCAACTCGTGCCCGTTGCAGGCCCCGCTGGACTGTGGATCGGCATCAGGCGTCTTCCTCGGCTTCACCAACGGATTGCTGGCGGTGCCGGGCGTGGCCAATCCGGTCAGCACCACGGGAGCCTTCCTCGCCGACGGCTCGTGGGCGCTCATGACCGCCAGTTCCGGTGCCACCAAGTCATTCACTGGTCCCGCAGGTTCGGCCATTTCGATGAGCACTCCGAGCATCTGGCTGTGGAAAGGGCCAACGGCCCCAAGCCCCTACTCCGGGCTAGCGATGCCCAACCTGAACTCGGCCGGCAACGGCTTCGGTGTGCAGTTCTGCGGCTCCTTCGACGCGCATGTGCCCTACCTCGGGTCCAGTAGCGCGAACGGTTGTGTGTCGTGGTCCAGTGCAGGAATTGCGATTGGCCAGGTCGGACTCGGTGCCAGCGCACCCGGTGGAACGGCAAGTGTGGCTGGCGGATCAGGATCGGTGGGGGTGAACGGCGCTGCGTTCGCCGGTTGGGCGTGGACCAACGTCACCTCCCATCCGACGATCTCGCTGAGCAACGGTCTGAGCACCATCAACCTCGCACTCCCACCGAATCAGAGCCAGCTCACCGGAAACATCGTTTTGCCAGGCACCGTCATGCACGCCCTCGGAATGAACGGCGTCACCACGGCGATCCCGGCAACGGGCACGTTCTCCGACAGCAGCTTCAACGTCGCGGACGCAAGCTTCTCAGTGACCGCGACTCTGCCGTTGAACATCGGTCCGAGCAATGGATTCACACTTGACTCACTGTCCTTGTCGGTGAACAAGAGTGCGGCGACGTTCGGGTTCGCAATCACACTAAACGCTTCATACACAGGCGACACCGGCACCTACCCGGTCACCGCTGCGTTCTCGGTGCAGGACACGACCCTCACTCTGTCCTTGACCGCAAAGGGAGTCGGTACCCAAGCGGCGGCCTGTCAGTCCACCTGCGACGGCGTGAACACCCCGTTGGTGAATCCGCAGACGGGCTACGTCTACCTGTCCAACGCCTTCATGGGCATCAACGGCCTGCACCTGTGGGCGGCCACCGGCCAGCTTGAGTTCGTCGGAGGTGAACCGGGATTCGGCATCAGCGGCGCCTCGTATTTGGACCCGTCGCAGATGACCACCGTGCTGCATGGAACGGCGTGGCTGTTCAGCAGCTCTGTCGTAAACATCTCTGACCTCAACCCGTGCATGAAGTTCGGCTTCACGGCGCCATCGGGCACCTACGTGCAGATCGAGGGCGGGGTGTTCCAGACCAGCACCTTCTCGATCGGCATCGCTCCGCGCGGCTGCACGGTGGGCAATGCGGTGCTCAACCCTGGATCGAACTTCATGTTCGACACCACGTTCGGCGGAACCGCGGTGTCGATCAACATGGCGATCGGACGCGACAGCAACGGATTGCCGACGTTCACTGCCCAGAACAGCATCTCCAACCTGACTCTGGGTGGCGTCACCTTCACGCAGGTATCGCTGAACATCAACCTGTCCGCCGCATCGCAGTCGGTCAGCTATACCTGCAACTTCGTGCTCCCCAACAGCGGCACGTTCAACTCGGACTTCGCGGTGACCATGAACAGCAACCATGCGATCCAGTTGGAAGGCGACGTCGCCCTGGCGGACTGGACGGTGTCGAACACCAGCTTCGACATCAACTCGCTCGCCTTCCACCTGTCGATGGATACCTCGACCGGGTACTTCTACGCCAACACCAGCGGCGACCTCAAGATGGGTTCGAAGGCGAGTCTGACGTTCAGCGGCACCATCGCGGTGACAAATGACGTGCTGCAGGTCTTCAATATCAGCTTCAACTACACCCACGGAAGCACCACCACGGCCATCGCGCTGAACTACGACAGCAGCGCTCACACGCTGTCCGGATCGTACGAATGGGCCTACCAGAAAGCCACAAGTCACCGGTTCTGCTCCGGTTGCTACAACTATCAGCGTCACGCGGACATCAATATCGACTGGGCCTTCTCGGTAAACACGCTCGATCCCGCGCAGTTCACCCTGACGCTGGGTGGCTCCATGTCCGGATCCGACATCTCGGGGTCTGTCGCAGGCACGATTAGCACCATGCCAGGGGTGGATGACTCAGCATCGGCAAGCATCCACATCGAGATCCACGGCATGGGCTCGTGGAACGATTCGTGGAGTTGGACCTAGCAGAACACCGCTTGCAACTGATCTGGTTCACCACGCCGACACACCAGTGCTGAAACCCACACTTGCACCACGCAGCGTGACCAAGCTTGCACAAAAGGTAGGCGTATTGGTCCTCTCTTGGTAGACTTCGTGCGGTGAAACGTGGCGCGCTTTCCTGTCTGTCAGTCCTTGTGGTTGTCCCTCTGATGACGTCGGCTCTGGGGGCGATTCCGGCCCAAGCTGCGCCGACCTCAGCTCCGGTCGTTACTCGAGCCGTACCCTCCGGCGACCCTTGGGTCGTTGGTATGGGCGACTCATACATGTCGGGGGAAGGCGGGCGCTGGGCGGACAACGGCTCCGGTGGGAACGAAAACACGCAGACCTGGGGGCTGGGCTGGGCGGTCGGGACCGCACAGGCGGTATACGGGGACGATGGCGGCAAGGAAGCGATTCCCGGGTGTCACCGCACCAAGTCGGCTCCGATGGTCGTCGGGGGTGGGTACAAGTCATTGAACTTGGCGTGCTCCGGTGCTATCACGTCGTCAGTGTTGACTTCTCAATGGTGGAAACCTGGCATTGACTTCGCCAACGACAACAAAGGACACAAAGGCCAGGCGTTGATGCTGCAGGAGTTCGCCGCCACCCACCGAGTGGAGGTAGTGGACCTATCCATCGGCGGTAACGATATGGGATTCGCGGACATTATCGCGGCGTGTGTGCAGGCGTACGTTGTGCCACTGTTCGGCGGGCACTGCTCGGACGATCTTGCCGTCACCAATCTGATCAACTCGGATGCGAAGAAGGCGCTGATTACCAAGATCGGTGGGGCCCTGGACAACATTGTCGCCGCCATGGACCACAACCAATACCCGCGCGGGTCGTACCGGATCGTCTACCAGGCTCCTCCGAACATCATTCCGATGCCCAAAGACGCCAAGTATTCAGGGTTTGGCTACATCCGTGAGAACAGGTGCGGCCTGCCGATTAGCGACCCCGACCTGGCGTGGGCCATCACCAAAGTTCAGCCGACACTCAAGGACGCGATCGTGACGGCCTCGAGCAAGTTCTCGGACATCCCGATCACGGTGCTGAACAACGACTCAATCTTCAACGGTCACCTTCTGTGCCAGAAAGGCACCTCCCGCGGCGCAGACGGCATGGGAACCCCCGACTGGGGCAAAACCGGCAAGACCACCGAATGGGTACGGCGCATTTCGGTCTCCGAAGCCAAGCTGAGCCCGCGCAAGGCGCCGTACCGCTCCGAGCCAATGCATCCGATGTACTGGGGTCAGAGGGCGCTAGCAACTTGTACGCTGGCGGCCATAAACAGCCCACTGACGACGAAGATGATCACGTGCGCCACTCCTACGATTGCACCGGCCGCCGTCTTTCCCACCTGCAAAGCGCTGAACAAGGTCTACTCGCACGGCGTCGCCCGCAAATCGGCAGCGTCGTTCGTGACCATTGGTGCTCACCCCGTCAAGGTCAAGTTCACGCGTTCGACTCGGCTATTCGAGGCGAATCGGCTGTTGGACAAGAACCGTGACGGGGTTGTGTGCCCGAAGGCCTGATAAGTCGGGATACCGGCCCCCAGGAATCTGGACGCCGCACTCCCCGGAATACGGTCTTGATTGCTCGCACAAACCGGATCAAAACGGTCCCCTTCCGCTCGTGGCGAGCGACAGAACGAACTCCAACGTGCCGCCGGATATCCGCGCACCGAATGCAGGGCCTTCTAGCCAGCGAACGAAGACGACGAGCGAAGCCAGCGGGACCATCGGGCAGGTCCGGCCAGCTTCGACAACCAGGCGGCAGCGGTGACACACCCGGAGCCGTCGACTCGCCGCGCCTTCCTTCAGCGAGTAGTTTTGACATGAAACAGACAACGAGGCGGCAAACTCGTCTCACCGATGAAAAGGCTGAATTCAGCCAGAGCGAAGGCGAGTTTCGTGACGACACCGAACGACGACGCGAACTCAAATGACGACTGGGACCAAGGCATTCTGACCGGGTATCCGATCGCCCATGAGGTCGTGACGACCGAGCACCGCACGATCGTGCCGGACCCGGCGCCATCTGGTCCGGACACAGTGCTTCCGTACGAGATCGCCAAGTACAAATCGCACGGCTACGGCACCTGGACCTACGGACCCGGACTGCGTCACGAGCAACGGTTTGACCTGCTGCCTGGCGACCACGAGACGGACTTCATCATCAACGACACGCAACTGGTGCGGTTCTTCACTCTCTCCGATATCCACATCAGCGACAAGGAGTCCCCGGTCCAGCTGATCTTCTTCGGATACCGGGGCGGGTTCTCATCGGCCTACTCCCCCGTCATGCTGTACACCACTCAGGTACTCGACGCGGCCGTCCAGACGATCAATGAACTCCACAAGCAATCCCCGTTCGACTTCGGCATCTCACTGGGCGACGCCGCCAACGACACCCAGTTCAACGAATTGCGCTGGTACATCGATGTGCTCGACGGTGGGCCGATCATTCCGCAGTCGGGGAATGCCGACGACCCGGTCCCCGGCAACGCGAACGACTATCAGGATGCTTTCGAGGCGGCCGGGCTGGACAAGTCGATCCCGTGGTACCAGACGCTCGGCAACCACGATCAATTCATGATCGGAACGTTGCCGGTCAATGACTACATTCGCAAGCACTACACCGGCACCGAGATCCTGAACCTGGGCAACCTGCTAGTCGATCGCCCGGGCGTGGACAGCCGCGGTTTCTACATGGGTGCCATCGACGGCAGAACCCCCAACGGCGACGTCTTCGGAGCCGGTCCGGTTGCCGACTTCGACACTCCACCGCAGGTGAGCGCCGCCGATCCGAACCGTCGGTCGCTGACCAAACCCGAATGGATTGCCGAGTTCTTCGACACTTCTTCGCAACCGGTGGGTCACGGGTTCAGCCAAGCCAACGTGGACGAGGGTTTCGCCTGTTACAGCTTCCTGCCCCAACCCCACATTCCGATCAAGGTCATCGTGCTGGACGATACTCAGGACCCCACCAACCCCGACATTGATGGCTACGGGCATGGCTATCTGGATAGCCAACGGCTCGACTGGCTGGTGGCTGAGCTTGAGCAGGGCCAGGCGGAGGACCAGCTCATGATCATCGCGGCTCATGTACCCATCGGCGTTGAGAAACCCGGCTCCCTCATCGGTTGGAGCTCCTGCGCACCGCTGACCGAAGTTGAGTTCATCGCCAAACTGCACTCGTACCCGAACCTGATCGCCTGGCTCGCCGGGCACCGCCACAAGAACGCAGTGACCCCGATGATGTCCCCCGACGGATCGCGTCCCGAGCTCGGTTTCTGGCAGATCGAGACCTCGTCACTGCGGGACTTTCCGCAGCAGTTCCGCACCTTCACCATCGTGGGCAACAACGATGGCACCGTATCGATCCTGACCACCAACATCGATCCAGCAGTGGGCGAGGGGTCCCTGGCCGCGCAGTCACGCTCCTACGCAGTCGCGGCTCAGCAGATCTTCGATAACAAAGTCGGCTTACTGCCCTCAGGCTCATACAACGCCGAACTCATCGTTCCTCTCACGCCGCACATGCAGGACCGAATCGCCAGATGCGGACCCCCGCTGCCAAGGTAGAGAGCCGCCGGATGCCTCGCGCCCATGGCATCCAACAGGCGTTGCCATCGGTAGCCGAGTAGAGTCCCCCCACAGATGCGCTCGTTCTTGAGTTGAGCCACGCATCGGATTCATCCGGCTGCGTGTGGAGGTCATCGTCATGGAATCTGGAACACCGCAGCGCATGTGGCTCGGCAAAGGTCAGTCCGCCCGCGCGGCAATGGCGCTGACCGCTGTCCTGGCGGTGCTCGCCGCGTTCCTGGTCGCCGCGGCACCACACGCCCAAGCAGCGATCGTCGCACCGTTCACCTCGAAGTACAGCGTGAACGCAGCGGGGGCGATCCGTTTGGTCGGGAACACGCTGCTGACGTGCAGCACCGCAGCAGGTGCGACCAACGCATCGTCGTGCGTAGCCGGGCGCAACGGCACCGGAAAGCTCAACAACAACGACTTCACGATGGTCAACGTCGACGTGGACGCCGACCCGACCACGTTCAACTCCTCCACCGCGAACTTCGCACTGCCAAGTGGCGCCGGCGTGTTGTACGCCCGACTGTTCTGGGGAGCCCGAAGCACCAACTCATCCAGAAGCTCAATGCAGCTGAAAGTCCCCGGGGCAGGGTTATCAGAGCGTCACGGCGAATCCCGCCGACGTCTTTCTCGGCACCGACAAACGCAGTTACTCCGCGTCAGCGGACGTGACCGGGACTGTGCGCAGCGCTGGCGCTGGTACCTATGCCGGTGCCAATGTGCAGGCCGACACCGGAGCTTCCGACCTCGATGCCGGGTGGTCATTGATCATCGTCTACGCAGACCCCAGCGAACCCGTCCGCGCCATGTCGGTGTTCGCGGGCTACGCGAACGTTGCTAACAACGAAAGCGTCAACATCGACATCAGTGGTTTCAAGACCCCAACCGGCGGTCCGGTGAAGACCGAGATCGGGGTTGTCTCGTACGAGGGCGATCTGGGACTAGTCGGTGACAGCTTCTCGATCTCGCGCAAGGTCGGCAGCAGTTGGGGACCAGCGCAACAGATTTCGGATCCGGCTCGTCCGGCAACCAACTTCTTCAACTCCACGATCAGTGAACCCGTCGGCCAGCACGTGTCGACGAAATCGCCCAACTACCAGAACCAGCTCGGCTTTGACGTCGGCCGCATCGATGCCAGCGGCAAGCTCGCCAGCGGCGACACTGATGCCCGGCTGACCGCATCGTCCAAGGGTGACGTGTACTACCCGTCCGCGATCACCTTCGCCACCGAGCTATTCGCCCCCAACATGCCGACAGCAAAGAGCGCGGTGGACCTCAACGGTGGCGACCTCAAACCCGGTGACACGGTTCGCTACACAATCGTCGCGCAGAACAAAGGCCAGGACGCGCTCGACGCGAGCGTGCTGACCGACACCTTCCCCGCCGGTACGACTTATGTGCCCGGATCACTGCAGATCAACAGCACGGGCGGCCACGACGGCGACATCACCGGCCGACAACTAACCTCCGACCTCGGCAACCTCGCCATCGGTGCTCAGATCACGCTGACGTACGACCTGACGATCAACGCCGACACTCCGTCGGGAACCATACTGCGCAACACGGCCACCCTCAGCGGCAACGGCCATGACACCGGCATCGCCTTCACGTTCCCATCGAACGAGGTGGTGCTGACCGTGACGAACCCGAACGCCACG
Organism: Actinomycetes bacterium; assembly: GCA_037133175.1. Lineage (GTDB taxonomy): Bacteria > Actinomycetota > Actinomycetes > S36-B12 > UBA10799 > ELA509. Next base: position 9,458 of record JBAXOQ010000015.1, read on the forward strand.
CTGTCCCTGAACAAGGTCGGGGTCGACCAGGTGCCCGGGACTCCCGGTGTCCAGTTCGGCGCTGGCGCAGACGCCGAATACCACCTGACGCTCACGAACAACGGTCCCGACGTCGCCGATCCGCCGCTGGTCGTGTCTGACCCGTTGCCCTCCGGACAGGACTTCGTGTCAGCGTCCGGAGCCGGTTGGGGTTGCACCTTCGACACTGGTGCCAGAGTCGTCACCTGCACCAGGAACGCGGGCCTGGCAAGCGGCGCATCGGCTCCGGTCATCACCGTGACCGTGAACGTGCCTGCGGCAACCCCGGATGGCACGACCCAGTCCAATACGGCCACCGCCACCTCCACCACCCCGGGTACTCCAGGCACCGACACCGAGAATGTGACAGTCGTTCAGCGCAACGACTTGGCAATCATCAAGGCGGTCGACGGAACCCCGGTCGCCGGTGGTCGCGCAAGCTGGAACCTGTCGGTCAAGAACAACGGTCCTGCCGTTGTCAGCAGCGTTCAGGTCCAGGACACACTGCCCGCAGGCGTCAGCTACTTTGACGCGATCGGAACGGACTGGAGCTGTGCGAATCCCTCCGGCACCGTGACCTGCAACTACTCCGGAGGAACGCTGGGCGCGGGCGAACAAGCACCGATGATCACCCTCACGGGCACCCTGTCGCAGACGGCCGGCACGGTCGCCAACACGGCCACCGTCAGTGGCAGCGGGACGGACACCGACCCGAGCAACAACACGTCGACGGAAACGTTCAACGCAGCCAACCAGATCGACGCAGCGGTTACCATCACGGTCCCCGGCACAGTTCCGCCTGGCGGGTCGACCACCGCGACCGTGACCTCGCTCAACTACGGGCCGTCGGCGATTCCAGCGGGCGCCACCGTCTCAATGACAATCGACATCCCGGCCGACGTGACAGTGACCAGCCTTTCCGACGGTTCCTGGGGATGCAGCCCGTCGACTATGCCGCAGGTGGGACCCGTCACCTTGACCTGCTCACAGACCCTGGTGGCGGCGAAGATTCCAGGCGCTACCTTCGACACGATCAGCTTCGGGGTGGACCTGTCCAGCGGAGCACCGCCGCTGTCCGTCGTCCTGACTGCGGAAATCACAGCGCCACAGGACATCAACCTGAGCAACAACAAGTCCGTGGTCAATATCCGCGGCGTCGCGCTCGCCGACATCGCCCTGACGTCGACCAGTGACGTCACCGTCACGGCTGGCGGCCCGTCGGCGGAAATCACCTACACCGTCAAGAACAACGGCCCCAGCAGCGACCCCGGTGATTTCGAAGTGACGATTCCGCTACCAGCCGCGATCACCGCCACCAGTGCGGGCGGCGGTTGGGTGTGCGGCCCCAACGCCGGCCTGTTCAAGTGCACGAAGTCCATGACACTGGCCAACGGCGCCTCCGACGACCTCAAGCTCAACGTCTCCGCGGGTCCGAGCGCCAAGCCCGCGGACCTCGCAATGATCGGATCCGTGACGTCGCCCACCGATGACCCGGAACTGGCCAACAACGAAGCCACGGCCCTGGTCCATGTCATCACTCATGCGGACCTGGTGGCCGCAAAGAACGCCAGCCCAAACCCGATTCTTGCGGGCCAGGACATTACCTACACGTTGTCCGTGACGAACAACGGACCGTCAACAGCAGTCAACGCGCAGATCGCCGACGATTTCAGTGGCAAGAACCTGGACATCGCGTCGGTCACTCCACCACTAGGCATGACCTGCATCCATACCGCCATCAACTTGACCTGCACCACGCCCAGCCTCGCCGTCGGCGCAACCGCGACGGTGACTGTCAAAGTGAGTTCCAATCCCGGGATTCCCCACGGCACAGTGATCGCTAACACCTCTCATGTGTCCAGCGAGACTCCCGGGAACTCGGACACCGCAGAGGCAAACGTGACCGTGAACAGGTCCTCGACGCTGACCATGACCAAGGTGGCCGTCGATGAATCCGGCAACCCGATCACGACAGCCATCGCGGGCTCACTGATCCACTACCGGATCCGGGTCAGCAATAGCGGTCCCTCAACCGCGACCGGGGTCACAGTCACCGACCCACTACCGGCCAACATCACCTACATCAGCTCTGAGGGTCCCGATTGGGCCTGCTCCTACGCCGCTCCGACGGTCACCTGTGCCGACTCGACACTCACGCTCGCCCCGAGCACCGACGCCCCGGACATCATCATCACCGGCATTGTCGATTCGTTCGCCACCGGATCACTGACCAACACCGCGACGGCCACGCCGCTGACCCCTGGCACACCCGGCACCGATACCGAAGTCACCCCGATCCGAGGGGCGGTCGATCTGGCGGTCGTTCATGGCGGCGAACCCGCGGTCAATGCTGGCGGAACCTGGCACACCACCGTCGATGTCTTCAACTTCGGCCCTTCCGGTGAACCCGGACCGGTCACTGTGGAGATCACTTTGAGCTCCGGCGCCACCGACCCCGCCGGCAGCGGAACCGGTTGGACCTGCGCCCTCAGTGCACCGAAGCTGACGTGCACCAACCCGACGGGCGTCCCCCACAACTCCGGGCTACCGACGATCAACATCACCTCGACGGCCAACCCGAGTGCAACCGAACTGTTCTCGACCGCAGTGGTCAGCGGCAGCGGCACCGTCGAAGACACGAACCCTGATAACCAGGTGGACTCCACGAATGCCCAGATCCTGGGGGTCGCGGATATGGGGATCGTGAAATCCGTGAGCGGCCCGAGCAGCGTCCCAGTCGGTCAGAACGTCACGTTCAACCTCACCGTGACCAACTACGGGCCATCGGCGGCCGCAGCTATCATCACCACGGACACTCTGGGCGCAGGACTGACCTACGTGCCGACGGCGTCCGACGCACGGTGCGCCAACGAGGCCGGGCCGCTGAGTTGCTCGGCCGCGTCCATGGCAGCTGGCGAAAGCACGACGTTCACCATCGTGGCGACCGTCACGCAGCAGGGAACGCTGACCAACACCGCGACCGTTTCCTCCTCGGAAACCGATCCGAACCCAGACAACAACACGAGCAGTGCCACGGTCACCGGGACGGATCCGCTGCAGCCGCAGATCCCAGACCAGAAACCCCCTCCCACCATCAAGCCCGGAGGCACCACCACGATCGTCAAAGGCCGCGTCTACAGCAACGCTGGCCAACGGGTCAAGATCAAGGTGACGTGCCGCCCATACGGTCCCGCCCCGAGAGGTGACATCGCCTATTGCAAGGTGACCTACAAGAAGAACGGGAAGATCACCATCAGAACGTACGGCAAGCGCATCAAGGTACAAGTGATGTACTACGCGCCTGCTGTTCCCGGCTTCTACGTACTGCGCACGACCTACACCTACTACCTCAAGGGCAAGCGCTAGGACCGCGGCCAAAGCCGATCACCGCCGATATGAGTCACTGTCTCGATCGGCGGTCGCAACCTAGCGGGAGTTTCCCCGCTATTTAGTTGATCAGCGTGTTTCCCCTGGTGGTGCTTTTGTTTTGGCTCCCCGATTGGTGTTACCTGAATATGTCGTCGATCGTGGGGAAGTGGCAGGATGGGAAGACGTACTACTATCTGGTCACCTCGGGTCGGGTCGATGGCAAACCACGGATCGTCGATCAGCAGTATTTGGGCAGATCGGACGCGGGCGCGTCGGTAGGCGCCTACATTGCGTTGGCAACTGCGAACCGGATCGTGGCACCATGCTCGAAACTGGCCTTCGCCGATTGGTGGGCCACCACCGCTGGGCCGCGCTGGGTGAGGCGACCGGCCCGACGTCACCCAGTTCACGACTGTCATCGACGAACTCGTCACCCGCTACCGGGATCTGACCGACGGCGTCGAATCGTTGACCGTCGTCTATGACGCCGGGCAGAACTCGGCCGCCTACCGCTCCCAATCCGAAGTCGAGTCCGGCTTCCGGCAACTCAAAGACCCCCACGTCGTGTCCTTCGGTCCCATGCACCACTGGACCGACTCCAAAACCGTGTCCACGTCTTCTACTGCGTGCTCGCGCTCACGATCGCCCACCTGATGCGACGCGAAGCCGACAACGCCGCACTACACATGTCCGTCCGCAAACTACTGACACCACCAACATCAAACTGGCGGGGAAACTCCCGCTAGGGAATGACGTGCAACCCGATCTTGCGCAGAAGCTGCGGGTTGGGGACATTTCGCGGGGTGGTGTTCCACAGCACTCTCCACGCCCTGGACCGCACCGCAAGTGCTTTGAACGTCACCCTGGTGAGCAGCCGGGTCTCGCTACCGAAGTTGCCGGTGATGCCACTTGGGTTGTAAGTCTTGACCCTGATCCCCAGCTTGCGGGCATAGGCCCGCAGAGCCCGCTGGTAGCGCGCCACATAGGCACCAGCTGCTCCCGGCTTGGCCGCAGCCAGACTGACAGCTTTGGGATCGGCGGATACGACGGCAACCGTCGGCGGACTGCCCAGACCTCCAGGAGCCAGCGCCGGAACGCCGCCACTGCGCACAGCGGCGATCTGGGCGCGCCACCAACCGATGTCGTAGGCGGTATCCACCTTCCCCTGTTTACGTCCGGCGTAGTCCTTGTGGTTGATAGCACGTTCGGTACCTAGTCCAGCAACATCCAGGGCGGCCGCAGCCACCTTGCTGGCAGCCAGAATCTGGGCTGGGGTCAGGTCTTGAACTCCCCCACCGTGGGACTCGATCTCGACTCCCATCGAGTAGCCATTCATCCGATCCGCCGGAACCCCGAACATCGAATCGCCGACTCCGGCGTGCCAGGTGCGGCCGAGGTACACCACGTACACCAAACCAAGGCGATCCACGTAGAAGTGCCCAGCGCGAACCGTCTTGCCCGCCGAACTCTTGTTGCCCGTCAGGATCCACGGCAGCGAATGCGCCTGCAGCAACTGGTTCGCCGGCACGTTGGTCCCCGTGTCGTGCAGCATGAAAGCCGCCATGGGCGTGTTCTGGCCGGTGAGGTTCGCATTCGCCTCGTACACCGGGTCGTCGTAGCCCGGTTCCAGAATCGGATCGAGCCCGTAAGCCCGCAACCGACTCACCACCGCCGCTTGGCTGGGCCACGGGTCGGTGCGAGTGGTGATGGTGGGCTGTTGAGCCGTCCAGTAGGGCCCGGCCAGGTCCTGCGAAGGCCCGCCAACATCACCGGCAACCGCTGCCGGCAGCTCGGATTCTGCGCGCGCAACCGGGGCATTGATCATGGAACCCGTGAGCATCGCCATCACCGCCGCAGTGATGAACACCGCAACGGAACCTGACGTCGTACGTATGAACATGGCAATTCCTCTCGCTATTCGAGAGCTTTCGGCACTCCGTGTCACTCCCTGTATAGCGGATGGGCCGACTGACCCCCTGCTTCTTGCCAGTTTCTTACTTTCGGTCACCTTGCGTGATGACCTGGCCCCGTGCACGCCAGGCGTCGGCTCCGGCCTCTTGACTCACAACGACAACGGCGCGGGCCGTCCGTAGAGCCACCCCTGGCCGTGCTTCCATCCTTGGGCAATCAATACGGCTGCCTCTTCCGCTGTCTCAATACCTTCGGCCACGGTGTCAAGGCCCAAGCCGTCTGCGAGGCCTGACAGTGCTTGACCGAGTCGCTCGGACGTGCGATCGCCCTTGCGGATCCCGGCGGTGAACGACATGTCGAGTTTCAGGCCCGCGATCGGCAAGTCACGCAAGTTCGCAATCGATGAATAGCCGGTGCCGAAGTCATCCGCGTACCAACGGATCCCGAAGTCGGCAAGACGCCCCATGGCGTCGCGGATCGGTTTGGTGACGACCAATAGCGCCGTTTCGGTAACCTCCAGAATCAGCCTGCTCGGGTCGGCGCCGAACTCGGCCAGCGCCTCGACCACCAACTCCGCATAGCCCATGCCGGTGAGTGTGCTCGCCGACACGTTGACCGCGATGTGCAAGGGATCAGGGAGCCTTGCCAGCACCGAAACAGACTGCATCAGAACCGCTCGATCAAGCTCCGCGATGAGGTTCGATCTCTCCGCAACCGGCAGAAAATCTATCGGCGGGACGACGCTGCCATCGGGCCGGACCCAACGAACTAATGCTTCGTAACCCACAACGGCACCATCCGTGAGGGTTACCACGGGTTGGAACCAAGGAACGAACTCACCCACCAGCAGTCCCTCACGGATCCCGGCTTCGACACTCAGCCGTTGTTGCGCCTCGATGGCGAGTTGTTCCTGGAAGAACTCGCAGCGGTCGCGGCCACCGTCCTTTGCCTGGCGCATCGCCAAAGCGGCATCGCGCAGCAGATCATCGGCGTTGGCATCTGCGCCGCCAGTCGCAATTCCAACGCTCACTGTGGGCTCAACCACGTTCATACCCACCTGAATGGGTCCCTTGCAGGCAAGCCGAAGCCTCTCGGCGAAGACACCAGCGTCGGCGCCGCTCAGCAGACTCGGAAGCATGACCAGGAACTCGTCCCCAGAACCGCGCGCCATCAGATCGATATCGTCGAGGTTGAGCGCGATCCTGGTCGCAATGGTCTCGAGAATCTGGTCGCCCCCGGCGTACGTCAAGGCCTCATTGGCGGCCATCAGCGAGTCAACCCCAATGCACAACACCCCGGCGCTGTTACGCGGGCCGCGCACAGGTAAATCCGAGAGCAGGCGTTCGATGCGGAGCACGGCCAAGGCCCGGTTCGCCAAACCGGTCAGCGCGTCGTGCTCGATCGCATGGATCAACTCCTCCCGCGCGGTGACCTCATCCTGAATGTCCCGCAGGGTGACCACCTCGGAATTGGTGTCTTTGCTGTCGATCAGGCGGGCATCGACCGCCATCGATCGAAATGTACCGTCCGCGCACCGGAAGCGGTACTCGCCCTTCGCCGTCCCGCCGGCAAGCACTCTGGCCCTTGCGACCTTGGCGCGCTTGAGATCATCAGGATGGACGAACTCCAGGGCTGTACGGCCCTGAAGTTCGTCACGCGACCATCCCAGCACTGTGGGCGTCGACTCCGACGCCCACATCACGGTGCCGTTCGAGGACACTTGCCACACCACGTCGGAGGCATTCTCGGCCAGTAGTCGGTAGCGCTGCTCACTTTCGATCAACGCTTCGCGTGCGTGCACCCGGTCAGTGATGTCTTCGTGTGTTCCGGTCATGCGCAGTGGACGTCCCTGCGTGTCCCGCTCCACGATCTTGCCGCTGTCGTGGACCCACACCCAGTCGCCGTCCTGGTGCCTCATCCGTACTTCAACGTCGTAGAAGGGATCGAGACCCTCAGAGTGACGGACTACCGCCTCGCTCGAACGAGTCAGATCATCTGGATGAGTCAACCGAACCCAGGTATCGATGCTGACCGGTTCAAGCTCCTCCAGCCGGTAGCCGACGATCTCGGCCCACCGCTCGTCGAACACGGTCTGACCAGTCGCCATATTCCAGTCCCAGGTTGCCAAGCGGGCGCTGCGCAGCACCAACTCCAGGCGGTCTTTCTCAGTGCTCAACTCGCCTTGGAGTTCAGCAAGGCGCGCGCGTCTCTCGGCCAATTCCTCCCGAGCCTGAACCTGTTCTTGAATATCCCGCAGTGCCACGAACAAGGTGCCGCTTGCAGTTTCAGTGCCCGAAACAGGTCCCAGGACTCCGGACATCCACCTGTACATACCCGTTGAAGTCCTGAGGCGAACCTCGAATCGCACCTCAGTCGCGCCACGATCGAGTTCGGCCGACCGGGAGCGCATCATCGCCAGGTCATCGGGATGGGTCAGTTCAACCGCCTGAACACCCACCAAGTCCGCAGGGGAATAGCCCAGGACCCGCTCCAAGGCGGGCGAGACCCACACGAATGCACCACCGGGGTCTATTCGAGCTACCACGTCGTTGCCCTTTTCTGCCAGCAACTGGTAACGCAGTTCGCTATCTGACAACTCCCGTTGGATCCGGACTCGGTCACTGATGTCGGTCAGGGTTCCCACATAGCTGGCAACCGCACCGTCAGGACCGAGCACGGTGGTGACGCTGCCCACGACCTCAGATTCGCGTCCATCCGCACACAGGATCGACAGCTCACCGCGGAAGTCCGTGAGGTCAGTAATCGCGGCACTGATCCGTTCTAGGTCCTGGCTCCCAATAACACTCGAAGCCAGGACTCTGGCATTCTTGCCGACAACCGACTCACGCGGCCAACCGGTGATAGCCGTGAAGGCTGGGTTGACCTGCCGAACGACGGCAGTCGGGTCGATCACGATCACCCCCGACGCGGCGCTGTCCGACATCGCCACGGCCTGCCGCAATTGGCTCTCGTACTCCACCCGGTCAGTGGCATCGTGGATGATCGAGAACAGCAACCATCGACCATGATCCTCGATCGGGGACGAGTAGACGTCCACCGTCCGAACTTCGCCGTTCGCCATTCGGTGCGGAAATACGAAGTAGCTGCTATTCCCCTCCGCCGCCTGCGCCCGTCGCCGCGCCACCTCCTCGGGCGGCAGCACGTTAAGTTGCGAGACGACCATGGAACACAGATCCTCAACGCTGTACCCGTAGAAACGCGCGGCCGCATTGTTCGCGTCGACGATCCGTCCGGAGGCTGGTTCGATCAGCAGCATCACCGCGTTGTGGTTTTCGAACATCGACTTGAATCGCCGCTCGGACGCGACCAGCTCCTGTCGGGCAAGCACCTGGTCGTGGATGTCGCGCAGCGCGACCATCCGGCCCACTACCGCACCGTCAGCATCCCGCGCGGGGTTGGTCACCGAGACCATCCACCGATACTCACCCGAGGAGGTCAGATGGCGCATCTCCTGTCGGACGACCTGACCGGAATCGACCCGCTGACGGATCGACAGCAATACCGGGACGTCATCTGGATGGATCCAGTTCATGCCGTTGAGCCCGATCAAAGCCGCCGGGTCGTAGCCAAGCACCTGACGAGTCGCCGGGGATACCCAGGTAAACAACCCTTCAAGGTCGACCAAGAAGACCGAATCCGTGCCATTGTCGGCCAGAATCCGGTAGAGCCGCTCACTTTCGGCCAGCGCGGCTCCGGCGTCCTGCAGTTCACGTGCGGTGGCTTCGAGTTCCAGTCGTGCCAACGTTTGATCATGGACGTCGCGCAGCCCCAGGGTGGCACCGACGGCGTGTCCCTGCACATCGAAAATCGGTCGAATCCTCACCAGAATCCATCGATACTGCTTCTGCGCATTGCGGAATCGGCACTCCAGCTGCAGATCGGCGCTGTCCGCAGACAACGCCTGCCAAAATGCTGCCACATCATCGGGGTGCATCCATGTTGTGATGGACTGGCCGATCACCCAGCCAAGCGTCCCGCCCGCGGCCCGTAGAACGACGCCAGAGGCCCACGACACAAGCCCGTTCCGGTCTATCCGAAGTACCCCATCAGTGACCGCTTCACTCGCGAGGCGATACTCCGCGAGCAGCGTCTGGCTCGCATCATTCCCCCGGGGTGTATCGGAAACGTCGACCAACTGCAGCAGCACCCCGATCGCTGGATCACCGATCGGCTCCGCCGAGACATCGAGCCATCTAGTGAAACCTGGCGCATCCTGCGCCGAGACCAGCACACCCATCAACTCAGCGGACGCCGGCTCACCCGTCTCCACGGCCCTGACCGCAGGATGTAGGTCAGCGTCGATCGGCAAGCCCCTTACAGAAATCGCCGACCACAGAGGGCTGGGAGACTGCATGCCCAACAAGTCAGCGAGCGCCAGACCCAGGATCTGCGCGGCCGCCAGATTGGCCGCGGCGACGCTGCCCACCGCGTCCTGAACGACCAGGGCCCGACTGGAGTCCCGCTGTTCAGCGTGTCGCGCACCGGACACTAGATCAGGATCGGCCCGGGCGATCCAAACAAGTCCCGGCTCGACTCCGGATGCAACCATTGAGATCCTTCGTAGGGTCCGACACGCTGGGCGTTCATTGTGTCACAAGAGGTATCATCTACTGAACCGCCTGTTCATCACGATTGGGACCTCATGCCAGATGAACCTCGGCTCATAGCGGGCCGCAGCAGCATCGCCATCGGTGATGCCCTGATTACGGTCCTGGACGATGGACTGCTCGACGTGCCAGTGCAGGCCTATCAATCGGCCGACAAGTCAGTGGACGTCGAAACCTTAGAACGCCAGCTGCTGGCCGACCACGACGTGGCGGTCGACGAGTCGGCGAACTTCGTGGTCCCGGGTTGCTCCTTCGTCATCGGGTTCGGCGGCAACAACATTCTTATCGACGCAGGCTCTGGCGGCAGGCTGCCACCGATGAATGACAACGGACTCATGATCAATTCCCTGGGTGCTGCCGGGCTGCTCCCGCCGGATATCGACCTGATTCTGATGACCCATCTGCACCCGGACCATGTAGGTGGACTGCTCACCGGCTCAGACCACAGGCAGTTTCAGAACGCGCAGCTGATGGTCTGCGAGGCCGAATGGAACTACTGGCACAGTGATTCCGAACGGGCTCGCGTGCCGGATTTCCTTCACGGGATCTTTGATGGGGCACGCCAAGCAACGGCACCGTACCGAGGCGACGTGAAGCTATTCTCAGCGCAGCTGCAAGAACTGCTTCCCAGCATCTCGGCAGTTCCACTCGCGGGCCACACCCCCGGACACACCGGATTCCTGATCGAGTCGCAAGGCGACAAGCTGCTCATCTGGGGAGACATCATCCACTCCGAGTTCCTTGAGTTCGCGCACCCGGATTGGTCGATGGTGTTCGATGTGGACCCCGCACAGGCGATCCAAACTCGCGTCGAGACCATGACGTGGGCTGCGACGGAGGACCTCCTCGTCGCCGGAATGCACCTTGGCTCGCCCGCTATCGGCCACGTGCGCCTCGACGGCGAAGCGTTCGCGTTTGTCCCGCTGGCAGGGTGAGGAAGCGAGCCCTGCCAGAGTCGTACGACCAAGGTCCAATTGCCTGCTGTCGAACTCTCCCTCCAGACTGGTGATCACACAACCACCTCATTCTGGGAGTCCTCATGAACGCATCGACAATCAAGCGCGCGGTCGCCGCCGGATCACTGCTGCTGGTGGCCGGTGGGCTGCTGCCGATTGCGATCGCGGCACCGGCCCAGGCCAAGAGCTGCAAGTGGGTCCAGGTCTCCTACGATCCGGCCACAGGCGTGGGAGTCGCCCGGTGCTTGGGTGGCAACCGACCGTAGACCCCCACACGCGCGGGCTGCCGCAGTGGTCGCGTGACCTGCCCGAAGACGACTACGTTAGGGCCATGGGTCGGGCTGATCGAAGTCGGCGTCGGGCTCTGGCAGGCTTCGCCGCAGCAACCGTCATCGCAATGGTGGCGGTTCTGGCCCTGGCGCTGTGGGCCAGCAAGAACGCAGGCACCGCCGAAGCGATCCGCGACGCTCGCAGCAAGACCGAGGTGCTCGCCCACGCCGTGGCCGAACCGAAGATGGCCGTGGGGTTAATCACCAGCAATCCGACCGCGGTGTCCCTCATGGACGCGCTGATGAGCAGTCAGGCGCTCGGTCCCGATGTCGCCCGAGTCAAGATCTGGTCGGCCGACGGCACCATCGTGTACTCCAACGAACCACGCCTGATTGGCCTCCGCTATCCCCTTGGCGAAGAAGAGCAGAGCGTGCTGCGTTCGGGCGGTCTTGAGGCCGAGGTAAGCGATCTGAGCAAACCGGAGAACCGCTTCGAGCAGTCGGTGGGTGAAATGCTCGAGGTGTACCTGCCGATCCGCTCACCGGAAGGCCAGCCGCTGTTGTTCGAGGCGTATTACTCCTACGACTCGGTCACCGCTTCGGCACAGCGGATCTGGACCCAATTCGCGCCCATCGTCACAGGTGGAATCCTGTTGTTCGGCCTGCTCCTACTGCCGTTGGTGTGGCGGCTGACAAGCCGACTTCAGCGAGACCAGATTCAAAAGGAACGCCTGCTGCAGTCAGCGATTGACGCCTCAAACAATGAGCGCAGTCGGATCGCCAGCGATCTGCACGACGGCGTTGTGCAGGATCTGTCCGGCCTTGCCTTGACCCTGGCCGGCGTCGGCGCGAATCTACCGCCGGACAGCGAGGAAGCGGCGCAAGTGCTCACCGGGGCGCAGCACACCAGGGGTGCGGTCCGGGCCCTTCGATCGCTGCTGGTCGAGATCTACCCGCCGAATCTGAAGGACGCCGGCATCGAGAACGCGCTGCTGGGCCTGACGGCATCGCTTGACGCACGCGGAATCAAGACGACTCTGGACATGGAGCCCACGGCCAGACTGTCCGACCAAACCGAGGCGTTGGTCTTTCGGGTGGCTCAGGAATCCCTGCGCAACGTTGTCCGCCACGCGCAGGCGCTTAGCGTGGCAATCCAGCTGAAGGAAATCGATGGAACGACCGTGCTCACCGTTACTGATGACGGGGTGGGCGTGACGGATGACGCGTTGGAGAATCCCGAACCCGGCCACGTCGGCCTACGGCTGCTTGCCACCCTGGTGAACCAAGCTTGCGGGACTCTGACCGTAGCCCCTGGACCAACTGGCGGCACGAGGGTACGACTGGAGCTTCCAACACAATGATCCGGATACTGATCGCTGATGACCACCAGATCGTTCGCACCGGTCTGACCGCGCTGCTTGACGTCAACGACGACATCACCATCGTGGGAACGGTGGCGAACGGAGCAGAAGCGGTCGAGGCCTACACGCAGTTCGCCCCGGATGTCGTCCTCATGGACCTGTCGATGCCGACGATGGACGGAATCACCGCAACCCGCGCGATTCTTGCCCGGGATCCGGCTGCCCGGGTCGTGATCCTCACGTCGTTCTCAGACCGTGCTCGGGTATCCGATGCGATCTCGGCCGGAGCAAGCGGCTACGTCCTGAAGGACGCCGAGCCGGACACGTTCGCGCCAGCGATCAGGGCCGCCGCCGCTGGCGGTTCGCCGTTGGATCCCCGCGTCGCCGCAACCGTGCTCGGGTCGGTTCGTTCGCACAACACCCCCGAGCTCTCGCAACGCGAACTTGAGGTTCTGCTGTTGGTTACCCGCGGGATGCTGAACAAGCAAATCGCCAGAGAACTCGGGATCACTGAGAAGACCGTCAAAGCGCACCTGAGCAAGGTCTACGGTCGGCTCGGTGTCAGCGACAGGACCCAGGCCGCTTTGTGGGCTCAGCGGAACGGACTGTTCGACCAAGAACCGTAGCCAGCCGATGGTCCTACGACCAATGGCCAATTGCAGCCATTCCTCGCCGAGAAGGAGACTGGACGCGTGGGTCGAAGACCCGCAATCGGTCTACTCAACCTTGCAGGAGCTCACCATGTCTACCAGGATTCGAACGGGACTAATCGCTCTGGCCATGGGATCGGCAGCACTGGTGTTTGCCGCCACCACTCCGGCCGAAGCTGTCACCGATCACCTCCAGGACTCCGCCCGTTCGACCCTGCGCTGCGATGGGCGTCCAGCAACCATCGTCGGCCGGGGCGGTACCGTGCGCGGGACCAATCACGCCGATGTCATCGTCCTGACCCGGACCTCGAGGGTACTCGCCAAGGGCGGCGACGACGTGATCTGCGGGTCGTCCGGGGCAGACGAGATCCACGGCGGGCCGGGTAATGAACGAGTCTTCGGTGGGCGCGGGAATGACCGCATCTTCGGCGACGCCGGCGACGACTCGCTCAACGGCGGACTCGGCGACGACTCGCTGAACGGTGGACTCGGCGACGACTCGCTGAACGGTGGACTCGGCGACGACCTGGCCGACGGCTTGGACGACCATGGGGTGCATGCCCCGGGGACCGATACCTCGGCCACCGGCGCAAGCAGCACCGCCGATGACGGTCCTCATCATTCGGGCACTAGCGGCCACCACGGCGGACGCTAGTCCCAACCAGTCGTCCGTCGACCGGTTGCCCCAAGAGCCCGCGCGGGCTCGAAGACTCGTATCGACCGACCAGACTTGTCAGGGCATCACCAGAACTGGCTTGATCACCCGACCATCGCGGGTATCGGCAAATGCCTGATCAAGGTCAAGGAATGCGTACTTCTTCACCAATCGGTCGAAGGGGAAACGGCCTTCGGCGAAGAATTCCGCGAGCTGCGGGATCAGCACCTGTGGATCGGCGTCGCCCTCAATGACTCCGGTCAGGGTCCGTCCGATGAGCAGGTGGCCCTGGTTGATGGTGACCTCGTTCTCAAGGCCCTGCAGCCCGACGGTCGCGCAGGTTCCGGTGGCGCGCAGCGACTCCAGCGCCTGCTGGATCACCGATTCGTGTCCGACGGCGTCGATGGAGGCGTGCACCCCGACGGGAACGACCTCCATCACCGCCCACACCACGTCATCGACCGCCGACGCATCGATGGTGTGGGTCGCGCCGAGCTCCTTCGCCAGGGCTAATCGATCGGCAGAGATGTCGATCGCGATGATCGTCTCGGCACCGACAATCGCCGCTGCCATCACCGCCGCCAGACCCACCGCGCCGACCCCGAAAATCGCCAGCGCTGACCCTGGCGCAACCTTGAGCACGTTGAACACCGTGCCGGCACCGGTCAGGAATCCACACCCGAGCGGACCAGCTATGTCCAGCGGCAGACCATCGGGGACTCGCACGGCGTTGCGCGCAGCCGTCAGCACGTGGGTCGCGAACGACGACTGGCCAAAGAAGCTCCCGTAGACCTCGTCCTGGCCCTGGTGCAAGGTCACCGATCCGTCGAGTCGAGAACCGAAGTAGTTCAACGGCGCGAAAAGGTCACAGTAGGCGGGCCGACCGCCCAGGCACATACCGCACTCGCCGCAGGACGCGAAGCTGACCACGACCGGATCACCGACCACCAGGCTCGTCACTGCAGAGCCAACCTCGGCCACGATCCCCGACGCCTCATGCCCGAGCACTGAGGGGTAAGGCAGCGGAACGACGCCGTCCTGACCGACCAGATCCGTGTGGCACACTCCGACCCCGACGACCTTGATGAGAACCTCGTCGTCCCGGAGCTCGTCGACTTCGACGTCCTCTACGCTCAACGGCTCCCCCGGTCCATGCAGCAGTGCTGCCCGCGCGGCGGTCATGATGCACCCCCTTCACCGGGCGGGGTACTGAGGACAACGTCGAAGATGTGCCGCTCCCGCGGGCCGGCCAAGTCCACGTGCACGAACTTGGGTTCGGTGTACTCGTCGATACTCTGCGGCCCGAGTTCCCGACCGATGCCGCTCTGTTTGACCCCTCCGAACGGGTATTCGCAGCTGACCATGTGCCAGTCATTGATCCACACGGTCCCGGATTCAATCCGCTCCGCGACCTCCATCGCGGCGCCCACATCGGTGCTCCACACTCCGGCGGTCAATCCGTATTCGGTGTCGTTGGCGATGGCCACCGCCTCATCGATCGAGCTGTACCGCTGCACCACCAGCACCGGGCCGAAGATCTCCTCGCGGGCGATGATCATGTCCGACGTCACGTCCGTGAACACCGTTGGCTCGACCCAGAACCCACGCTCGAACTCCGGTCCCTCAGGCACGCCACCACCGACCACCAGACGAGCGCCCTGGGCCATCCCCGACTCGATGTAGCCCAGCACCCGCTCGCGCTGCTCGGCCGAGATCAGCGGACCCATGTCGGTGTCCTGGTCCATCGGGTCCCCCATGCGCACGTCGGCAATACGCTTCACCAGCCGATCCACGAACTCGTCGTGGATGTCCTCGTGCAATAACAGCCGCGTACCGGACTCGCACGCCTGACCGGATTGGAGCAGAAAAGCGAAGATCGAACCGTCGACGGCACAGTCAAGATCGGCGTCCGGGAGAACGATGTTCGGGCCTTTGCCGCCCAATTCCAACGTAACCTTCTTGAGATTACCCGCTGCCGCGATCATGACCTCTTTGCCCACCCTGGTCGAACCGGTGAACGCGACTTTGCGCACCTGCGGGTGCTCGGCGATGCGTGCGCCGATGACCGAGCCCGGGCCGGTCACGACATTGAACACGCCCTCCGGAATCCCGGCCTGCTCGGCCATCGCGGCGATCATCAGCAGTGTCAACGGAGTCTTCACATCGGGCTTGATGACCATGGTGTTGCCTGCCGCCAAGGCCGGCCCGATCTTCCATATCGCCAGCAGCAACGGGAAGTTCCACGGCACGATCGCGCCGCACACACCGATCGGCTCCCGGCGGACCATGCCCATGGCCGCGGTCGGATACGACATCGCCGGACCGCCTTGCGTGAACGGGTACGCCCGAGCGAGGTCGGCGAAGTACTTCAGATGGGAAATCGAGTAGCCGACGTGGAAGCCGAAAGCAGTCCGAATCGGCGAACCGTTCTCGGCGGCGTGAACCTCGGACAGCTCATCCATCCCCTGGCTCATCGCCTCCACCCACCGATCCAACACATCGGCCCGCTCACTAGGTGGCAGCAGCCGCCACTCACCGCGCTCGTGCGCCAACCGCGCCTGCTCGACGGCCAAATCAACATGCGCGGCGGTCCCGCGCGCCGCCAATCCGATGACCTCCTCGGTGGCCGGATTGATGACCTCATCGTGCTCCTCGGTCGCCACCCACTTCCCGCCTATGAACAATCCCCAGGGAGGCAGGTCGAGCTCGCTCACGATGCGTCCTTCTCGGCGATCAGTTCCTTGTAGACCGGCACCAGCGGCTTGGTCAGCGGCACCATCTTCAGAATCTTGGTGACCGGACCCTTGGCTCGTACCTGACCGCGGGCCAGACCAACAGCCACGTTGTACTGCCCGCGCCAGAACAGGTTGCCGTTGTCCGCGGACATCGCCATCCGGATGTCCGGCACCACATCAGTCTCGCCTTCTATCACTTCGACCCCGGTGGGGATCATCTTGACGGTGAGAGTGGCCGTCGGGTTGGAGTAGTCCAAACGCAGCACCAGATTGGCCTTGCGCAGCGCGGGCCCAACCTCGGGATGATCCGAAGCTGCCCGAAACACGCCACCAAGGTACTTGTAGATCTCTTCTGCATTGTCGAAATAGGCCATCGTGGACTCCTTCTTGGTGGGGTTGACCTGCTGTTGGTGATGTGGTCCGTGATCAACGTGTGCCCATCCAAACATAAGTTGGGTTATGTTTTGTATAGGTCGAACGGATGAATTGGATTCTTCTGGTTTCCTTTGGTGCGTCCGTCGCCGAAGTTCATCGAAGTTGGGAGCACGAATGGCCGACCAACGTCAGGGACCGGTCTCCCCCGACGACTACGTCTCGACCGCTTTCGACATCCTCGAGCAGCGGGGCCACCAAGGCGTCACCCTCGGCGAGCTCTGCGGGCGGTTGGGGGTCTCGACCGGATCGTTCTACCACCACTTCGACGGTATGGACGGATTCGTCGACGTGGTGATGACCCGCTGGGAGTCCGATCAGGAAGCTGCCATGAGGGCGGCCGCGAACGAGCACAGCGAAATGCGCCGCATCCAGGTGGCCAAGGAACTCGCCGCAATGTTCCGACACAAGGCCGAGGCTGCTATTCGGGCCTGGAGCCAATCCAACGCCCGGGTGCTCGCGGCCCAGCAACGGGTCGACCGAATGCGCCGCGACAACCTGGCCGGGCTAGCCAGGCGGGCTGGGGTCGACGAGCATCAATCGGACCTGCTGGCCGCCGTCGGCATGGCGATCCTGGTCGGGATGCAGCAACTCCAGGACACCGACCGACACATGGTGGAGGCCTTGGACCTGTACCAGCAGTTGATTATCCGGGCAGCGGCCAGGGATTCGTCGGTGGATTGTGGCCCTGGAGAGCCACTTCCGACCGGGTAACGGGTTCTGGTGCGTTTGCACGACTGGAAGTAACGTACATGATATGGTACGTTTCCGCTATGACGGCGATAACAGCCACGGAGGCCAGACGCAATCTGTTCGGATTGATCCAGCAGGTCAACGATGATTGCGAGGCCGTAGAGATCCTGTCCAAGCGCGGCGACGCGGTACTCATCTCCGCTTCGGAGTATCGCGCGTTGCAGGAGACAGCCCACCTGCTGCGGGTGCCAGCGAACGCCCAGAGGTTGACTGAGTCGCTGGCGGCGCTGGCGGCGGGAAGAGGCCGTGAGCGAGAGCTTTCGTGGCCGGTCGACTGATCTTCTCTGACCAGGCCTGGGATGACTACCTTTGGTGGCAGCGTGAAGATCGCGCGATGGTGAGACGGATCAACCGGCTCATCGAGGCAGCTCGCCGTGATCCGTTTGACGGAATCGGCAAGCCCGAGCCGTTGCGATTCACTTTGGCCGGGGCGTGGTCGCGTCGGATCACTGATGAGCACCGCATGGTGTATGTGCCACGCGGTGACGACATTGATATCGCCGCGCTGCGCTACCACTACAAGTAGTCACCGGGCCGAACCAGCAGGCATGCCCGTTGGCACCGCGTTGATCGCGTCGAGAACCGGGCGTCAAGAAAGCCGCCTGACCAGCACCCGGGGGCTAATCGCAAGACTAATACGCGGACGGGTTGGACTTGCAGGCGGTCATGATGTCGGTGATCGCCGTCGGCAGGGGGCTCGGGGACGGTCCGCTGGCGGCCGCATCGGCGGCGGCGTAATCGTTGAACGGAATCTTAGCGACCATTCCCCGATAGGCGCATCCGCATATCGCCGCAGC
>JBAXOQ010000016.1:0-27591 GCA_037133175.1 Actinomycetes bacterium
GGGGATGGGTGGCCGTGGATTACCCGGAACACCGGGATTCCCACTGGCGCACATTGAGTTGTACGGAGTCTGGGGAAGTCGTGGCACCTCCCAACCAAAAGTCGTGGCGGTTGCCCCGACCAAATCCGGGGTGCGCTGACTCTCAGGGTTCGAAACCAATAGGTTCGCGCACAGGATTCCTGGGCCCTGAAATGCGGCAAGTCAATCCGACTCTCTTCTATAGGGTTTATCTCCTCCCAAAGTCGTGGCGGACCGCTACGACCTGCGCCCAGTGTTTCCGGGGTTTCGCACGGGAAACGATCACGTGGGAATATCGCAAAGTCGTGGCAGTGCTGAACGAGGCTATGCACTAGCAAGAACGCGGAACTCAAACACGGAACAAGCGGTAATTTCGTCGCTGAGGTGCCACGACTTTCTCTCCAACTGCCACGACTTTTTCGTGTCTTGAAATGTGCTCCGATGTCGCGGAAGTCGTGGCACCTCTGGTGCACGCCGTGGCGGACCGCCACGACCTTGCCGCCTGGCGAGACGGCCGATCGAGGAGCTGGCCCTGTATCGGTTGGCGCTCGGACAACCCCGGCAAGAAGACATGCTGAACCTGCTCCACCAGCACAGCGTTGGTGGCGTGGTTGCCGACAGCGAGAGTGTCGATCTCCGCCCGCCGAAACGCGAGTAGGCAGCTCGCAGCCGCAATCCGAGGAGGGGCGTGATGATCGGCGTGCCTTTGGAGCGGCCTCCTGGAGAGCGGATTCCGGATCATCGACCGAAGCGCCGGCCCGACAGCTCGACAACGACTCTGGTGCCGCCGAGTCGCACGCGAGTGCCTCGCCTCAACGTCACGACGGTCCCGGGACGCATCCGAACACCGGGTCGCCAACCCTTGCGCCGCAGGCGGCTCTCGGTGGGGGTTAGCACTTCTGATCCATTCGTCGATTCGAGATCCTCAACCAAAATCCGACCCTGTTCGTTGCGAAGCTCCAGGTGGCGGCGGCTGATCTTGTCCGCCTCGGCCGGTGCGAGATGTGCTGAAGGATCGAAGCCGGCGACACCGTCATCGAGCCTGCCGACTGTGCATCGGTCGCCGTCCTCCAAGGTCAAGCGCCCAATCTCCGAACTGCCACAGAGAATCTTGACCATTGCGGCGTCGCGCCATTTGCCCTCGTCGGACAAGTAGGACTCACATGACGGACAAAGGGCGGAGCCTTCGCGCATCTTTGGGATGAGGACGAGGCCTTCAATGCATGTATCGTTCCGGCACCGCCATTTGCGATCCAAGTCGCGGGGATTGGCCCACTTTCGCTTGACCTCCTCCTGCTCGACCCTCTCGGTGATGAGCACGCTATGAGGAGCCTGAAGTCGCACCTCTGTGACCAGAACACTACCCATTCGAACGCCCCACCTGAGTATGTGAAGATCCAGAACGCCGGGCATCTTCATGTAGTCCGTGAATCCGTCGTTGCTCAGCACGAATGCGCCGCGATTGATTGCGTCATCGAGTATGAGTTGGTCGGCCGTCGCTGAAGTCTCGATGCTCTTGTCCCGCACACCGAGGTCGAATCTAGCTTGATCCGACCGGCTCAGGAACTCACGCAGATTCGTGTCAGCAATCAGGTGGAACGCGGTCTCCGCCCCTAAGTGCCCTCTGACTGCGGCTTCGAGACGTATCCAACGCGGCCAGGAGGCCTTCTCCGTGCTGAAGCCCAACGATTCATCCCGGCAAACATTCGACAAGTCCACCAAAACCAATGTCGTTGTCGTCATGCCCGGCCCCCTCTCGTTTGGGCAGGACTTCATCCTTGTGCTCTGGTCGGGTTCTCGCATCTTGATCGTCACCCGATCAGTTCGGTGTCGGGGCCAAATGTCACACAGCGGTGCTAGGTTCAACAATCGACGCAGTATCAGCGAAATGGGGAGGGGGCACTGGTGTCGGAGAGGCACAGCGGGGGTGCCCACACCAGTCGCACGATGATGTTGGCCGACTTGGGTGCAGTGCTAGATGCATGTTCTGCGACGGCATCACCGCTCCAGTACAAGAGCGCCGTGATCGATGACAACGCAGCAGCCAAGGGGTCCCTGTCCGGTCGACAACGAACATTCCGCTACCTACGGGAGTTATACGGCCTCGACCCAGCGACCCCGGAGTTCCGAGCCTTTCGCAGGCTCTGGAGCAGAGACATTAGCGGCAGACCACTCGTTGCTTTGATTCTTGCCCATTCTCGCGATCCTGCCCTGGCCGCGACCACGTCCGCTGTCCTGTCCGCAACGGAGGGAACCGTCGTGACGTCCCAAGATCTTGCCGCAGCCGTCGCCGCGACATATCCGGATTCCTACGGCGATTCAGTCCGCGACAAGATAGGTCGGAATGCGCTCTCGTCCTGGAAGCAAGCCGGTTACCTTTCAAGTGCCGGCCAGCCGCGCGGTGTTCGGCAACGAATCATCCCGACCCCCGGAGCACTCGCGATGGCGCTGGTGATTGCTTCCGATGGCGATGTCAGTGGGCAGCGATTGTTCTCGACCCCAGCTGTTGCGCTCCTGGATCAACCCCTGGCTCGCCTGCATGACCTCGCGCACGACGCGAGCCGCAAGAGCCTGATCGATTACCGGTCGCGCGGGCAGGTCACCGAAATCGACCTTGATGCGCTGACAGCCGGAGCAGACGACGGCAGGCTCCCACTGGAGATGGATTCACAATGAGTGCGATTGATGAAGCTTGCGAGGCGTACGAGCGGCACCTGCACGAACCGTGGGCGACTCACGTGTCCGGCCCGGAACGGGTGTGGATGCTGGTCTACCGCCCTGCCGATGAACGCCGCCTACTTCACCGACTGCCCATGTTCGAGACGACCACGATCGCGCAAGGGAAGAAGTGGATGCAACTAGACATCTCGGGTCGTTTTGAGGATTGGCTGAACAACCATGAATACCGCGACGAGTACTTGGCTGATCCCGAGCTATTGCAGCACGGCGCTCTCGATGAATTCGCCGAACGACTCTGTGACGGCCTGCGCACCGAACTACAAGCCGCCGACGATCAGACCGTTGTGGGCCTGATTGGTGCACCGTCGCTGTTCGGAATGTTGCGCCTGTCGAGCGTCATCTCGGCGATCGCCGGCGATGTCCCCGGGCGTCTGCTTGTCTTCTTCCCCGGCACCCGCCATGACAATAACTATCGCCTGCTTGATGGCTATGACGGCTGGAACTATCTTGCCGTCCCGATCAACTAAGGAGCAACCGTGGCACTCTTGAACCGCGATGTCTTTGCCACCGACCCCACCGGTCGGAGGTTGCCCAATGATGGCGTCACTGCCCTCGAAATCCCATCCACTCCCGAAGAGTTTGAGGTACTGCGCTACGAACTGGAATCGTTCGTCGCTAAGGGCGCCTATAAGGAGGGACTGCGTCGGATACTCAGCTCCTACATCACGAATATTGACAAGTCCGGCGGGGTTCAGCCCGCGGTGTGGGTTAGCGGCTTCTATGGGAGTGGCAAGAGCCACTTCCTGCGCGTTCTGACCTACCTGTGGTCGAATCCGGAGATTGATGGCGTGTCGGCACGCAGCCTGGTAGACCCACCGGAGGACGTGTCCGATCTGCTCACCGAGCTTGACTCCTACGCCAAACGCGTTCGCACCGTGCGCTTCGCGGCTGCCGGAACCATGCGCCGCAAAACCGGTGCGCACGGAATCTCCGCCGCCGCCCAACCACTTCTCGAGATCATCCTCAACGCAGCGGGCCTGCCCACTGAATTCGGTCCGGCACTATTCACGTTGTGGCTCAAGGAGACTCCCGGACGACACGAGCAGTTCCTGCAAGCCCTCGCGGCGCGAGGCAAAGGACCGGAAGAGGTCACACGGAACCTGTTCGTCTCAGGAGCTATCCGGCAGGCTCTGCTGGACGTCGAGCCGGATCTTGCTGCGACACCACAGGCGGCGGGGGAGATGATTGCAGCGGAGTACCGCATCAAAGACATCTCCGACGACATGGTCATTGACACGATTCGACGGGTACTTGAGACCGTTGCGCGCGAGTCGGAATACTCGGACAAGGCATCAACTCCCCTCACCCTGGTCGTGATTGATGAACTGCAGCAGTACATTGCCGACGACGTGCAGCTACTGGCCGACGTGCAGGACATCGTTGAGCGCGTCACCACGCAGCTTGAGGCACGTGCCCTGATCGTGACGGCAGGCCAATCGGCTCTGAGCGCGAATGATGTACTGGCCAGGTTCATGGACCGGTTCACCGTTCAGGTTCAGCTTCAGAGCAAAGATGTGGACACCGTCGTGCGCGAAGTTGTCCTGCGGAAGAAACCCGAACAAGTGGGTCAGCTGCAGTCCGAACTCGATTCGGTCAGTGGCGAGATTCTCAAGCATCTTTCGGGGTCGAAGATTGCGGCAACGGCAGCCGACAAGCAGGATTTGGTGACGGACTACCCAATCTTGCCCACGCGCCGACGTTTCATCGAGAGCGTCCTGCGATCGGTCGATCGCGGAGGAGCGGGTCAGCTTCGTTCCCAGCTCAGGGTCACCCTGGAAGCCGTGTCCGAGGTCGCTACCCAACCTTTGGGCAATGTCGTCTCAGGTGATGTGATCTTCCGCAGCAAGAAGATTGACATGCTCAACCAGGGAGTTCTACTCGCAGACCTGGAAGCTCGGATCGATGCAGTCCGCGACGGGACTACCGAAGGTGACTTGCGCGCCCGGGCCGTCGAGTTGGTCTTCCTTATCAGCCACCTTGACGAAAGTGAGGGCATCAAGACTAATGCTGACACGCTTGCCGATCTACTCGTCACAGACCTCAACGCCGGCAGCACGCCGCTAAGGCAGGCTCTGCCGGCGCTTCTGGCCGACTTGGACGGAACACTGCTGGTTCTGGATGGGAACGAGTATCGCCTTCAGAATCCGGTGGACGAAGAATGGCAACGGGCATACCGATTCGAGCGCGGCAACATTCTCAACAACACGAGTGAGCAGATGCACGCGCGCGGTGACGCATTGCGGCGGGCCGTCGAGCGTGAGCTAGGGACGTTGAAAGCATTTCAAGGCGTCACGAATACCGTCCGGAAAGTGGAGACCCACTTCGGGTCGGAAGCTCCCTCGGTGGATGAGGCATCGCTCACCGTTTGGATTCAAACGGGGTGGGACCAACCCCAGACGAAGATCGTCACCTTTGCGCAGCAGGCCGGTATGGACAGCAGCGGTGTCTGGGTGTGGTTGCCCAAACAGGACGACCAGGACTTCAAGAATGCAATCGCTGACGAAAGAGCGGCACGGTCCGTGCTCGCAACGCAATCGCCGCCCAATAGCGATGAGGGCAAGCAGGCGCTGGATCACATGACCGCTCGGGCGGAACGAGCCCAAGAGAAGATAGATAATCTGGCTCGGCAAGTCCTGAGTAATGCCAGCGTCTATCTGGGTGGCGGCACACAGCCGACAGGAGCCCCCCAGGGCCTCAGTAGTCAAGTGAAGGCAGCCCTGGATTCGGCCAAAGTACGCAAATTCAGCAAGTTCGACGCAGCTGACCATGCTGGTTGGGCGATGGTGTTCAAGCGCGCGAAGGGTGGCAACCAGGACGCACTGCAAGCAGTCGCCTACTCCGGCGATGTCCTGCAACACCCTGTGACGAGCAGGATCATGGCCGCACTGAACGCTGGATCGCGCAGCGGGTTGCAGCTCATCAAGGAGTTTGAGGCAGCGCCATATGGCTGGCCCAAAGACGCGGTCAATGGTGCGCTAGCAACTCTGGTGCAAACCGAACATGTTGAGGCCAAAGACGGTGCGACGGCTGTTTCGGCGGGTTCCCTGACTGAGAACGCCATGGGCAAGCTCAGCTTCTCGAAACAGACCACCGTCCTGACGTTCAAACAGAAGCAGCAACTGAAGAAGCTGACCACTACGCTGAAGGTCGCGCATGACGCTCCGGGAGTTGGCGTTGAGGCGGCCCTTCAGGCCCTCAAATCGCTGGCGAGTTCTGCTGGCGGATTGGCCCCGCTACCGTCACCTCCCAGCGTCGCTCATATAGATCAACTTCTTGGTGGGTACGGCGCGCAACAACAAGCCTCCGTCGCTGGAAGCGTTCCCGACCTCCTTGCCAACATCGCGGCCTGGACCAAGATTCGAGACTCCATCCCATCACGTCAAGCAGAATGGGGCGAAGCTCAACGTCTTCTGCGGCACGCACATGTGCTCGCTGTCTACGACGAGTGCGAGGAGACTTTGTCGGCGGTCAAGCAACATCGCCTCCTTCTATCTGACCCGGATCCGGTTAGACCCGTCATTCACAAGCTCGAGGCAGCGCTGCGAGAAGGCGTCGAGGCTGCATTCAAGGAAGAAGTCGCGGCCCGGAATGCAGCTGTTGCCAAGCTGCAGGCACAGCCCGAATGGGGGAGGTTGGCCGAATCGGAGGGCGATGGCTTCCTGGCCGAGCAAGGGCTTGCCTCGCCCGCCCTTTCGCCGATTTCAGGGGGCACCGCCCTGCTAGTCGAACTTGACGCCGTTCCTCTTTCCGCTCGCCAAGAGCGCGCGCTTGCGTGTTCCGGCAAGGCCGCCAGGGCCGGGGCCGATTTGGTTGAGCGTTTTGTGCCTCAGGCCGTGATCGTGAGACCCAAACGCAGGACCTTGGTGACCGAGCAAGACGTGAATGACTACCTCGAAGCGCTGAGGGCAGAGATCCTGGTTCATGTCAACGCCGGTATTCCCGTACCCGTGTCGATCCAGGGATAGGAGATACCTGTGACTGTGTTGTCATTGGCACAACGGAAGACGCTCGAAAGCGTGGTTGTGAGCGCTCGTCGAGTAGTCGAGTTGGCGTGTGCGGACCGTATTGCGGCGTTGGGTGTTGCCCAGGACAAGGCGCCAGCGGGTATGTCCGATAGCGACAGGGAGTTGCGTGTCGGACTGCGAGCGCGAGCGCGGCAGTTGGGCAGTGTCGATGTGCTAGTGAGTGAGGCCGGGTTTGAGCATTGGCACCGGATGCTCTTCGCTCGCCTCCTTGCCGACAATGGTTTACTGGTCGATGACGAGGCAGCGCAGCCGGTTTCGATGGAAGAGTTGACCGAGTATGCAGCGGAATTGGGCGAGTCGGATGTGTGGGAAGTAGCTGCCCGATTTGCCTCCGCATCACTGCCCGGGATCTTCAAACAGGGCGATCCGATCTTGGGTATGCGCCTGCCAGTTGAGGTTCGGCAGCGGCTTGAGGGATTGCTCGACCAACTGCCGGTCGAGATTACGACCGCGGAGGACAGCCTGGGTTGGGTGTATCAGTACTGGCAGAAGCATCGCAAGGATGAGGTGAACGCTTCGGAGGCGAAGATCGGGGGGGCCGACCTTGCTCCCGTGACGCAGTTGTTCACCGAGGACTACATGGTGCGGTTTCTGTTGGAAAACTCCCTTGGTGCCTGGTGGGCCACACGGAACCCGGGGTCACCACTCATCACTGGTTGGCATTTCCTGCGGACGAATGAAGACGGGTTACCAGCGGCGGGGACATTCGGCGAGTGGCCTGATCGTGTTGCCGAAGTAACAGTGATGGATCCGTGTTGCGGGTCTGGGCATTTCTTGGTGTCGGCATTCGACATGCTGTGGCGAATGCGAGTCGAAGAAGAGGGGCTTGGAGCAGCGGCGGCACAGGATGCTGTCCTGCGCGACAATTTGTTCGGTTTGGAACTTGATCCCCGGTGCACTCAGATTGGGATGTTTGCATTGGCCATAGAGGCATGGAAAGCAGGCGGACTGCGTGTCCTCCCCGTCCCGAATGTGGCGTGCTCTGGAATCCCGGCACGCGCACCATTGGAAGAGTGGACCGTATTGGCCGATGGGGACGCGCGCATCGAAAGTGGACTTACTCGGCTGCACGCGCTGTTCGCCGATGCGGACACGTTGGGCTCGTTGATTGATCCCATTCAGGTCGCGGAAGATGCGAGCCTGGAGTCGGCGGAATGGCACGAGATCTCCCCGATACTGATGGCAGCTCTCACCCAGGAGACCAAGTACCACGACGACCCCGCCGGTGCAGTGCTCGGTGAAGCCGCAGTGGGCCTCGCGCGCGCCGCCGACTACCTCAGTCGCAGATACACACTCATTGCAACGAACGTTCCCTATCTGGGGCAGTGGCGGCAAGGTCCGGTCCTGACTGGATATCTGGAAGGGTCTTCATCCCGGGGCCGCGAAGACCTAGCTTTTGCGATGCTTCGGCGGTACATGGGGGGAGCCCGTGGAGCCGGCCTGGCATTTGTTTGTCCGAGTGAGTGGATGTTTCTTGGCCCTTATGAGTCCCTTCGCCATGACCTTCTCCAGGCTGTTTCAATTCGTCTTGTCTGCACTTTGGGCAATGGAGCATTCAGCACGCCGCTACGGGTGAATCCGTGCTTGCTGATTTTGGAAGGCATGGAGCCTGAAGGCGAGTCGACCTTTGCCGTGCTCGACACGGCTTCCCAGGTGACAATTGCGGGGAAAGTCGAGCTACTGCAGGTTGGGCGGCTGATTGAGTTGACGCAAGCGCGCCAACTCACTAACCCGGACTCACGGATATCCTTGCTCGAACTCGGTCAGGGACCGAATCTTGGGAAATATGCCGAGACGTCCACGGGATACTCCGCGGGCGACGCTGTCCGGTTCGAGCGTGTGTTTTGGGAGCTGGGATCCCTTGACTCAAGATGGGAATACTTGCAGGGGACTGTCGCGAAGTCAGTGCCGTACGGCGGTCGGCAGAAGGTAGTCCTTTGGGAGCAAGAATTGGGAGTGATGGCGGAGCTTGCCATGAGCGTGCGCCACCTTAACCATGCCGCCCAGAATTGGAGACGAGGGAAGCCTCTCTGGAGTCGGCGTGGAATCGCAGTGAGCTTGATGGGGGATCTGCCAGTGACGCTCTATCTTGGTGATCGTTTTGACAAGAACTGCGCAGCCGTTGTCCCCCTGGATGAGAGAGACATTCCGGCATTGTGGGCGTTCGCGGAGTCGGGGGAGATGCTTGCAGCGGTTCGTTCCATTGATCGCTCTTTCAAGCTCGCCACAAACACCTTGCTCAAGGTGCCGTTCGACATTGCAAGGTGGCGTTCCATCGCGACGCAACGCTTCCCTGGCGGCTTGCCAGAGCCATCGACGGATGATCCTACGCAGTGGCTGTTCAAGGGTGACGTCGCGAAGTCGCACTTCCCACTGCAAGTCGCTGCGGCTAGGTTGTTGGGATTCCACTGGCCGGATCACGAGCCCGATGACGTTGACCGCTTGGCTGACGACGACGGGATTGTCTGTCTTCCCGCAGTCGGCGGGGAACAGCCGGCAGAACACCGGCTACGAGACTTGTTAGTTGCGGCCCACGGTGGTGTCTGGTCCCCGGGTCAATTGGACACTTTCTTGGTCGAAGCTGGCGGCAGACCTGGGGATCTGGAGGGATGGCTGCGGAGGGTTTTCTTCAAGGATCACTGCAAGGTGTTTGCGAATCGTCCGTTCATCTGGCAGGTCTGGGACGGCACATCGGATGGCTTCTCGGCACTCATCAACTACCACCGATTGGATCGCAAACTGATGGAGCGGTTGATCTACGACTATCTAGGTTCGTGGTGGATGGAACGCCAACGTGATGACGTGCGCCGTGAAGTGCCCGGGGCCGAAGTGAGGCTGGCGGCCGCGGAGGAGTTGAAGGCCAAGCTGGAACTGATCTTGGTTGGTGAGTCGCCATACGACATCTTCGTGCGGTGGAAATCATTGGCAGAGCAGCCGATCGGCTGGGAACCAGATCTCGATGATGGCGTGCGAATGAACATTCGCCCCTTCGCGACTGCTGGGGTTTTGCGGGCGAAGCCGAGCATCAATTGGAACAAGGACCGGGGTAAGAATCCCGATGGCAGTGAGCGCCACAACGACTTGCACTACACGTTGGCGGAGAAACATGCGGCGCGGCAAGGTTCAAAACCGTGATAACTACATTCGTTCGGACGGCATCGCGCACCACGACGGTGCGCGAGCGGTTGCTCGACGCTTTGGCGCACGCCGCCTCGTTCAACTCGCAGGATGTCGTCGAGCCGGTCGCGTTGTTGTGGCCGGATCATTCGGCTGCCTGGACTGCTGTTGTTCAGGATTTGGGGAAGTACCTCACGGTTGTCTCCCTCGGGCCGTTCGTTGAAGGACTCGGGGAGGGTCCTGCCCAGTGGCTGCGAATTCGGGCCGCGTTGAGGGCACGCGACGATGAGGTTGAGACGCAGCACCCGCTGGTCGTTTACCTTCCGGGAATCTCGCGCAAGCAGCTCTCTGATCCAACACTGTTGCCCGAGGAACACCGCTCGCTGGCGGCCTTGTCATTTCGCAGTGCGGTGTTCGCGCATCCGAATGGCAGTGACTGGACACCGGTTGGCTTCTTTTCGAACATCGGTGAAGGTCTTGGTTTGACCGTGGCACGGGACAACCACACCAGGGAGGCTCTGGCTGGCGCATTGGTCGCGCTGCTCGATGAACCGGTCATCAAACTCCAAGGTCAGCAACTCAACGCGGACTATCTCAACGCTCTGACCGTGGGCGACGAGGTTCGCGGGATCCTTCGGTGGCTCGACAACGAGGATGACTTTCGGGCCCAGGCAACCACAAGTGGCACGTGGAAGGCATTCGTTGGCGTCCTTCGTCACAACTACAAGATCAACCCAGAGCGTGATGGAGTGCTCGCGGCCGCTGAAAAGCTCGGTGAACGCGCCAACGGGTGGTCAGTCGTTTGGGATCGTTTCTGCGAAGCACCAAGGAACTATCAAGGAATCCCTGACCTTCTGCGTCGCGCCCGTCCGCAAGGCCAGTTGACGCTGGGTGCCCTCACCGGAGAACTGACCTGGCCGCAGGACAACGATGATGCTGAAAAGGACCTGGCGACCGCCCTGAAGGCACTTGCACACTCGTCCCCGGCAGAGATCCGCAGTAACGTCGATACTCTTGAGCGATCCCATGGTCCACGCAGGGACAGCGTCTGGGCTGACCTCGGCTCGGCTCCACTGGCCGACTGCCTGGAGTCACTCGTCGATCTCGCGACGCTGACGCAAGCCCAGCCGATCGGCGTAACGGTCAACGAGTTGGCGCGGAGCTATACAGACAAGTATTGGATGACTGACAGCGCGTTCGTGCAAGCACTGGCAGCGCTCCCGCCAGGGGATCCGAATCTGCCAGTTGTGGTTGCGTTCGCGGAGGCACTGTACCGACCTTGGCTTGAGGCCTCAGCGCAGTCCTTCCAGCAGAGTTGGTTCGCTTCGCCTCCGACCGACGGCCAACCTGCTGGAGTGTCGGGCGACGAGCAGGTCGGTACATGCGCTCTTTTCGTCGATGGGTTGCGCTTCGACGTTGCCGCCCAACTCAATACCGAGCTGACCGAGCGTGGTGTTCAGGCCAGCTTGAGTTGGGGTTTGGCGAGTGTGCCGACCGTAACTGGTACCTGCAAGCCAGCCGTCACCCCAGTTGCGGATTCCTTCGGCCCCGGAGACGAATTGACCCCAAGAGTCAATCCCGGCGGATCCAAGTACGCTCAACCCGTTCTCCGCAAGGAACTCGCCGCAAGTGGATGGCATGACTTCCCAGCGAGCGAGACCGGCGATCCGTCTGGGCGCGGATGGACCGAAGGGGGAGACATCGATACCCTCGGCCATGCCCTCGGTGCAAAGCTTGCGAATCGGTTGCCTGGCGAGGTTCGTAATCTCGCCAACCGGATTGCCGAGCTATTGGCTGCCGGTTGGCGGCGGATCGTGGTGGTCACTGATCACGGTTGGTTACTGCTTCCCAGCAAACTACCCAAGACCAGTATGGAGGAGCACCTGGCGAACCCACGCAAGGGCAGGTGTGCACGCCTAAGAGATGCGGCGGCGACGCCTGACGGAACGCAGATCCTGCCCTGGCGATGGGATCCAGATGTCCGGATCGCGATCGCACCCGGAATCTACGCATACGAAGCAGGAAAGGCTTACGAGCACGGGGGTCTGAGTCTGCAGGAGAGCGTGGTACCGCGACTGGTTGTGACCGCGAGCGAAGAGCGGTCAGCGCGCACAGAGTCAGGGCCGATCGTGGACATGCAATGGGTCGGGCTTGCGCTCAAAGTCCAAGTCATTGGCGTGTCCGGCGATGTTCGAGCAGACCTGCGGTGGCATGCCAGTCAGGAATCGTCATCGTTACTGGGATCACCGAAGGTGCTGAAGAACGGCAAGGCTCGGCTGATGGTCGGTGACAACGACGGCGGCAAAGAAGCAGTCCTCGTGCTGCTCGACTCTGACGGACAGGCACTCGCCCAACGGCCTACGACGGTTCCGGAGGTCTAGACACAGTGGATCGAATTGACGATATCGTCACCGAAGAGCTTGAGGGCCTTGTCGTCCGCAAAGACCTGGCCGACAAGTTCCGGGGGCGGTTCTCGGTCCCCACCTACGTGGGCGAGTTCCTGATTGGCAAGTACTGTGCAACCTCCGACGAGGAAGAGATTCAGGAGGGCCTGGAGCAGGTTGAGAGCCTCCTGAGCCGTCGTGTGGTCCGGACAGGTGACCACGAGCTTTTCAAGGCCAAAGCCCGCGAAGAAGGATCAATCCAGATCATCGACCTCATCCGAGTCCGCCTCGACCACGTCAAGGGCAACGACGAGTACATTGCAGAACTGCCCAGCCTGCAACTCAACGACGTTCGCATACCGACACGTCTCGCGGTCGAGAATGATCGCGTTTTCACTGGCGGCTTCTACGCTCAGATCGGGATCACCTACGTATCAGGCGAAAACCGTCCTTTCCTAATCACCGAAGTTAGACCCATTCAGGCCCACGCCCGCGCCGGCCTTGATCGGCTGGGCGAGGCGCGCGAGCTATTGACCACGCAGGAGTGGAAGGATTTCCTGCTCCGCAGCGTGGGACTCGAACCGGCGGCGCTCACGGTGGACGCGCAAAACGCCTACTTCCTGCGCATGGTCCCTTTCGTGGTACGCAACTACAACATGGTCGAGCTCGGACCCCGCGGGACGGGCAAGTCGCACCTGTTCCAGCAGATTTCGCCCTACGCCTACCTTCTTTCCGGTGGGCAGACGACCGTCTCGCAATTGTTCGTCAACAACGCATCCGGCCGTCGGGGCCTGGTCACCCAACACGATGTCGTCGCGTTCGATGAGATCGCTGGTATCCGTTTCAAGGACAAAGACGGCATCAAC
Organism: Actinomycetes bacterium; assembly: GCA_037133175.1. Classification (GTDB taxonomy): domain Bacteria; phylum Actinomycetota; class Actinomycetes; order S36-B12; family UBA10799; genus ELA509. The sequence continues at coordinate 13,150 of JBAXOQ010000016.1, forward strand.
GTGATGAAGGGCTACATGGCCAGCGGCGAGTTCGCCCGCGGGCGTGAAAGCATCCGCGCCGAAGGCGGGATGGCCTTTTTGGGCAACTTCGACGTTGATGTTCACGACCAGCTGAGTCGTGGGCATCTGCTAGCTCCGATGCCCGAAGACATCCGGGATGACACCGCCTTCATGGATCGCCTTCACTCCTACGTTCCCGGTTGGGACATCCCCGCCGTCGGAGCAAATCAGAAGACGGACCACTACGGCTTGGTCAGTGACCTGCTGGCTCAGTGGTGGCACGAACTTCGTGCCGAAAACCGCTACGTCGGGCTTCGGTCGCGGTTGCAGTTCAACGACTCATGGCGCGGACGGGACAGCGAAGCCGTCACCAGAACCCTCGATGGATTGATCAAACTCCTGTACCCAGATCCCGAGGCTGAGGTCGCGCGCGAGGACCTGGAATGGGCAATGGAACTGGCGACAATCGCCAGGCGTCGGGTCAAGGAAGCCCAGGCCACGATCGGCGTCGCTGAGTTCGGTGCGATTGATCTCGGCTACCGGATTGACGGAGGGCCGCTTCACGTCCCGGTTTGCCCTGAGCAGATCATCATCTCACCGTCCGATTTCCCCGAACTCGGTCCGCAAGTACCGGACCTGGCCAGTGGTTTGCCCTCATCGCTGCCGACCCCGCTGCCGCCCGGTTTCGCCTTGGGGGACTGGGGGACGGTTGTGGATCATCCGGTTGGGGCTGAGGGCGCGTTCGGGAGCGTTTACCGGATTAGCAGAGGCTTCGACGGGCGACTGCTGGCCGGCAAACTGTTTGACCCCGGCCAGCGGGGATTGTCCAGCGCAGAAGCTCAGCATTTCATTCGCAAAGAGGTCTTGGCGCTTGAACGAGTCAGTCACCCAAACATCGTGCGGACTCTGGGCCCCATCCCGGTGACGAGCACTGGGGTATGGATGATCGTTTCGGAATGGATTGACGGGCCCAGCCTGGCGGAATTCACTTGGCAGGGTCGCTTCATGTCAGGCCGCAACATCTTTTCGGCGGGTAAGCAGTTGCTATCGGCATTGTCTTACCTTGAACGAGAGGGTTTGGTTCATCGCGACATAAAGCCTAACAACATCATGCTCACCGGTGACAACGCGCTGAAACTGATCGACTTCAACCTGATGAGGACTGAAGGGCACCAGACCCAGTACATGGCCGGAACCCCGAGGTACTCACCGCCCGACATTCCGATGGACGTAATTACCTCCGATCTGGATCGCTACGCGGCGGGAGTGACGCTCTACGAACTGATCTTGCACGAACACCCGTACCGCGATTACGTTGCCAGGGATGGGCTCATTCCACCTGACGCACAACCGATCGATCCCGTCACGATCATTGGCGCCATAGATCCGGATCTGGCCGCGTTCCTGGTCCGAGCCGTTGCTGTGCGAACTTCGAATCGCTTCGGATCGACAGCAGAGATGACCGCGGATTGGGATCGGCTGCAGGTGGCTGTTGAGGAGCTGTGAACACTGACCCTTGACGCATAGAGAAGCACCCGCAGTGGGGGTCGAAACCATGCATGTCGGACACTGGGCGCCCGCTTGGTGGGTAACCAGTTGCGCCGAAGCTACAGTCGAGAAGAATGCGCCCGCATCCGCAGTCTCCGGGGGTTGAGATCAGCAAGAAGAAGAATCAAACGAAGCCAAGACCGCGAGGCTCCAGAGTGCGCACTGCGGGCTCATTTCGTATGGTCGTCGCCGCCAGCCCAGGTGCGCATCTCAACATCAACTCCGAGCTTGAACTCGTCAAGGCAGCGGCGCTCTACGGCGACAAAGTGACCCTCCTCAGCCCTGTGGCGACGATGTTGCTACGAGCCAAGAACCTCGATGGCATGCCCCAATCGAGGCTGCTTGAGTTGCTTCGCCGGGTCCGGCCCCACCTGTCAGACGAAGGCGACAACACGGACTTCGCGAGCGGCATCGACAAGATGCAGGCGTTGTTGCGACGACGGAGTCGATCCGCCAACGACGCGATTAGCCGGCAGCTCATAAACCAACAACTTGGACCAGCCTTGGGTGAGCTGTCTATGGTCGTAAGAAACATCGCGAGCCAAGCTGGGCTCGATCAACTGGACAAGGCACGAGCGAGCGGCTTGGTGCAAATCGAGTCAACGGACCCCGGCGATGAGTTCGATCTGCTGGTTGAATGCATAGTCGCGGCTCGGCATGCCCAGTCCGGCGAGCCCCGCGCCGCAGTTAGCGATAACGCCGTTGTCGACACATACATCGAGAAGCTCAGGAGGCACCTTGCAACCGGGCGAGAGTACCTGCTGTTCGATGAAGCCACTGCCTCGTTGATGGATTCGGCGATTCGTGCTGGCGTGTGGACGCCGGCGAAGGGGCCTGCAGGACGAAGCGCTCAAGCGATGACCGGCGCAGGACTGATGGGACGCTTGCCCAGTTTCCCGGATGCGTCCATGGACGAGGTCCTCGACATTCGCACCGCGCTCTCTGCCCCACTGATCCGATTTCGTGCCGCGATGGTTACCGTATCGAATGGATTGAAGAGTAAGGCGTGGGAGCGGGACTTCGCTGACGAAGTCCACGACGTATGGGTCGAGTCCGTTTCACCCGCAGTCGCGGCAATCGAAGGAGCCGTTCGCGACGATCGGTCCTTGCGGACGGCGGCTTCTCGCTGTGCGAACTCGCTAAGTGCCAGCCTGCCAGGCATCGGGATCTTCGCTGCGGGTGCCGTTGGCCAAACGGGGGCCATCCAGATGATTGGCGGAGCCGCAGCTGGGGTTGCACCGTTGCTCAAACATTGGCGAGACCGGTACGAGGATGGCCAGGAAGTCCGAATGCAACCGTTTTACTTTCTCTACGCCCTTGACCAAGTGGTTTAGACCAACCCCGACACCCACGGCTACCTGCGAGCAGGCCAGATTCTGTACATCGCGATCCAAATGGTTGAACAGGAACGGGCCCTGGCGCCTGTGAACTTGAGATCATCAGGGGCCGGTGGTCACCCTGGACGAAGTCAGCCACCTGCTCGAACGACACAGTGACCGATGACGATTGGCGTGCAGTTCGTTCCAGCGGCACGCTTCGCCGGTACTCTAGTAAGTACCCGTCAGTGGTGGCCCCTGGAGCTGACTGCAGCGAGCAAAGGAGCCCCTCTTGATCCACTCTGATGAGTCGACGGCAGGGCAGATGGACCCCGTCGACGTGGAACGGGGCATGGCGAGGCTCACGTTAGAACAGATGAAGGACGGGCTTGAAGTAGCTCGCCGCAATTGCAAGCAGGCTGATGAACCTGCCTGGCAGCTCCTCCAGGAACTTGCGATAGAACTCACCGTCGTTGAGCGGGACGACTCGTTGGTAAATGGATATCGATGGTGCTTGATGAAGGTCGAGATCGAAGGCTTCCGGGGTGCTTCTACACCGCTATCAATCGCATTCGAATCCGGCCCGGGCGTTACCGTTCTACATGGCGAGAACGGTTCGGGCAAATCGAGCATCACCGAAGCGCTGCGGATGGCCCTCGAGGGACAGGTCGGACTCACCCATCTAGGGGCAAAGGGGCGGGTACATCAGTTGTGGGGAAGCGTCGACGAACGGAGTAAGGGAGCCGATCAAGCCAGCGTGGAGGTCCACTTCCGTGATGCTGCCGATCCACGCATTCATCTGCTCGTGGTCGCGCATTTTGACGGAACTCGGGTGCACCGGATCGCTACGTTGACCCTCCCCGACGGTGCCCAAACCGAATTCCCCAGCGACTCCGCAGCCTGGAAGTCATGGGACTCGGCCATCCGTACGTCTCCACCCGTGTTCGCCTACGCTGAACTTGCTAATGAACTGCAAAAGCGGAATGACCTACAAACCTGGCTGAGTTCGTGCCTGGCCATGGACGCCGCCAGCCGGGAATTCAATGCGGCAGTCATCGAGCGCCAAGGCCGGGCTCGCGATGCGAAATCCGCCCTTGAACAAATCAGAGCCGCGGCGCAGGACAGCCTTCAGAGTATTGATGATCGGGCAGCCGAAAGTGGACTGGAAGGCATAGGGCCGATTGCATGGGACGAGTTGGATGGAAGTACCGAACTCGACGAATGGCTTAGATCGCAAGAGCTGTCCAGCCGAGACCGCCTCGACGAGCTACTGCCGCGCGATCTTTATCAACGGCTTGATTCATACGCTGACGAACACCGTCGCCTCACGAGAGCCTGGAACGATGCTTCTACCGTTGCGCTAACCCAGCGAGCAATGACCGCAATCGTTGATCTTGATGCCGCGGTGGAGGGATCACCGAAGGGAGACGACGCCGGCCAGTGCCCCGTATGCGGATCACCAAATGAGAACTGGCGCGCGCACCTTCACGATCAAGCCGTTGATTTCGCCAAAGCTAAGGAAACTGCAAGTGCTCTCACAGCTCATGTAAGAACCCGCAATGAGGGACTCGTAAGTCCCCTTCAGGCATCACTCACGGCGCTTCCTGTCGACTACGGTGATCAGGCCAGCGTGGTGGATGCAACCAAGCTTCTTACCGCCTGCAGATCTCAACTGAGTGCCACCAACGAGCTCGACGCCAGCGTCATCGAAACTGTCGACGATTTGTGCGCGTGGGTGAAGACCCAAACCGCGAAGACGCTGGTTGAAACTGCCGTGTCAGTCGCCGATCTCCGTCACCACTGGCTTTGCGATCGATGGGCTGCGATGGAACCCTTCGTTGACGCTTGGGTAGAACATCATGCGCATGCCGCTCTGGCGGATACTTGGAAGACAGCTCTGAGCCGATGGAACAGTCATCTCAGCAAGATTCGCCAAGAACGCAGTAGTCGCCTGCGGGACTTAGTGTCTCCAGCAATAACGTCACTGCTAAGTGACGTTGGAATCCGACTTGACGTGCTCGATGTCAACAAGAACGACATCAAACTAATTCTCAAAGATCGCAAGGGAGATGAAGTCGAGCTCTCACATCTCAGCGCAGGTCAACGCAATGCTCTGATTCTCGGACCTGTTCTCGGGACGGCCGCAGGAGGAATCTTCCAGTTCTGCCTCATCGACGATCCCGTCCACGCATTCGATGATTTCCGAGTAGACCAGCTCGCGGCCACGATGACCAAAATGAGCGCAAGACAATCGCTGATTCTCACGACACATGACGGACGATTCGTCGAGTATTTACGAGTACATGCACCCCTCAGCTTCAACGTATACATTACCAGCCGAGACGACATGGGAACGATCACACTGGAACGTACCGAAGCTCCCTGGCAGATTGTTCTCGACCATGCTTCCAGTCTCTTGTCCGCCGCTGGTGCGAGAATCACCCGTGACGGTTTGTCCGATCTTTGCGCGTTGCTTCGCATGGGAACTGACGAAGGTCTTGAGGCTCTTTCTCTCAGATATCTGGGAACGTTGGGGTACGAGGACCGGGCCAGGGACTCGTTGGAGTTCGCGCAAGCCATGAGCATCAAGGAACGCATTGGACGGCTGCGAGCCTTTTTGGCGTCGTCACCGCAACAACTCGCAGACTTCGATAGCGCGTGCGGGCACGTATCGGGTTACATCAAGGTTTGGTCGAAGTCGAGTCACGATGGCCAGTCGTCTCCCACAAGTCAGGAACTCGCGACCCAGATCACAGCAGCCCGCAACACCTGCGGGCTGCTGGAGAAGATTAGATGGTGACAATCAAGTTGGTTCGGCTCAAGACCGAAGCCCTCGCTTTGCGTCGCGAGATTGAAGCTCTGGCCTCTCAACTCTGGGCACCGGTGATAGGCGAACAGCCCCAAGATGTATGGGTCAAGAGTATTGAACGGCGGCTAGTTCTTGTCGTCGCGCACGTCTCATCCGACAACCGCAATTTGGCCGTCCGAGCGGCGCTTAAGTTGGGTCACGTGTATAGAGAGACCTCGGATGTCATACACGGCAGGTCGAACGTCGCTCACTTCAATATGAACCGCGTAGCCGAGTGGCAAGCTGATCTGGAGCGATTCTCCGAACTTTTGGTGTCTGGCCAAACCAGTGGATCCGTGGCACCTGTTGGACCGATTCTCGATGCTCATTTGGTCGATAGTCCCGGCACTTGATTGACGCCAAGTGCCTAGCGTTCCACGGCTTCCGTGGACTCGTTGATAACGAGCGAATGGACCGCGTCAAGTGCCGGGATGGCTTGCATCGGCATCAGCCAGTTGAACTTGCCGGTGAGCGCGTCCACGGCTCCAGTAGTCTCGAAACCAGCAAAGCACCCGCGAGCGGCTCCAGGTGGTCGTTCACGCAGCGCAGGTCGATGCTCGAATAGGCGCGATTTCCGTGGGATATGTCGTTGCGCGTGGTTGCGATAATGCTCGACGGATGTCGATCTTCACCAAGCAACGTTGGCGCAAGCAGGGTCGCAGTGATGTCGGCGTCGCGTTGGGCATTTTGAGACTCGCTCATGAGTTCCCCCAAACGGTCGGCGAGCGTCGGTGCGGTGCTCCTCATGAGCGCTTTCTTGATCTTCCTGCGCTCCGTGCTATTGGTGCATCCCTGCACTTTATTGATCAACTCTGTAATGCTTCTCGCAGTGTCGTCGGGTTCGGTTCCTTTGATCGCATCGTCTTCAACGTCCGGATCATTCACGTGCGGGTTCTCAGCCGTGTGGAGCGCCTCTAACGCCTGTACGAGGTACAGGAACCGGGCCGACTCAGGCAGGTCGGATTGCGCCACCGCAGAGGCATAGAGTTGGTAGAAAGCGTTCTTGCTTGCTGCTAGCGATTTCCAGCGCCGCACGATGCTGAGCGGCTCCTCGATGCGGCTGAAATTGAAGGTTGGAGGACGATCACCAGCCAAACCAGAGATGTTCTCGGCCCGAGAGACAAACGGGGCCTGCTGAATGAAGCGGTGAAACACTTGCGCCGTCTTGTCCGAGCTCGACTGGTTCCCTGTCTCCCGGAGCAGGACCCACGTCACCTCCTGCGGCGAGGCGGTCGCGACTTCGATTAGTCGCCGCAATGGAACGACCCAGTCGGTGAGCCATGCCTCCGGGGTTCTTGCTTCACCGATCACCCGAACGCGAGGTGATGGTGTGAGATGCAAGTGGTACCGGCCGTCGGTGTCCACGAGAAACTCGTACTCGCAGTGCAATGCTTCACCATCAATTTCTTGCGAGTTGATCACGCCGGGTCGCATCCGCGCGGTCACGACGCCGTCAACGCTGTTATCCACACTTTGAAATGGGGCTACCCCAAAGACCGCGTCCATCCCCGTCACTTGAAACACAATCTCCGAGTACAGATCGCCTGGAATGCCATCGATCTGCGGGCCGATTAACGCGACATCTCCATGGAACGAGCTCTTGTCGGGCAGTATGTTTTGGATGTAGGCCGGTCGCACAACGACATCGAAGTCGCGCGTTGTCCAACCGGAGAGACGGCCAACATTTTGCGGTTTTGCGAACACGTAGTCGCGAATCTCGGAGTTGAGAGAGGCGTCGATACGGCCGTGAATCGAGCGCCCGGCCTCTAAGGTGATCTCGCCGCTTGGAAACGGTTCATGTCCGCTGAGCCGCCACTCACATCGGTAGGTGCCAGTTGAGTAGCGAAGGAACCGATCGGCGCCGTCCTGACACATGCGGTCCTCCGATGGATCGCCGAACCGTACCGGCTGGTGTTATCCGCGCAGGGTACCCCAATTTAGCCCAGCATGCGTCGACACGATTCTCAGGACGGAACCCGATGCCGATCACATTGTTGCCGGTCACTGAGTTTGACCATGTTGGCGTCATGATTGGTGGCGATGGTTTCGGAGTGTTGAAGAGTCCCGCCGGTTCTTGACGGGCGGGGCAACGGCCCTGTCTGCAGCATAGGTTGTTCCGCTTGTGCGAGCGAACGGTCGCGCCGACAGGGCGAGCCGTCCGTGCCTTGACGGAGGCAGATGGTTCTTCGCAACAGCAGCTGATGCCCTTGGGATTCCGAGACTCTTTCCACAAGCCCGTTAGGGCGGAGCTGGAGGCCGGGGTTCAGAGTGGGGGCGTGCTATGTCGGCAGGATCAGGTCTTGACGATCGTTCCGCCTTTGCTGCACCGGCGCTGATTGGTCGTGAACGGCTGCAAAGTGAGCGTTCCGCATACGGGGCATTGCAGGCCCTTGGCCATGTGCGTCCTCCAATAGATTGTTCGACCGACTGATCAGAAGACTACTGCACCGTCCGATCGTCAGGCATGTCTTCGTTTCCTCACTTGCCGTGGTCCGAGGCCGAGGTCAGCCGCCAATGGCCGCCGCGCCGTTCATCGTGATCGCAGTGGAGACGCCCGGTCAGTTCGACGACGCTTCACAAGGACGGAGCAAGTACCACGGGCGTCACGGACTCTGGTTCAACAGCTTCGGTATGACCTTTGCCTTGGTGGTGTGCGGCGCGTGAGTGACACCGGCGTGGCTCAGCTCGTTCAGGTGCCTGTAGGTCTCCTCGAGCATTTCCGCGATGCCCTCCAATCGGGTGAGAGGGGCGGAGCCAGGGTCGCAGTATTGCTTCAGTCTCTCCATTCTTCTTGTGATTGCCCTGGTTATGTCGTCGTCGCTGTCCGAGCCGGGGACCGCAGTGGTGCCAGCCTTGGGCGCGCTATCGAACGAGATAAGTGCGTCAGATAGTTGCGGCATCCCGGATTCACTCACCGCTGTCTTTGGCCTTCCGGAAGCGACTGCTCGCTCGGCATAGTCGTCGACGATGTCGTCACGAAGCAGAACACGGTAGGTGAGAATCAGCCGCCGCAATGTGTGTGCTGTGTATCTCGGTCCGAGCAGATCGAGCACTTCGGCAAGGTCGTCGAAGTACGCCCGGACTGCGTTCCCATTGTTGCCGGCACCTTGTTGATTCGCGTTGGTTGCGTCGGTCACGCTGACCAATGGGTTGAGCATTGCGGTCAAAGTTGGTCCGTCTGTCGGCATCACCCGGGCCAGCAACGAACCAACACCAGGGTTCTGCGCACGCTGGTAGGCATCGGCCAGGAACAAACCGCCCGCCGCACCCCATCCGAACCACCCCACAAGGTCGCACCCGCGCAGAACCGGCGGCAAGATCTGCAGTCCGGCTCCGGAGAATCCCACCAGCGCTGGGCCGAGATCAAGCTCGGCTCGATCTTCGCCATCCTGACGGAGCTTCTTGAGTGCTTTGGCTTTGTTCATGACCGCTAGCTCGTCCCGCACAGCCTCGTCGGCCCCGGTTAGGCCCAAATCGCTGGCAAGACTCGTCATGGCCTTTGCGCGTCGGGACGAGGTGATTTCGACCGAGTAGGGGGCGAAGGGATCGACCATCGATAGCTCCACCAGCAGCAGCAGCCGCGTCCCTCTGTTCATCTGTTTGCATACGGTTTGCAGTTCCCGTGGCACACCGTCTTCCGTGCGACCCCATGAAAACTCCGCAACACGATTGAAGGCAAGTAGCTGTTGCTGGCGCACTGCCGTGATGAGGGTGTTCTTCGCGCCCGCGTGGTTGGCCGCAAGGAGCCTGAGAAGCTCTGCGCGACCGATGTGGAAGGCGCACTCCCGATCTGGAGGTGGTGTCGTGAGGATTCGTCCCATCGTCTCGATGTCGACCATCAATACGTCCGCGAGCGACCTGATGGTGAGTGGTCGTGGCTTGGGTATTTGGCCTGCCTCGGCTTGCGCCACCCAAGACCGCGATACCTGTGCTCTGTCGGCCAGCTCCTGTTGGGTCAGACCCGCCTGTTTGCGGAGTCGGCGGAGCGGCGTGTCGCCGGCCGTCGTTGTCTCAGTCTGGTTCACCATCTCGGCCATATGGGTGACACTATCAAAAATACGTACACTAAGCTACAAAAAGTTATAAGACGACTATTGCTGACTAGTATACAAATGTGCAATAGTAGTGATGCGCGCATCGGGCGGGCACCGTTTCGGAAGGGTGATTGACATGAACATTGGCGGCAAGAAGTCAACCGAGCAAGGATCGACAACCAGCGCGACAACCATCAGCCAGGTGCTCCCGGTCGATGATTTCGCCCAGGACTTTTCGGAGAATCTGAAACAGGCCTACTCAGAGCAAGGCGCCGTCACAGTCTGCGTCTTCGGCAAGAGCGGCTGCGGCAAGAGCACGCTGATCAACACCATCTTCGGAGAGATCGTGGCAGACACCGGATATGGCAGGCCGGTGACACAGGACAGTTGCCTGTATGTGCATGAGTCAGGGAATCTGCGCTTGATCGACAGCCGGGGCGCGGAGATCGGGCGCGATGATCAGCAGTTGCAGTCCGGGCTGGACGCCCTCGTCGCCGACAGCAAGGCCGACGGCGGTCAGGGTCGAATCCACGTGGCATGGTACTGCGTTGCCTGGAACCACCGGCGGTTCGAGGACTCGGATGTCCGTTTGATCGAAAGGCTCCGCGGGCATGGGATTCCGGTCATCGTCGTGATGACTAAGGTGCCCATGATCGGCGACCGGATTCACAAGGATGCACAAACACTGGCCGAGAGCATCCTGTCCCGCGGTGTTCCCGTGCATATGCAGCGGGTATTCCCGACCTGTGCGCTGGCAGACCCCTATCGGGGGCAGCCCCAACACGGCATCGCAGAGTTGCTTGATGCCACGTACGAGGTTGTGCCGGATGAGGTGCACGCCGCTTTGACCAGCGCCCAGCAGTTCGATTTTGACCGCAAGCGGTCGGCCGCTCGCAAGGTCATTGCAACTGCGGCCGCGGCGGCAGGTCTAGCGGGGGCGCCTCCGGTGCCGGTCGTGAGCATGCTGTTCACAGTGCCCGCTCAGATCGCGATGATGGCAAAGATCGCCCAGATCTATGCCATCCCGTTCGACAGGGCTCGCGGACTCGCCGTTGTGGTTCCGACGCTGGGGGCTCAGCTTGGCAGGGTCGGTGCTGCTTCCCTGCTCAAGCTGATTCCGGGGGCCGGCCCAATTGTGGGCGGTGTGATCGGCGCGGCAGTCAGTGCCGCCGTCACGGGTGCACTCGGGTGCGCATGGGCTGTCGTGTGCGAGCGGTCGGCCAAGGGCGAGTTCGGTCCGATGGACCTCGTGGGTAATGACATGCTTGGATCGCTATTCCTCAGTGAGTTCAAACAGGCGCTGAGCCGAGGAACGGCGATCTCGCGGACTTGGAATCCAAAGGCCGCGTGATGATCACCATGCAGTTGCCGACATCGCAGGAATCGGCAAACCTCACCGGTTGGGCGGCGTTGTCCGCTCAGCCCGATGCGGAGACCACGCCTTTCAAGATCGCTATCTTCGGCAAGACCGGTGTCGGCAAGAGCACGCTCATCAACGCCATTTGTGGTCATGAACTGGCTGCCACGGGCATCGGGGAACCGGTCACCGCGGCGGCGGCGTCTTACCCGGTTGGGCCCCACGGCACAGTCATTGACACCGTTGGGTTCGAGACCGGCGTCGGCACCGCAACCGTCACGGCGGACGTTCAGCGGTTTCTGGCTGACCAGTTGCGGGAGTGCGCCGCGAGGCACATACACGTCGCGTTGTACTGCGTCAGGGCCGACGACACGAGGTTCGAGGTCCTGGAGGACGAAGTCATCCGCCGACTCGATGCGCACGGTATACCCGTGATCGCCGTCCTGACGCAGGGCTTCTCTCGAAACGGCGAATTGCATCCTGATCACATCCAGATGTGCGGTGCTATTGCCAGTTTCGATTTGCCCATTTGGACGGGTCGGCCGATTGTGATCAACGCCGGCGCCGACCTCGAGACAGGTGCCGAGGTGTTCGGGATGGACTTGCTCATGCAGGCAGTCGCCGAGTGTCTGCCACTCGGGCTAGCGGCGGCGGCCAGGCGCGAACGCAGGGCTTCCGTCGATGCGATGTATCGCACCGCAAGTGCGCAAATCGAAACGTCCGGCAGACTCGCAGCAAAGAAGGACGGGTGTGACTTGCCAGATGTCTGGGCGGACATGATCGCGGGAATTGGCTCTGCCTACCGGATCGATGGTGACACCAGGGCGGGCCTCGTTCAAGGCGTCACCACGCTCTTCGCCGGTCGCCCCACTTCGCTAGGGGTCTGCTGTGGGTCGAAGTGTGCGTCCGGGTGTCCGGAATCCTCGCCCGTGTCCCCGACCGTGACCAAGTCGTCCAGAGTCAGCAGGAAGGTCCGGCGCGCCGCCTGCGACGCTCGGCGGGCTCATATCCGTGTCATTGGTGAGGCCGTTCGCGACAGCATAGACAGCTGCGTGCGCGCGAGAGAATGGAACCCAAGCGACGACACCCTCCTCGATCTCTCGACCGTCGTCGCAGAGTTCATCGAGGCGACGGCGCCCAGTGGCTGGTTCGCCGACGCTGAATCGCTGGTTCAAGAGCAGGAGGGCACGTTCGTTTCTCGGCGCAGGCGGCTCAACACCCGTCTAGCGGAGTTGATTCATCTCGGAAGATCCGCCCATGAAACAGAGAGCGAATCCGAGTCGGTTCCTGATCCGACAGCGTCCTCGCCTCGCAGCGGCCAGTCCGCTGGGGGCGGTCCCATTGGGAGTTTGCGGACTAAGTTCCACCGCCAGTCTCGGACCAAGCGTTCCGCATGACCAATGAACCCCAACTTCGACCGCCGCGGTTGTCGTACGCAGGTTCTACGGTTGGTATCACAGCAAGCGGCGAATTGTCGTGGGGGACTTTTGGTCTCAACACTCGGCGCTGGTCAGCAGAGCCGATTGGGAGGTGGACGTCGTGGTCAGAAGCTTCGGTCGATTCCTTGGCCGCGCGGCCCTCATCGGATTGGTATTGATAATTGTTATGCCCGTTGGCGGGGTGATCGTGGCCGGTCTGTTGTTTCCCATCATCCTGGCGATTGGTCTGCCGCTGCTGCTCCTAATGGTTGTCGTGTCCTGGGTGGCGAGCTTGTTCAAGAGGTAGGCGCGGGTGCATAACGGACGAACGCAGTGGTATCGGCGAGGCGCCGGAATCAAGTTCCGACAGGGCAACGAAGACGGTTAGCTGGACGAAATGGGGAGGACGTAATGGCGACAACTGATGATGTGCGGGCGGCGTTTCTGGTGAAGCGCGAGAAGATCGAACGCGGAATCCGATCCGGTGACCAGGGGGCGTCGCAGCTGCCGGAGAACATGACGATCGAGATGAGGGGCCTTTCACTGGCCACCAGCGGGGACTTCTACTTTGCCGCTGGCAGCTTCTGTTGCGTCTTCTCTCGGGTCATCCTGTGGAAGTCCAACAGCCCGCACCCTATCCCATCGACCTTCCCGCTTCAGAAGATCCACGGCTCGATCCCACAGCACTTTCAGCCGCGTGGGCGGAATCCATGCCTCGCGGCCTTCGAATGCTTCATCGATGAATCGAACGAGCACTCGCGGCGGGCGCTAAGTTCAGAGTCGCAACACCTAAACATCGGCGAGCGAATCAATTTGGCGTAACCGGTATGCCCATCGCTGTTCGGCTTCCACGTCAGCTTCGCGATTGCTAAGGGTCATCTCGGTACCTAACTCATTGAGGGCCAGTCCCCTGATCACTCGCCAGTATTGAGCTCCCAAGGTGTACCGCTAAACGGCACGTATCCCATGCCAGCGTCGCCACGCACGTTGATCAGCAGGCGGAGATGAGGAGGTGTCTCCGGTGGGTTTACCCGTTCGACCGAGACGTTCGCTGCGCCCCTTTCCCTGAGGTGGTGCAAATATCCGAGCAGAAGGTCGGGAAAGTAGCCAAGCGGAACCTGGCCGGAGTCCGCCACAAGCATGGCTCGCGGATTCATCTTGTTGGTTGGATCTTCAACGAGATCGAGACGATCACCTGCGCGAAGCGCGCGCAAGCACTGCTCAACTTGGGGGTTCGCTTTCTGCAGGTGTCTGATGCCGTGCACGAGCACTTTGGTGTAACTGGCTCCGTCTGGTGCAACGACGGGCTCTGGAAAGACCAGCACGGAGTCACCTTCGCGGCGGCCTTCGGAGCGAGCGAGAAGTTCCCATTTGCTTGCGGTCAATTCCAAATCGAGGGCTTGGAGGTACCGCCCGTAGTCAGGGCGATCATGGTTCATGACCCGTTGTGCGAAGAGGGGAAACAACCGCGGTGACCGGTACAGGCGGCGCATCGCCGGAAAACCGAGAAGCGGACGAAAGTCCGGCACCGAATCCGCCGCGCGCAGGTATGCAAAATCGTAGACGCTGCCATCCCAGGTCAACATCCCAACTGGGACAATCTGACGTGTCGCGGGATTCTGCCAAGCGACGGCAAGTCGTGCCGACGTTCGCGCTCCCTGAGGAAGCGCGAACGTCGCGGTTTCAGAGACATTCAGGACCATCGAGCAACCTCCTTCTATTCACCCTTAGTAGCTCGACCACGAATCTACGAGATACGTCTGACATCACCGGGATTTGGCAGATCACGTCTGACAAGGCCTCTTCCGTAACCGAGGCTACTCTTTCCCGCCAATACAAGCGCGCAGCTTCTCCCGCGAGGGCCGCAGCGTCTCGGGCCATCGCTACGAGCGTGGGAATGCTCCCTCTGTCGGCGTGCTCG
>JBAXOQ010000017.1:0-26819 GCA_037133175.1 Actinomycetes bacterium
GCGAGACATTCTGGGCGAGCAGTATCGCGATCGATGCGCTCCCGGATGTGATTCACCCGATGAACGACTGTGTTGACAGTCCAACGACCGAGACATAGGGCGCGTTGAGGTACCGGTCGAACAAAGCCGAACTAAAGTCGACCTGTCGGGCACCAATGAACCGCAGGATCTTCCGAGTGGTGAGCCAGGCAAGCATGCTCTTCCCTGCCAATAGCATCGTTGCAACGCCGACCATGACAACAAGCCAAGGGGCGGTCACGGACAGGTTCAGGGACCCTATGAATTGTGTGTGCGCTGTCCCTTGCAGCGACACCAGGTTCACAATGGCCACGCCCACTGCCGCCAACAGCAGAACCCCAAGCAAGTCGACCATCGAGATCGCGGCGGACGCGACGATGGCCAGTCGCAGCAGGAGCGCGTCCCGTCGGGTGAGCCGAGACCGCGCAAATTTCATTGCACGGCGAACGGAATACTCTGATAACCTCAAATCCACTTGTGTCAGGGTAGCTGCCGGGTTCAGGTCTGTGTCGCATCGGTCCCGAAGTGCGACCAGGTAGAGGCTTGACAAAGATCAACCACATGACTACAACACGACACGCGGTACTCCAAGATCGGACAGATCAGCCCAATCGATCATGAGATAGCATCGACCCAGGCCAACAAGGCCGCATAACCCAGTGTCTGCTTTTCCTGGGATGCTTCTACGTCGGGACCCCCAGCAAAGGATCCTTGGTTGAGCACGTTCTCAATGGCGCATCAACGTCCCTCAAGATCCGGCGGTGTGGGTGCCGCAGGTCCAAGAAGGGGACTCCGTCTTGGAGAGACGTCATGATCTGATACTCCCTATCTCGACATAGATGTTATCCACTGCACGTATGACCCTCCCGCGGATTGCGCCTGACGCCCTAGTCCGTTGGGTGGGCGTCCGCCCAGTGGGCCCTAGCACCGACAGAGTTGGTATCTTGCGGGTTCGTGGCAGGGTGGGTTCATCTGCGCCAGTTGCACCGTTTCGACACCGACCGCCCCGGCACATGGTCCCACGTTTCAACCGGCGGGGATACTTGTCACCGATTTGGAGGGATCTTCCAGTGGAGCAATTCGGTCATCCGAGTGGGTCATGTGACTCAGAGCGTGTTGGCGAAGGCACGGTTTTCGGGGCTTTCGCTCATATCTCAAGAGATGCCGTGGTTGGTGCAGACTGCAACATTGGTGATGGGGTAACCATAGAGGACGACGCTGTCGTTGGTGATCGAGTGACGATCAAGAGCGGTGGGTACTTGGGCGGTGGTCTTCGGGTAGCCTCTGATGTTTTCGTTGGGCCGAATGTCAGCTTTGCCACTGATCAGTTTCCTCCGGACCCGAGTCGTTCTCCCGATCCCCTTCAGACGCACCTGGAAGAAGGATGTTCGATTGGTGCTGGAGCGACGATTCTTCCAGGTGTGCGTATCGGTCGTCGGTCGGTTGTACGCCCTGGAACAGTGGTGACAACGACTGTCCCCCCGAACTCCGTCGTCGAGGGCAATCCGGCTCGGATCATTGGGTACGTCGACGGCGGAATAGCGTCGGTCCCACTCCTGCAAGGGGGTGCAACTGCCATTCCAGACGTTCCAATCCGAGTGAGGGGGGCTGGGCTTCTTGCGCTCACACGGGTCGACGACCTCCGTGGTGCTCTGATCGCCGCCGAGTTCACCTCTCAACTCCCATTCCGGCCGGAGCGGGCTTTTGTGGTCTTCGACGTGCCATCATCAGACCTTCGCGGAGAGCACGCGCACCGAGAATGTGCGGAGATCCTTGTCGCTATCCGGGGGTCGTTGCATGCACTGATCGATGATGGAACTCACAGGCAGGAATTCGTTTTGGACCGTCCTGATGTCGCACTTCATATGCCCGCCATGACGTGGGGAACACAGTACAAGTACTCGAATGACGCCGTGCTGCTCGTTCTTGCCTCGCACCCCTACGAAGCGTCCGACTACGTCCGAACTTACGAGGAGTTCCTAGAATTGGTGCGGGAAGGCTAGGACAGAGGGACGGGCGACCGGCCGTGAGGGCATCTGGACTGCTCAGCACACCACGCCTACATGATCGGGGTCCTTCCTGATGAATCGCGGTGGCGTGAGCGCACGCTTCAAGTCTGGTAGGTCCGCAATGGCGGAGCGTCTGAGATGGCAACTCAAGAAACTCGTCCTGTACTTAGTCCGCCACGACGTTCGGATCGCCCGGTATGTCGTAGAGGTTCTGGGTACCCGCCTCTACAGAGGGTCGGCCCGCACGAGAGTAATTGCCATGCATTGGCTTGACGAGTACGGGATACCCCCGCAGGCGGAGCTCAGGGCTTCGCTTGCGGGGGTATCCTTTGGTCCGAAGATCGACGGTCGGCTGCGCGTTGAAGCAGTGGAACTCCCGGCGGTGCGGCTGTACCGATTCACCGATGCGCGCATCTGCTCCAACTCCTCGTCTGTGTTGCTGCGCGACCGCATTCTCGTGGAGCGTTCTGTCGGTGTCGATCCGAGGCGATGCAGTTACTCGGCCGGGTTCTTGCTCATGCACGGGCAGAGGAGCGCTTACGTCTGTGATCTCGAGGAGGAGTACATCGAACGAGGATTGTCCCTTTGCGGAAATGGGTCGTTCAATTACTACCACTGGACCGTCGAGCTACTTGCCAAGCTTGAGTTCGTCGGAGAGCTTGGAAGGGACAGCTTTGACCTTCCCCTGCTGGTCAACAAAGTCATCGTTGAGACTCCCTCGATGCGGGAAATGCTCAGGGCGCTCGCCCCGCGCCGCGATCTGGTGGTGTTGGAATCCAAGAAAACCTATAGGGTTGGCGAACTGATCTACATAAATGCGCCGAGCACCTGCCCGTTCAATCTGCGGCCCGGCGAGTCGTCGGAAGTATCAGACTTCCTGTTTAGGCCCTCGTCGATTGACTATCTGCGCGACGCCCTTAGTTCGATGCCGGGCCCAAGTACAATCGCTCGGAAGAAGCGGGTATTTTTTGCTCGGAGGCAAGGCAGGCGAAACTACAATCAGGATGAGGTATTTGAGATTCTCGCCTCGTACGGATTCGAAAGAGTTTTCATGGAGGAGCTGACCGCTGCCGAACAAATACAAGTGGTGTCCAACGCCGATTTGCTTGCTGGTCCAAGCGGGGCAGCATGGACGAACGTTATCCATAGCAGGCCCGGAACTCAGGCGGTGTTCTGGATGGCAGAGGAAGCGCGGGACTTTTCTTGTTGGTCGAACTTGGCTGAGCTTGTTGGCGTCGACCTCCGTTGTGTCACGTTTCCCACAGGTGCTCGATCCGCCGCCGAACTGTATGACAGGGACTACGTGGTGGATGCAACTCGAATCCGACTGGTCGTCGAAAGCCTGCTAGGGGACTCGGATCAGTGAATCGAAATCGCGAGGTGCGTCAATCACAGCGGGGAAAGGAACCAGCGTCTGTTCGGGTCGTCGACAGTATCACAGCCTACCCTCGAACCGTGGGAGCCAAAGCGCGAGGCGGGGCAGTGTGACAGCCCGAAAGTCCTCGTCCTGTCGCGACCGCCCCAACTTTGGCTGACAAGACGTCACCGATGAGTTCACCCGCGAAGCCCCGGCCAGCGAGGTGGGACGTTCAATCACAGCCGACATGGTGTGGCCTGTTTGGAACGCCGCGCCGGGCTGCGCGTGGCGACCCGGCCGTTCGGCGGTCCGGAGTCTATCGCCGCAATCGTCGTGGCTGGACCGCAGTACACGGCGCCGAGTTGGCGTTCAGCAATCCGGGATCGCCCTGACAACGCCTGGGTCGCGACTTTCAAAGCCGGACGTGTGCGCGACGAACTACTCAACGATGGACGGTTGATTCCCTGTTTGAAGCGACGTTGGTGATCAACTACTGGCGCCGCGGCCACAATACCAACCGGCTGCACGCCGCGCTTGGTAGCCTGGCCCTGGTGGCCTAAGTCATTCGATGGCACACCCGCCAACATGCCCCGGTGAACCCTCGCTGCCAGCGGCTCACAAAGGGGACCCGTTCAGTTTGGGTACGCCGTGAGGGTGCAACCTGAGAGGTCGATCTAGGTGGACACACGCAAGACCGTAGCAGGCCAACTGGCTGCATCTCTGCCCGACTTTGGAGTGACGCACGTCTTCGAACTGGTTGGTGGGATGATCACCGTCATCCTCGATGCCATCCACCAAAACGAGCAACTGCGGGTCATTAGTATGCATCACGAGCAAGGTGCCGGGTTTGCGGCAGAAGGCTTCGCGCGGACAAGCGGACGTCCCGCTGTAGCGTTAGCAACCAGCGGCCCGGGTGCCACGAACTTGCTCACAGCCATTGGCAGTTGCTTTTGCGATTACATACCTGTCGTTTTCATCACTGGTCAGGTGAACCGAAGCGAACTGCGACGCGATGTGCAGGGCAGACAGGGAGGTTTCCAGGAAACCGACATCGTCGCGATGGCTAGGCCGATCACAAAGTCCGCCAGACTGGTGGAAGAGCCAAGCACCTTTCAACACCACTTGATTGAGGCATTTCGCGTCGCGCAGAGCGGTCGGCCCGGACCCGTCCTGCTCGATATTCCGATGGATGTTCAGCGTGCCTTCGTGTCGGATGCGGCAACTGGTCCCGAAACTAGTTCAGGGGCCAGCGGGCCGAGGTCGGCTCTGGATCGTGATAGATCGGCGTTTCTCGCTCGACTTAGGGAGTCTTTGCAGCAGTCGAAACGACCGCTCGTGCTCGCCGGCGGAGGGATTCGCGCGGCTGGCGTGGTCGAGGGGTTCCGATCGGCAGTGGCTAGCTGGGGAATCCCAGTGGTCACATCACTCATGGGTCTCGACTCAATCCCAGCCACTTCGCCCCTACGAGTTGGCCTTCTGGGTAGCTACGGCAACAGGTGGGCAAACTGGGCTATCGCTCAATCGGACCTGCTGTTGGTTGTGGGGAGCAGACTAGATGCGCGTCAAACCGGATCTGATCTAGACGGATTCGGTTCCGGGCGAGCAATCTTCCACGTTGACATTGATGGCGCGGAGCTCAACTATCACGTATCCGGGTGCGAAGTCTTGAAGGACGACTTGGCGGGATTCATTCCCCACGCTCATTCCGCTCTTGAGTCAGCGTGGCCGGACAATGGGGACTGGATGAATGATATTGACTCACGCCGACTGATGTGGCCCGACACCACCGAAAACATCCCCCGTGAGGGGATCAACCCGAATCGTGCGGTTCGGGAGTTGGGCGAGTCATGGACGGACGTATCGGTGTTTGTCACAGATGTCGGCCAACACCAGATGTGGTCTGCGCAGAGCGTCCAGCTTTCCCGTGAACAGCGGTTTCTAACATCTGGGGGCATGGGTTCCATGGGCTTCGGCCTACCAGCCTTGGTTGGTGCGGCCCTCGCGAGGCCTTCCGATCCTGTTTGTCTGATCGCTGGAGATGGCGGATTTCAATGCAACATTCAGGAACTACAGACCGTTTCGCGTCTCCATCTACCGGTGCGGATCGTGGTTCTTGACAACGGTTGCTACGGTATGGTGAGGCAGTTTCAGGAGTCGTATTTCGACTCTCGCTTCTATTCGACCAGGTGGGGCTACAGTGCTCCCGACTTTCGGGATGTGGCCCACGCCTACGGGATAACGGCGCGACGCGTCGGGAATCACACGGATTGGAAGGCCGCACTAAAGGAAGTGGCCGACCTACCAAGAGAACCTGCGTTAATTCATGTTGACATTGAGGGGGACTTGAATGCATATCCGAAAATGTCATTCGGACAGCCGTACGGCTCGATGGAGCCGCTTGTCTCCCCGCTGGACATGGAGGGCACTTGACGATGTGAGGTTCTGGTAGCTGTTGCGGTGGTCGGCCAAGTCGGATTCCTTCAAACAGACCGTTGCTGTATAGCGCGATACCTTCGAGCGGCTAAGGGACTTCCCCAGATTTGGCGACTCGTTGGGGACTGCCCCACGGAAAAGATGCTTCGCAATAACGTGAAACTCACACAGAATTCGTTCAAGTACGTGAGATATCAATGACGGGAGATGGCTGTGAAGACCGTGCTACTGGCCGGTGGTCTGGGCACTCGACTTAGAGAAGAAACAGAGTTCAAGCCCAAGCCGATGGTGGCAATCGGTGGGAAACCGATTCTCTGGCACATCATGAAGTCGTACGCTGCGTACGGACATGAGGACTTCGTTGTGTGCACTGGATACCGTGGCGAGATCATCAAGGAGTACTTCCTTAACTACGAAGCTCGCAACAACGACTTCACGATAACACTTGGAGAGTCTGGCAAGATCCATTACCATGATGCACACGGCGAGTCCTCGTGGCGTGTCACCGTTGCAGATACCGGGGCGGCCACGATGACGGGCGGTCGGGTGAAGCTGGTTCAGAAATATATTGGAAACAACCGTTTCATGTGTACATACGGAGATGGGGTTTCTGACGTCGACGTCGGTAGGCTCATCTCGTTTCATGATTCCCACGGGAAGCTTGCAACGATGACTGCCGTTGAAATGCCGAGCCGGTTCGGGGTCGTTGAGATGGACTTTGACGGGACCGTGACCGAATTCCGCGAGAAACCGCGAGTGGAGGGTCTTGTGAACGTCGGTTTCTTCGTTTTTGAACCAGAGGTATTCGACTACCTCGACTCGAATTCAGTGCTTGAGCAGGACCCATTTCGGCAACTTGCCGCAGATGGGCAGTTGCGGGCTTACCGCCACGAAGGCTTCTGGCAGCCAATGGACACCTTCCGCGAAGCGACCATCCTCAACGACTTGTGGAACGCGGGCGAGGCTCCGTGGAAGGTTTGGTAAGCCGTCAGCAGACCCGCCGCGCACGGACTCGATGATTCCCACTTGCGCGGCCGCCAACGATCCGGTGAAGGCAGAAGAATGACAGCAGTACGAAGGCCGTGGCGATTCACAGCACCACGGCGACTGGGTCAGCAGCCCGTGACCAACCCCAAAGCCAAAGACTCCCAACTGACCCCGCATCATGTCTGCATGACCTTGACGGATGCCGCCGGTGAGCCCAACGCTGACCCGCGGGGCGATTCGATAACCATCATCGTACCAACGGTCGCTTCGAGGGAGGCCTGGTTAGAGGAGTGCCTCAGCTCGATTCGTGCCGCTGACCAAGGGCAAGAGGTCTACATTTACGTATCTGGCAATGGAACACGGCCAGCAAGCGCCGAAATCGCCCGGCGTTACAAGGCCACTTACGTGCATCGCCCAGGGCGACTAACAGCCAGTGAACATCACATGCTACTGGTGGAAGAGACAAGAAGCATGTCCGGATATGTCTGGATGCTCGGCGACGACGACGTTGTCGCGCCAAACGGCATTTCCGTTGTGCTAGCGGCGCTGGCTGAGGGTGAAGCATTCGGAGCTCAGCCGACGGGTATCGTGGGTCGCGCGCGCCATTTCAGCGACTCGACGACGCATCTCAGCCCCCCCGACCCCGAAATCTGGAACCCAGGTTACTACCGATCCATTGAGACCTTGGCTGATGCGACTGAGGTAGTCGTGCATCTGGGCGCTTTCGTGATCCAAACTGGGGTGCTGACGCCCCTCGCCTATCAGCGCTACACCGGTACTTCCCACGAGATCTTCGGGGCGCTGTGGGACGGAATGTGCGAGCAGCAGGATCTCATAGTAAGCGTGGTGGAAGAACCTCTAGTGTACCTGCGCCAAGCGCAGAAGGAGTGGGACTACTCGGAACTTCGAACAAGCGCTGGCCGAATCGAGTACCACCGGCGACTGCCGCCGACAATTGCAGTTCGAGCTCGTGGGCCAGAGCCCTTGGGCGTACTCACGAGGCGGAAAGCAGTCGACCTCGCGCGTAGTCGCGCGGAGGGAGAACGCAAGTATCTTCTCCAGCACGCTCGAAACCGATTTGTCGGTCACGAGCCGCTGGCCCCCCTGCTGCTGCTGCTGCCGCCGATCGTGGCCAAGGGCCTCCTAGCCCTCAATGTGGTCCGCAAGCGACTGCTTTGAGATCAGTCAATCTGGGAGGCGACAGATCGTGCCGACGGACATGTCGGCAAATGAACGATCTCTTTGGATGCAGGATTCCCGGAGCCAATTGAGCTGCACACCAGTATGGAAGTGCGCAGCAGTAGCCGATTTGAAGCCCTCGCTGGTAGTCGAGCTAAAGCCACCGCGGCTAGGTCCACCCGCACATGTACCACCGGCGGCGCAGCCAGCACAGCCGTATGAGGCCGATAGGTCAACCGCTTGAAGGAGTTGACGAAGGGGAACGCCAGGTCGATCATGTCTGCTGACGTGGTGATCAAATACGCCACGTCAGCAGACATGATCGATCTGGACGCTCTTCTCGCATCAGGAACTCATGGTCGCGGAGGCGGCGGGGCACCTTACCATCGTTGAGAAGCAGATGGGGCATCGCGGCATAACTACGACTCTTCGAACCTGTGAACCGTTTGAAAGGACTCGCATGAATCTACCGGGCTAGCCTCTTGATGAGGAGCCGCTTGTGCCCATCCCACGTGGTGCAGAGGGTTGCCCCTTTGCCCTTGTAGCCGCACCGTCGCGGACTTCAGGTGGAGTCCGACCACTATTCTCAACGTCATGGGTATCAGGGGGAACCTCAGCGCCGGTTGCATCGGCGCAGGCAGCACTCTTGCAGTTCTTCTGCTTACAACAGCTGGCCCCGTCGAAGTCTCAGACGGAGTTGCCTCAGTCATCGCGAAGTATCCCGCAGGACCTGATATCAATTCCTACTTAACCGCAGGTCAAACGATCGCAAACAGCGGCTTTCGGGTTGACTCTTTGGATTGGTTTTTTGAACTTTGGCCTCCTGCGTTGCCCACACTTCACGCAATGGTCATTCGCCTCGCCCTTGGTGATCATCTTGTTCTTGTCGAAAGCGTTCTGCTGTCATTGCTGATCGGAACGCTTGTCTCCATTTTGTGGTCTACCAGTTCATGGCGATACCCACTACGCATTGCCCTAGTGAGTTGCGTGCCCATCGCCATCTACATCGGCATCGGACTCGATCGTTACCGGCTACTGCACACAGATGTTTGGGCAGTTGCGTGCGCTTCCATTGCGGTGGGTCTCCTTTGGCGACGCAACGTGAGGGATGCGCTCTTGGGCGGGTTAGCCCTTGCCGCCGCAGCCTACTTTCGCGCCTCATATGCGGCGGTTGCTTACGCGATCGCCATCACTTCGATCATCTTCTTGACGTATGTAATCATCCGCATTTTCGTGCGCCGCCTTCAGCGCAAACGCAATCCAGGCGTAAATGCGGATGCCCTTTCCATCATCGCTTTCGGACTCGTGGCTTTCGCATGCCTTCTCCCTTGGCACGCTTTCCTTCACCTGGAGAACGGTCAGGATAAGTGGTCAAACGCGGACGCAGTGACTTGGTCGCATGTGTGGATGACGGACGACTACACGGCGAGCGTTGGTGGAGATTGGGTTTCCGATTTGGGTGGCAACTGGGCTTGCGAGATCGACGCACCCATGTGTAGTCAAGTGCTGAAAGAAGAGGTTGATAAGGGGTTTCCTTTCAGAGCAACGCCAGCGACAGTCAAGCGCTGGCGTGAGCTTGCAGCAACAGCGGTGGTTCACCACCCACTGCGGTTTGCAAGAAATCGCATTGGCTACTGGCTTAATGCAGTACAGATTGGGAACACTGGAACCTTCTCTGCCACCCCCGACGGATTCGGCTTGCTGCGGCTTCTGTTCACCCTGACGATGCTCGTGGCTTGGCTGACAACTACGTTGCGCTCTTGCTTCAGACGTAACCCTCTTGCCTTCATCACCTTGATTTTCGTGGGGGTGGCCACAGGTACAAACGTGTTTCAGCACTTGGAAGCGCGCTACGTCTGGGCACCCGTGGTTCTCGCCGCTGCGGGACTGTCAGTTGTGAGAATCGCCAAGACGGGGAGTGAAATGCCTTCTCATCTTGATTGACAGACTCATCCTCATCTGAGGATTCATGCTCAGCGGAGACTCGACCAGTGGACCGGTCCACGATCCCGCAGATCAATCAGGTCCGCGAAAAGCGGCGATCTCACAGCCTTGCGCGCGTGCAGGCCGGGAGGCCGCCGTAGCACCCGGCCGGATTGTCGGTGTCCGGCGGGAGTCCCTCGAGGCGCACGCAGCAGGCAGGGTAGACTCAGGGCTGTGGCGCCAACCTCGCGCCCCCAACCCAGGACCTACGGCCCTGGGTTGGGGGCGCGCCCTGAAGTCCGGCAGTCGAGGCGTGTTTGTTGGTTTCAGCGATTTCGGATTCTCCGAGTCATTTCAACAGCTTCGCATTCATGTTCTTCGAGCCTAAGAACGCTCGAAATGCGAATGCAATTGAATAGGTCCAAAGGTTCTCGCCTATGAGCGGCGACTCGGTTCGAGGTGCATTTGTCGGTCTGGCGGACATCGCTTATCATCTCCCAACACGAAGAGTGACGAACCTCGAACTTAGTCGCGAGTGTCCGGCTTGGGAGATGGATCGGGTGGAAGCCAGGACGGGTGTATTCAGCCGACATATCGCCGCTCCCGAAGAAACAGCGCTCGACCTCGCTCTGGCAGCTTGCCGCAACCTGATCCGTCGCAACCCGGAGCTGCACGCCTTGGTGGACGGAATCGTATTCTGTACTCAGAGCCCCGACTACATCATGCCTCCCAACTCGTGCGTTCTTCATCGTGAACTTGGTCTTCGTGATGGCGTCTTTGCTTTCGACACGAACCTCGCCTGCTCTGGCTTCGTCTACAGCCTTGCCTTGGCGCGCGGCCTGATTGCCATAGGGACATGTTCGAACATCCTGTTGGTCACCGCGGATACCTACTCCAGATACATCAACCCGAAGGACCGATCGGCGCGGTCGTTGTTCGGCGATGGAGCTGCGGTCACGTGGGTTCGGTCGGCGACTGATCCCGGCGTGCTTGATTTGATCTGCGAGACGTCCGGCAAGGGTTTTGAGAAGTTCTATATCCCCGCTGGCGGTGCTCGAAAACCTCTCGCCGGAACGCCTGTGGTCATCTCGACAGATGCCAGCGGAAATGCACGAACCGCTGCGGATATTCATATGGACGGAATGGGAGTGCTGTCCTTCGTGAATTCGAAGGTGCCTGGCCAGATTCGCCGGCTGCTTGATCGCAATTCCGTGTCTGTCACTGACATCGATCTATTCATCTTTCACCAAGCAAGCAAGCTCGCGCTCGATTCCTTGGCCCGCTTGATGAAACTGCCAGAGGACCGCGTCTACCGGAACCTTGAGACTATCGGCAACACCGTATCGGCCTCGATCCCAATCTCCATTGCCCAAGCCCGCTGCGAGAACCGAATCAACATTGGTGACTTGGTGTTGCTTTCAGGATTCGGCGTTGGTCTGTCCTGGGGATCAGCGTTGGTGAGGATGTGAACATTTTGAATGATGCGCTCATTGAGCCATGCAGGCGCGTACAGCCCGGGCAGTTTGTTCGGCTGCGTCCAATTCGTCTTGGAGACGCCGAATTGACGCTGGGCTGGCGAATGAGTCGGCGCGCAGCGTTGCTCAATGCTGGCGCACAGAGTGTCGGCGAACAAGCGAACTGGATCAGCCGTCGTCCTGTCGGCGAGCTCAACTACATAATCGAAACAACCGCAGAAGGCGTGTCGGTCGGCACGCTGTCGTTGGTCGAAATCGATCTGGCAGGTCGAGGGGCGGAGCCGGCGCGGTTCCTAATAGGCGAAGAAGAACGGTGCCGGGGATTGCCGGCTGCGGTCGAGGCGCTAAAGCTCCTGTACGGAGTCGCATTCGACCAGTTGGGTCTGTTGTCCCTGTCCGGGTGTCTTGCTCAGGACAACCGACGGATGCTCAAGTGGCACAAGTACATGGGTATGGAAGAGGTTGGCTTGCTTGAGAGGCGGGCGTACATCAATGGTCGGGAGCAAGGACTGATCGGACTTAGATTGTCCCGAGCGGATTACACAGAGGTAACGTTGCCCCGGATGAATAGACTGATTGCGTTGGCCACGAGAGGGCCGAACGCGAACAAGGAGTCGTAGCATGATCGAATCAGAAGAGGCGCAAGAGATAGTGTTCGATGCCCTGCGAACCCTCAATGGGGAGCTGCCGGAGGGCGAGAAGGTTGAGGTAGGCCCCGGTTTGACGTTGTTTGGCGTTGATTCACCGATCGACTCGCTTGCATTGGTTTCATTGATCGTGGACATCGAAGCGGCCGTGAGCGAGCGGCTTGGTCATGAAGTGGTACTGACCGATGATCGGGCGATGAGTCGAGATGTGGTGCCGTTTTCGAACGTGCAGACGCTGACCGACTATGTCGTCGAACTCAGCAAGGAACAGCACTAGCCAATGAGTGAACTGTACGAGGGCAAGCTCGTCTTGGTGACCGGATCTAGCAGGGGGCTGGGCAAGGCCATCGCCCACCATTTCCTGGGACACGGGGCTACCGTAATCGGGCTGAGCCGTTCAGCTGGCGCGATCGAGCATCCCGCCTATTCACACCTCACTTGTGACGTGGGTGATCCGCAGGATGTGCAAGCCGCTTTTGCGGAGATCAGAAAGCATGGTTCCCTGGACATCTTGGTCAACAACTCTGGGGTCGCGGAGTCGCAGCACTCGGTGCTGCTTAGCGCTCGGAGTGCTACAGAAATGCTCGCGACTAACCTACTCGGGCCGTTTCTCGTTTCCCGTGAAGCTGCGAAGTTGATGAAGAAGTCCGGTGGTGGACGTATCGTCAACATTGGCTCGATGATGACAGTCCTTGAGCCCTTTGGTGGTTCAGTTTACGCCGCAAGCAAGGCCGGATTCGTGACACTGACAAACGTACAGGCCAAGGAGTTTGCGAGCTTCAACATAACCTGCAACACGATCGGAGTTACCGCAATAGAATCCGACATGCTCCGAAAACAGCCGCGGAAAATGTTCGACGAAATCATTGCTGGGCTACCTATCCCTCGTTACGCGGACCCAGATGATGTTTTCAACGTGATTGACTTCTTGTCCTCTGAGCGCAGTTCGTACATAACGGCTCAGACGATATACCTCGGCGGTATTCACGAATGAAATCCGCGCAAAACCACATTGCGATGCCAGTGGAAGTCGGGGAGGGCGTGTGGCGCATTCGCAACCGGGTAGTGGCCTCCAATACCTACATTTGCCGACTCGAGGACCGAACCGAATGCATAGTCATCGACCCCGGGCTCGACGCAGAATCGGTCCATGCTGGATTGCGCTCGCTGAGCCAGATTCCGAAAGCCATCTTCTGCACACACGGGCACTTTGATCATATCGGTTCGGCTGCATCTCTGCAGAAGGACCATGGCGCCACACTGTACCTGCACGCCGCCGATGTGAGAGCTGCGAAGTCCGCCAACTTCACGATGATGATCGCACGAGTCAGCGGACGCATCACCGTCCCAACTGTCGACGCCCTACTGGCCGAGGGCGATCGCTACTCCTCGGGGCGCGACGAAGTCACGGTTGTCCACACGCCCGGGCATACGCCGGGGAGTTGTTGTATTCGTCTCAAACAATACGCCTTCACCGGTGACACGCTGTATCGAGACGGCGTGGGACTGACGAACTTCCCCGGCGAGGATTCATCACAACTCTTGGTTTCGGTCGCCAAGTTGTGGAATCTACTGCCCGATTCGACCGTCGTCTGCCCAGGCCACGGGGGTGCCGCCCAGTTCGCCGATCTGAAGCGGAACAACCTCCCGCTTCGCAGGCTCTTGTCTCTGCCAGAGATGACCGGTGGAGGTTGAACCGTGCCCTACTCCTGCGACTTCCTACTTGATCGCCTCGCGTCAGCACCGGATGATGTTGCTTTCATTGATAATGACCGGGCCTTCTCTTATGGTTGGGTTTTGGAGCAGGTTCCCGAGTACGAATCCTTTCTTGACAACGTCGGAATTGCGCGCGGTGATGTCGTCATCGTCGTTGCAAGATACTCACCGCATGTCTTCTGCTTCTTGTTGGCGGGCATCGGCCGAGGAATCACGGTTGTGCCGCTCACGCGCGAGTCAGTCGTCCAGGCCGACGCGATTCTGGAGATCTCGCAAGCACAGTGGTTGATCCATTTCGACACCGACATCCCCCAGATTCGCGTCGAGCGACACGAGCGCTTGCCTGAGAGTCCTGTTCTTGCAGGATTCCTACAACAGGACAGGCCCGGTCTTCTGCTCTTCTCGTCGGGTTCAACGGGCTCCCCCAAAGGGATTCTGCTGGACTTCGGCTTGGTGCTTGAGAAATTCAGGACGGCTCGACCCAGGGTCAGGGCAATCTCATTTCTGATGCTCGACCACTTCGGGGGAATCAACACGCTCTTTCACATACTGTCCAATCACGGCACAGTCGTCACAGTCGAGGAACGATCAGTGGGCAGCATCTGTGCCGCGATCGAGCGACACAGAGTCGAGCTACTGCCCACGACGCCTTCATTCCTGAATATTCTGGTCCACTCGGATGTGCTTTCGCACTACGACTTGAGCTCACTCAAAGTCATCTCCTACGGGACAGAAGTCATGCCACAACCAACACTCGACCGCTTGGCAACGCTATTCCCTGGAGTCAAGCTCCAACAAACATACGGGTTATCCGAGGTAGGCGTACTCCGCTCTCAATCTCGGCCCGACGGGACGCTGTGGCTGAAAGTCGGTGGTGAAGGATTCCGAACGAAAGTTGTCGATGGTGTGTTGTGGATCAAATCAGACTATGCCATGGTCGGTTATCTCAACGCGCCCTCGCCATTTGATGCCTCCGGCTGGTTCAATACGCAAGACCGCGTCGAGGTTGATGGCGAGTACCTCAAGATCCTCGGCCGGACAACGGATTTGATCAACGTTGGTGGGCAGAAGGTCTACCCATCCGAGGTCGAGGACGTGATCATCTCGCTCGACAACATCGAGGACGTGTTGGTCTATGGCGAGCCGCACTCGCTGCTGGGCAGCATTGTGGTCGCCCAAGTAGTGCTGCGGGAACCCGAGAACCTAGGCGAAGTGAAGAAGCGCGTCCGTCGGGCATGCATAGAGTCTCTGACCAACTACAAAGTTCCTGCCAAAGTCATTGAAGCAAGCGCCGACCTGTACTCGTCACGCCAGAAGAAGCTAAGGCACCGAACATAGTGAGCGGCAGTCCCGTCGGAAGCGTTACTTGCCGCCCATGGGCGGGGTGCTGTCAGCACGGTATGCGCAGTGAGCTTTTCTTCCGACTAGGAAGCTGCAATGGGCTGGGTGGAGCCACATGCCTGGATGCGCGAAATGGGACCTGATGAGAGCTGAACTCGCGCGGTGTCCTGCAGATCAGCTTGAGCCTGGCGTCATCGAGCAATGGGCCGAGATCATCAGGGAGCGGGCGCTTTCCCCCTACCTCAGTCCGCAGTTCGCTGAAGCTGTTCACGAAGTCCGCGGCGATGTGCGAGTTGTGCTCGGCAGCCGGGATGACCGGCTCGTTCTAGCGTGGCCGATGCAGCAGCGCCGTCGCCTCATGGCTGAACCAGTGGGCTTCGGACTCGCGGATGCTCAGGGAATGGCCGCGCGGGATGATCTTCGCGCGGACCCGACTGCACTTCTTCTGGCGAGCGGAAACCTGACCTACGACTACGACCACCTGGTCGATCCGGGTGGTAACTTCGCCCAATCGGTTAGATCCGCAGCCCCGTCGCCCTTTGTGAACGTCGATCAACCGTTCCCCGCTTTCCAGGAAACACTTCGGCTCCGTGGGTCATCTCTCGCAAAGAGGGTTGCCTACCTGCGTCGTCGCCTGGAGCGCGAGGTTGGACCGGTCCGGGTGGTTCACGACACGAGGTCTGCGGTCGATCTCGCTGACCTCGTCATCGCCAAGAGAGCGCAGTACCGGCGAACCGGCCGCAATGACGCGCTCGCCGACCGCTGGCGTAGACAACTGCTGGCAGTACTCCTGGCGAGCAAGTCACCAGAATGTCGCGGCGTCCTTTCTGTACTCCAAGCCGATGGATTGCCGATCGCCTGGCATCTCGGACTGCGCAATGAGCACACGCTGCACTACTGGTTTCCTGCCTACCGTCCCGACTTCGCCGCACATTCACCGGGGCTGCTGCTGCTCTGGGACATCGTCGAATCGGAATGCTCCACGACCACGAAGCGGATTGACCTCGGAACAGGGGACAGTGACTACAAGCATCGTCTCGCGACGGGCGCAACCATGGTATTTCAGGGTTCCCTTGCAGTAGGCGGGCTTGTGGCATGCGGCCGGAGGTTGCTGACGGGCCGTTAGTCATGGTTCCTGGTGCAGGGGTCGTCGAAGAGGATCTATAATTCGGGTTGGACAAAAACTAGCAAGAGCCCAGTTGCTGGGCACGGGGGATCCATGGTTGAAGTGTCGCATCTACTCGATTCAGTGGCGAGCGAATCAGCCATGCCAAATCGAAGATCTGTGCTGGTTCGTCGCTCGCGGAGTCTTGCGATTTGCATCCGCGACAGAGCCGAGGCCAACGTGTTCAGCGCGGTGGTTGGGGTCCGAACCGCTGGTCGGGTTCTTGCCCTCACATATGACGACGGTCCGACGCCGGGGGTAACTGAACACGTCGGCTCACACCTGACCGTGCATGGCCACTTCGCGACCTTCTTCGTCATGCTGCCCCGCGCCCAGGAGAATCCGTCGCTGGTCAACGAGTTGTTGGCCCAAGGCCACCAGATCGGGTTGCACGGGTTGGATCATGTCCGGTTGAGTGGTTTGGGCTCTCGCGAACTGTTTCGCACACTTCGCGAGAGCCGGGCCGCCCTTGAGGACTTGACCGGGGAACCGGTTCGCTTGATCCGGCCCCCCTATGGTGCGCAGTCTCGGTTGAGCTATTTGGTAGCGCGAGCGGCGGGATTAGAACCCGTGGGTTGGTCGATAGACCCGGTCGACTACCGGCCCGGAAGCCTTGTGCAAGTATCGGAAAGGCTGCCAAGGACGCCTAACCCCGGTTCGATCGTCCTCTTGCACGACGGCGATGGTGAGGGCAACGATGGGCCGCTTGGGGATGATTATTCGAGGTTCAAACGGGACTTTGCAACACACACGACCAATTGGCTCGCGCAGACTGGCATGCGCTCGCTTACCCTGGATTCCATGATGCATCAGTTTCCTGCGGTCACAGCGCGCTGGGTTCGCGGTAACGGATGAACGCCAATCAGTCGTCAGTAACGCGCTCCTACTGGGACGTCAGGCCCAGCGATGGAGTGAGCGTGGTGATTGCCCATTACGGCGACCCAGCGCTGACGGCCCAACTCGTGGTCGATCTGCGGGCGCAGGTCTTCGATGGTCGGATCGAGATTATTGTTTCCGATGATGCGTCTCCGGTACCCTTCCCAGCTACTGACGGGATTGTGGTGACCCGTTCCGAGCGGAACGGTGGTTTCGGGACGGCGATCAATCGTGGTGCGGTCCTTGCAACAAGGCATTGGTTGCTCATCCTCAACAGCGATGCTCGGTTGACCGCCAATTTTGTCGCCGACTTTACGGTTCGGGCGCAGCAGTTCCAGCCCGCGATCTGTGGAGTGCGACAGCGAAGTTCCGTTGGCTACGAACCTGCCTATCGATCATCCCCGAGGATTCTTACGACCGTCACGGCGCACGTTGGGCTGCTGGCAGCCATGCAACGGCGTTTGCCCGATCGCTGGCCAGTCGAGAACAGTGATCCTCAGGCGGACACGACAGGATCTGTCGACTGGCTCGTCGGCTCTGCGTTGCTGCTCCCGAAGCTACTTTTCGAGACCGTCGGCGGTTTTGACGAGCGCTACTTCATGTATGTGGAGGAAGTAGATCTGCAGCGCCGGATCCACTTGCTCGGCATTCCCTCAATCTTGATCGCGGATCTGGAAATCGGCCATGACGCGGGGCGGTCATCCAGCGGTTTGGATGCTTCGGTGGAGATGCTGCGCTCTCGTTTGATCTATGAGGAGAAGTGGTATGGGCAGTCGCGGCGCCAGTTTCTGCGAGGGTTGTTGGCCATCGGGATCGTGATGGATGGTGCTGCCGACCACGCTCGCCGTGTCGTCGGGAAGCCTGCTGAGGAGCCCGGCTACGAGCGGCGTCGGTTGAGCGTTCTGACCGAAGCGGCGAAGCCGCGGCGACGGTCACCATGAGGACCGATGCTTCGGTGGTGGTGCCAAGCTTTGGCGGGGCTCGGAGACTTCCGACCTTGTTGGATGCGTTTGTCGCTCAGCAGATCACGGTCGACATGACCTGGGAAGTTATTGTTGTTGCTGACGGCGTCGTCGACGATTCGCTCGAAGTCTTGCGGAACTACGAGAGCCGACTCCCTTTACAGGTTGTGACTCTTCGGCAGAACCGGGGTCGCTCGGCCGCCCTGAATGCTGGTTTTGCAGTGGCGCAAGGGCGCGTGCTGGTTCGTTGCGATGACGACTTGACACCAACGCCAGAGTTCGTTGCCCGGCATGTTGCACATCATTCGGGACCCGCTGTTGGGGTCGTCGGCCTTTGCCCGAATATCGCGACGGAGACGCACTACGACCGTGTGTACGGACGCGCTTCTGGAGTGCGATCTATCCAGCACGGGTATTCGGCCGCTGCCGATCGACGGTGGCAGTTGTGGGCAGCCAACTGTTCCGTGATGCGCGAAACCTACGACCTTGTGGGTCCGTACGACGAGGTTTTCCGGGAGTACGGGTGGGAAGACATCGACTGGGGCTACCGACTGCACCAAGCCCGGATCCCGATCCAAGTCGCGGAGGACCTTGAAGTACCGCACCGCGGAGTCCCAATGACAGCGCAGGAGCGCATCGATCGCGCATTTGCGTCGGGTTGCGCAAGGGCCCGTTTTGAAAGCAAGCATGGCAGTCCCCAATTGGATACAGGCTCGGTGGATCTGAGTGAGGGCGCAGCCGTTTGGGCCTGGAATAAGGCCGTTCATTCCGGATCGCGATTGCGCGGCGCACGTCGATGGCACCGCATCGGCACCGTTGTCGATTGCACGTTGCCGGTACTTCCCCGGCAACTCGGGCAGAAATTGATAGCTCTGGCGGTCGAGAGCGCCGGGGCCGCCGGCGGTCAGAACAGGCAGCGCCACCCTAAGTAACATTACCACGGCACCACAGCTCAGGGACCCGGAGTCGAAGGAAGCATCGTTTCGAACGCGAACCCAGTGCTGGTCAACTCCAAGCGGATGCGCTTGGGCGTTGCCGCAAAGACGGTGAGGCCATCATTTTCGTTGGGCACTGGGCTGAACCCTTGGCCCTCAAGGAAGGAGCGACTGGCGAGCGCTCGCACAACCGACGAGTCTCACGTCACGACAACACGCCGATCATCCAAGATCAGATACACCACTTCTCTGGACGCAACCGCAGTACGAAACAGCATCTCCTTGGCTCGACGCAACCAGGCGAGCAACCGGTCACTGTACCCTGAGACAACGAGCACCGAAAAAGGCCCACGTCTACGCATCACCTGGAGAGATGACCGTCATGCTTCGCCACTCCGCAGAAAAGCGCGGAATAACGTCTGCCGATGCCAAAGTGCGGGGGACGCATGAGAGGCACTGGTAATCTCCGCAGAGCAGCCGCGCGAACCTACGGCGACCCGGACTTGAATTGAGGCAGCAGCGAACGTGGGCGCTGATCGGCGGGCTTGTTTACGGAGTTGTCGGGGCCGCGCGACTTCTCCTCGCCCCGGTGGAACAGTGGCGCTTCCGAGATGACGCGGTCATCACGCTGAGCCACGCCATCGGCTGGGTTCAGAACGGCACACCAAGCGTCTCCGCGTCCGGCGAGACGGTCGAGGGTTTCTCAGCCCCGCTTCAGTTCTTCCTTGCCAGCCTTTTCTATCGCCTCGGCGGCAGCGGATATCAGATCTTCCTGGACTGTCAGGTCATTGTTGGCGTGATCGTACTCGGCTATCTTCTGAATCGGACGATGCAAGACGGGCTACCTTCGGTACGCAGCCAGTCCGATCGGCTGCGAGTGTTGGCGGGAGTCGGGATAACCGCCGCTGTTGGTCTACTCGCATGGCCAGCTGTTGGCTGGCTCGCGTCAGGTATGGAGAACTCCCTCACGTTGCCGCTGCTCGCGGCGGTACTTGCTGGCTACTCACGCCTCCCGGAGGCACGCGGGTGGTTCCTGGGACTCGTAATCGGCCTCGCCGGAGTGTCGCGTACGGATTTCATGATTGTCCTAATCCCGGCGCTTGCTGGAGTCGCATATCTGTCGCTGCGCAGGTTCGTTGACTGGGTCGTGTTCTTCCGAGTCGTGACTGTCAGCGCGGGTATCTGGCTCACCATCCATGTCTGGCGCTATCTCACATTTGGAAGCCTCATACCGAATACCGCTGTGGTGCAGAACAAGACGCTGCACTGGCAATATGCATTGGCCGCTGTTGTGGCACTTCTGGCCGCAGCGGGTTTCTGTTGGTGGTGCAGGGAACGGCCTCGAATGGCGTGGGTGATGCTGCCGACTGGGGCTGTCCTAATCACCTTGGCGTTTGTCGCACCTCCGCAAGTTATAGTGCCCGTGGCTTTCTCGGGGTTCGCGATCATTGCCGGAATGCTCTGGGTATTGGATCGCGGAACCCCTTATCTTTGGCTGGGCTACCTTGTTGTGACACCCATCCCGCTACTCCAGGTGGCCCTGTTTGGGCCAGCCCGTCTGGACCCGAACCGAATTGCAGCCATGGCGCTTCCCCTGGCCGCTTTGTCGGCGGGAATCCTTCTGGTCGTGCTATTGAACAGTTCACAACGACCAAAGGGGCCTCAGCTACTCCTTCTCATTTCGGTGGGTCTGCTCGGAATAGCAGCGAGCGTAGTCGCAAGTTTGCAAATCACGAGCAGCCAGGACCTCTGCTGCTCGATCAGTGAGTCCTCGATCATTCTCAGACAAGTAGAGGTTAGTGATCTTGAACTCCAGATACCACGACCGATTCTCGCAACCCCTGACCTTGGCAAGGAGTCTTTCCCGAAAGAGACAGTGACAACCGACCTGGGACTCCTGGGTGACGGTCTGATGTCACAAATGACGCAGTTGGCTCCTGACCGTGTGCCAAGTCTGCTCCAGAGGGTAACAACCCCGGACCTCGTGGGAACACAGTTCAGTTGGGCGTGCTATTACAGACCTTGGCTCACCAGCAGTTTCTTTGTGACCAACTATGCAATAGTCGAGCAGCTTGGTCGCGTGCTACCCGAATTCCAGGACTGTCCGAATGGCGGGAAGTGGAGCCTCTATCAGCGAAACCTGGACTCTGCGGGCTACGCGGAGGAGCGAAATCTAGCCCGGACACTGGCAGAATCTCCGAATGATGCAGGTCGGGCGGTCCGTGCAGCGTTGCACACCTGCAGGTCGCAGAGCCAACGCAACGCTCTTGATTGCCAATGGGTGCGCCGCGCCGTTCAACGCTCCGCGCCCGAACTCCGTGCTGCCGACACTTACGACTCGGTTGTCGGAGCCTTCGACGAACTATCACCTGTACCAGAGATCGACAGGCTCCTGCTCACGACACCGCCCGGCTGGGATGTCCGAGCTGCCAGACTCCTGATCCCCTACCTGAACGACTGAGCTGCGGCTATCCGCATCCGCTCAGACTGCCGACTTGATGCTCCTTGAACCCTCATCGCAACGCATATGATTGCGTCATGGCGAGCGATCGAAGTCCCGAGCTAGTCGTGATCTCAGCAGTGTCCGTTGAGAGTCTGGGAGAACCGCTACTGCCAGAGAAATTCATGTCAGGAATGCACGAATACTCAAAGCGTTGGCCAGGACAGGTCACCGCAATCGTCGGTCAAGATCGGGACGTGACTCACAACCCCGGGCTCCGTTCACCTGAGGCTGGCCCTGTCAATTACAGATTCACTCCCGATGTCAGGGACGAATTGAAGAGTCATCTCACGATTCACCCACACTCGGTTGTCCTTGGCTCGCTCAATGTCAAATACCGGTGGCTGCCAGAGACTTGCTCTCAGGGCGGCGCTGCACTGGTACTTGCCGCAGATAATCCGCCCTCAGTGCCTAAGGACCTTGAACTGCTACAGTCTCAGACCACGGTCGAACGTGGCCGTATCCTCGCTGGCTACATGCGCCGACGAAAGCAACTGGCCGACCTGGCCAGCGAGGCGTCAGGGATTCAGTGCAACGGCCGTCCGGCATTCACGTTCTACTCTCGACACAACGCGCGGACCATCCAGTTCCTCGACAGCCGGATCTCGATTGCAGATATTCAGGCTGCACGTCAGGCTAGGTCAAGCCGCGCACGCAACCCGGACCGCCAAGTGCTGGCATTTTCCGGCCGAATCATACCAATCAAAGGGTCGCGCATGCTGGTCCCGCTCGTACAGCAGCTTAGGAAACTCAAAACCCCATTCCATCTGCTCATCATGGGGGAGGGCTCAGACCGGACGATGCTTGAGTTCGATTTGGGCGCCACTTCTTCCAGACCCGATGTCGAGTTTTTGGGTGAACTACCCTTCAAGGAAGCCTGGGTCCGAACTATGCGTGACACCGCAGACCTAATCGTGATGCCACATCTCGTCGGTGACTCGTCGAGTACCTACATGGAAGCGATGGGCTGCGGAGTGCCGATTGTGGGTTTCGACAATGCGATGCTCCGCAGTCTGCAGCAGGAGGGGCTGGCTGCATGGAGCGTGCGACGGGGAGCTGTGACCGAACTGGCCGCGACGATTGATCAAATTGGCCGCGACCCAGAATCCACCTCACGTGCCTCATCCAGCGGACTCGCTATTATGGATGAGCATTCAGTCGAGTCAACATTCGATCGTCGTGTCGCTCACTTGCTCGAAATAGGTGCCAGCCTCCGGTGATTTGGGGAGGGCCGGGCTAACAAATCCGTTGATTCTGTAACGCACCATGAAGAAGCAAATCGCCTCAATCGCTCGGAGGTCTAGTCACGGTGGGCACCACGACTCCCGCAGTATCAGTGTGCATTCCAACTTTCAATTCCGAGAGATACCTCAGCAAGGCACTAACTTCGATCGCAGCCCAAGGATTCGGAGACTACGAAGTCATTGCCGTGGACGACTGCTCGTCCGACGGTACTTGGGAGATTCTGAACGCAGTCGAAGACAGTCGGTATCGCATCTTCAGGAATCCGCGCAATCTCGGCCGAGTCAAGAACACCAACCGAACTCTGAGGCTCGCGAGGGGCACCTTTGTCAAGATCCTTCATCCGGATGACTGGCTCGATCCGCATTGCCTCGCAAGAATGAAAGAGGCGGCCGACCAATTTGAGTCCGGACTGGTCTTCTGCGAGAGAAACGTCGAAACCGAAGACAGCGACTCGGCGAGAACCAAAGATTGGCTCAAGTGGGCGGGGAGTCTCACCAACACGGCGGAATTCATCAAACCAGGATTCTTGGAGGGCCGAGCCCTCGTTGGTCATCTGTTGGCCGAGCCCGGGTCAAGGAATCGGATTGGCGAGCCCTCAACTGTCATGTTCAGACGAGAGGTGTTGAGAGAATCCGGGTATTTCAACGAGCGCCTATGGCAGGCGGATGACTCCGACCTCTGGCTCCGAATCCTCTGGTTCACCAATGCGGTATTCGTTCCGGAACCGCTGACAACGTTCCTATTTCGGGCGGGTAGCGAGACGAGCGTCAACACGGACAATCCGGAGAAGAGCCGCAACTGGCTCGACCGCTTATGGATGGTTACGGGCTGGAAAGAGCTCGCGTCACTTTGGGCGACTCATCCGGAGCTCGAGAAGCGGCTCGCTTCGGAAGAACGTCGCGCATTGCGACTCCTCAAGTCCCGCAGAGATCGCGAATCGCTCAGGCAACTCCTCACATACGTTCAACATCGGACCCTAGGTGGCCAGAGCCTCATCTTTCCTGGCGACCGAGTCCCGCGACGAACGATCTCACCTCCCGCAACGCGATAGAACAACCTGTCGAATCCTCAACGGCTCGCTCCAGATTATCCCGGTCAGTTGCTCGGGAGGGTGCATCAGCACCGCCGAGGTCACTCGCGCACTGAAAGGTCAGCGAGCAGAACTGCTACCGGTGACGCAACTAGAACAGCGTCCACATCAGGTCCTGTTGGCGACTAGCCCTTGTTGGTAGCGGTAGTCCGGCTT
This sequence comes from Actinomycetes bacterium, assembly GCA_037133175.1. Taxonomy (GTDB): domain Bacteria; phylum Actinomycetota; class Actinomycetes; order S36-B12; family UBA10799; genus ELA509. Next base: position 24,015 of record JBAXOQ010000017.1, read on the forward strand.
GTTGGTATGTGTAATCTCCTGACGGGTAGGGCGAGTTGGTACGGGTAGTCCACGTTGGCGGTATGTCATGTTGGCGGATAGTCCTTGTTGGTAGCGGCAGTCCGGCTAGTTGGTAGCGCTGTTCCGAGGACCGGGTAGCAACTGTTTCAGGGCGGCTACCCGGTCCTCGGGGTGGCTATTCCCAGTAGCCGTCGGTGGCTTTGGCTTGCTGGCCTCGTTGTCTTCGCATGTCGATCTGGCCGAGGTTGATGGTGCGGGCGTTGTTGGCCAGCCGGTTGACGATGGAGTCGGCTGCTACTCGGTCGGGTATGGGTTTGGCTTGGGCCCAGTAGTCGGGCCCGGACTGGCTGGCGATGAGGGTGGGTAGGTGGTGTTCGCGATTGGCCAGGATCGCGAACAGGTCGCTGGCCGCGTCGGGATCGATGCCAACTGTCAAGAAATCGTCGATAATGAGCAGATCGGTGTCCGACAGCCTGGTGAGCAAATCCTGGTGGGCGATGCCGTCTGCGCGGGCGATGACGAGCTTGCGGGCAAGGTCGTCCAAGCGCAGGTAGAGGACGTCGTGTTCGCGTTGACAGGCTGCGATCCCGATCGCGCAGACCAGATAGGTTTTGCCCCCACCGGTGGGTGAAGTGACGAGCAGGTTCGTCGGTTCGGAGCGCCAGTCATGCGCTCCGTAGCGTTTCATTCGGGTCGGGTTGATGCCGCGGCCTTCCCGGTAGTCGATCTCGGCGATGGTAGCGGTCGGGATCGGGAAGCCCGCCGCCCGGATCAACTTGTCGATCCGGTTCGCGCGGCGGGCGTCGAGGGCGTCATCGACGGCCGTCAGGAACAACTGCTCGGGAGTCAACGCATCGTTGGCCTCGTCGCGGATGAGGTCTTCGAAACGGGTGGCCACATGCGTGATTCGCAGGGCACGGAACTTGTCGTGGTCGACACTGGTGAACATCACTGTCACCGTCCTTGGGCGTAGTAGTCGGCGCCGCGCACGAACACCCCTGGTGGCTGCGCCTGCGGGTCCTGGGTGTTCTTGCGGTTCGACGCGGCGGCTCTGACCGGGGCGGGTTTCTGCTGGTCGCTGCCGATGCCGGCCATCAGACGTTTCACCGTCGAGTACGTCGGGTGGGCGCCGATGTTCAGCAGTTGCTGGCAGGCCGCCTCCAGTTTCTGCTTGTTCTTCTTGCCGAGGGTTTCCAGGATGTTCTGGCAGTCCAGATAGCCCTGCGCCTCGATCTGGTGGCGGTCCAGGATCTGCTCGATCACAGCCACCGTGGCCGGGCCGTAGGAACCGGCCCGGTCGGCGAACCAGCGCCGCGACCACAGACCGGACACCTCCCGGTGCTGCGGGGGAACATGCCCCGGATCGGTCGAATACTGGCCCTTGCGGCCGTGTTTGCGGGCATGCTCGGCGACGACCTGCTGGCCGTCGAACACCGTCACCCGGGTACTGGTCAGCCGCACCCGTAATAACTGCCCGGCCAGGGCGTGCGGCACCGAGTAATGCTGGTAATCGGCGCTGACGTGGTAGTTGCGCCCGACCTTGAGTTGCTTCCATTGCACCTGCTCGAACACCTCATCGGGCAACGGGGAAAGCAGCGGCGCTTCCTCGGTGGTGAACCGCTCGGCGCGGGTGCTGCCATCAGCGCGGCGGATGTCGTGGTTGACCTCATGCACCCGCTCGGCGATGGCCTCGTTCAACTCGGCCAGGGTGGTCCACACCTCCTCGGCCAGATACCCGATGACCCGCTTGTTGATCGTGTTCACCGCCGATTCCACAGCTGCTTTGTCACGCGGACGGCGGACCCGGGCGGGCACCACCGCAGTCCCGTAGTGATCGGCCAACTGCTGGTACCGGTCGGTCACGAACCTGGCGGCCTCCCCGCGGGTCTTGCGATGGGTGGCGGTCAAAGCGTTGTCCGGGACCACGATCTGCACCACACCGCCAAACGCCCCGAACGCCCCGATATGACCGGCGATCCACGCATCCATCCCCATCGTGGAAAACCCCTGGCAGTACACGTACCCGGAGAACGGCAGCACCGCCACGAACAGGTACACCTTCACCACCTCACCGCTGACCGCGTCAACGATCGACAGCGTGTCTCCGGCCCAGTCCACGAACATCGCCCGGCCCGGCTCGTGATGCAACGTCGCGACTAGATCGTTGACCACCGCGTACTCGCCGAACAAATGGCAGTACTGCGAATACCCGTACTTACGGTTCGCCGATCCCGACCCGACATACACCCGCCACGCCTGCAACAACGTGAAATGCGGATTCGCCTTCATCGACGTCACCACCCGGGCGAAGTCCGGCACGTCGTACCGGCCGCTCACCTTCGCCCGCCCGTCAGGGAACAACCCCCGAAGTTCCGCATCGGCCATCTCGGCCAACCGCGCCCCGGTAATCCCCCGATCCGCGATCACCTTGCGTGCCGCGGCCACGTCGCGGTGGGAGCACCCCACCGCCACGACCACATCCCGATAGCTGCGGCCCGCCAACACCAGCGTCATGATCGCCCGGTAATCCGCCATACCTGCCTCCTGTCAACAAGAAAGCGGCGGCGCCCAACGCGCCACCGCCCAGAAAGCAGAACACAGCCCACAAACCACCGCTACCAACAACCCAGAACAGCGCTACCAACTAGCCGGACTGCCGCTACCAACAAGGACTATTTGCCACATGTCTCACAACTTCGTTTACACCCTCTCTCAGGACTTCGTTTACAGGTTCTGTCATGACTTCGTTGACAGGTAGCAGGACGCGACCTGGTGTTGCTACCGCCTGGTTCGGCGCTGGCTTTC
>JBAXOQ010000018.1:0-25862 GCA_037133175.1 Actinomycetes bacterium
CCGTGGAGCTGCGCCATGCGGCCGACAGCCCGGTCACGGAGCTGCTCGAGCTGGCCGCGGATGTCGGCGCCGGGCTGCTCGCCTCGCGCGGCGCCTGAGGTCTGCCGCTGGCCGGCGCCGCCGCCGCCCTCTGCGGGCTGCCGGACCGGGAGGTCGTGACCCTGCGTCCGGCCGGTGGGGGGTCGCTGAAGGGGTTGTGCCCGTTCCACGAGGAGCGGTCGCCGTCGTTCCATGTCACGCCCGCCAAGGGGTTCTTCCACTGCTTCGGGTGTCAGGCCGGCGGCGATGTCATCGACTTCGTGCGCAAGTATGACCAGTTGGACTTCGCCGAGGCGGTCGAGAAGCTGGCCGGACGAGTCGGGATCGTGCTGCGCTACGAAGAGGGCGGTGCTGCCCCCGATCGGCAACGCGGTCAGCGTGTCCGGTTGGTCGACGCGCATCGGGAGGCCGCGCGGTTCTACGAAGAGATGCTCGGTTCCCCGGGCGCCGGAGTCGGTCGGGAGTTCCTGTCGGCTCGCGACTTCGATGCCGATGCCGCGGCGCACTTTGGCGTCGGGTTCGCCCCCGAGGGCTGGGACGCACTGACCAAGCACCTGCGGTCGAAGGGTTTCACCGACCCCGAGATGATCACCGCCGGTTTGGCGGTGGCCGGTCAACGCGGCGCGTACGACCGCTTCCGCGGTCGGCTGGTGTGGCCGATCCGGGATCTGTCCGGCGATGTGATCGGGTTCGGGGCCCGCAAGCTGCTGGAATCCGACCAGGGACCCAAGTACCTGAACACTCCGGAGACACCGCTGTACAAGAAGTCCCAGGTGCTGTACGGCGTTGACCTGGCCCGGCGGGAGATCTCCAAACAGCAGCGCGCGGTCATTGTCGAGGGGTACACCGACGTGATGGCGGCGCACCTGTCAGGGGTGCCAACCGCGGTGGCGACCTGCGGCACCGCTTTCGGGCACGAACACATCAAGATCCTGCGCCGGCTGCTGATGGACCAGGATGAGTTCCGCGGTGAAGTGATCTTCACGTTCGACGGTGACGCTGCTGGGCGCAAGGCGGCACTGCGGGCCTTCGAGGACGACCAGCGCTTCGTCGCCCAGACCTACGTCGCGATCGAACCGCACGGCCTCGACCCATGCGAGCTGCGTCAGCAGCACGGACCGGAGGCAGTGCGCGAGCTGGTGGCCAGGCGGGTCCCGCTGTTCCAGTTCGCCATCAGATCCGCCATTGCCGACCACGATCTGGACACGGCTGAGGGCAGAGTCGCGGCCCTGCGGGCGAGCGCCCCGCTGCTGGCCAGGATCAAGGACCAGGCGCTGCGGCCGGAGTACGCACGCCTGGTGGCCGGCTGGATCGGGATCGAGCAGTCGGTGGTCACCGATGAGGTGCGACGACTGTCGCGCGCAGACGCCAAGGCGCCCGCGCAGCACCGTTCGGGGCGGGCAGCGAACCAGCAGCAGGAGCCGGTCAGTTCGGTCGCCACCCCCACTTGGGAGCGCCCGGATCCGCGTAGCACCGCCGCATCGGTCGAGCGTGAGGCCATCAAATGCGCCCTGCAGATTCCGCTTCATGTCGACGCCTGGTATGCCACCGTCGAGCCGAACGCCTACACCGTCCCGCTGCATGTCGCAGTGCATGGGGCGATCGCCGGGGCCGGGCTTCCCGGGTCGGTGAGCAACGGCCACGACTGGATCGAGGCTGTGCTGCTGCACTGTCCTGATGATCAGGTTCGGGCCTACGTACGGGAGTTGGTCGTCGATCCATTGCACACCAATGACGCCAGCGACGAGGACCGGCGCGTCTACGGTTTGGCGGTGCTCGCCCGGTTGCTGGAGATGGATGCCACCAGGCGCACTGTCGAGCTCAAGCATCGGCTGCAGCGAACCAGCCCAACCGATGAACCGGAGGCGTACAACCGAATGTTCGCCGATCTGTTGGGACTTGAGCAGGTTCGCCGGCAGTTGCGGGAACAGGCGTTAGGAGGGTTGGGAACTGATGAGCCGGGACGCTAAGCAGCCGAAGACAGCGCAGGTGCGCAAACTGCTCGGGAGGCGGGAGCGACTGCTGGCCTGGGCCGAGGGTCCACCGAAGCTGGACGGGCAACCGACTGTGGTCGCGGTTAGTGATCGGGCGCTTTACGCGCCGGGCTATCTGCCGCGGCTGAGGTGGGAGTACGTGCTCAAGGCGATCTGGGACGACCCGATCCTGGAGGTGTTCTTCCTGATCGATCCGGACGCCGACGGGGACACCGGACCGGCAGCAGCGGCGCACAACCCGGTCGAGTCGCTTACCGTTCGCGAGGATGATGCGGCCGCGTCGATTGACGGCGCCAGTGAGTCATCGGCCCCGATTGTGGTGGGAGCCGAGCAGACAGGTTTCGTGCGGATCACCTTGGACTCTCCGGGGGCTGTCCCGCAGATCGCCTGGGAGCGGATCAACGCATCCATCGTGCTGCAGCGGCAGGTGCCGCTGGTCGGCGACCGTGGGGTGCGCCTGGTTGCCCGCCGGATGCAAGCGACCCAGGACATAGCGTGGTTCATCGTCTTCGACCGTGGCTTGGACCAAAGCGACCCGCAGTTGCTGGCCATCGCGCAGCGGGAGCTGCGGTATCTGCGCGAGTCGGCCGGGATCTGAGACGCGCCGCGCCGGGTCCCGGCTGGTGCCGCTTCGACGCGGCGCGCTCATCAGCCGTCGGGCCTTCGTGTTCTGGGATCGCACCGTGTACCCTGTACCAGCGTCAATCCCCGATAGCTCAATTGGCAGAGCAGCCGACTGTTAATCGGCAGGTTACTGGTTCGAGTCCAGTTCGGGGAGCACCTGTTTGCTGGTTCAGAACTCCCTGTTTCGTGAACTCTCATACCGTCCCGCGATCACGTTGGGACTGTCGGTGGCCACCGGAAGCGGACCAGCATGAATTGCCAGTGTCGTGATTGGTCGCAGCGTCAGTAGATGACCTCGTTCTGAACGATCGCCAGACACTGCGGCGGAGAAGACCGCGAGGCTGGGATCGTAAGCATCGCGGCCAGTTCGTTGCGTTGCCCCGAAACCGGCGGGTGCATCGACCAGCAGTTAGTATCGGCCGATAACGAAGGCAAAAGGTCGAAGGAATAGGCCTTTGCCCGACCTGGGGATTAGACCACCGGATCCCAAGCCGTACCGTCCGCCCCCGGCGGAGGTATGCAGCGAGAAGACCTACCCGATCAGTCTTGGCGACGGCACCAACGAGTTGGTGGTCAGGATGAGGCGGTACAAACACTTCATAGTTGATTTCTCAGTCCATCAAGTTCACGTTGATGAAGATGGTAAACGACATGATGTTGCGCGTATCGACTGCTGCACGGTCGGCACGATCCACCGGCACCAGTTCGTCAAATCGACGGGTGAAGATGTGTACGATCACCGGACCATCCAGCCCATACCCGCTGACGATCCGTGGCCCGTTGTTAGTAGTGGGTATGACCAGGCGATCGATGTCATGATGGACGAGTGGGAAGAGAACCTCGGGAGGTGGCGTGATGGGTGAGGACAGGCGCCGCTTGAATGGCGCGAGGGTGCTGGCGAAGTTCGTTGCACGGCACGATGATGATTTTGAGAAGAATGGGCATGTTGCGGGATCCACCATCGTGTTGTGTCTTGAGTCCGACCCGGTCGCGGCCGTTATGGCGCGGATCATGCGTGAGGTTCCCACCCCCCCTGCGACCGTCGCGGTTTACTGGGACGAGTCAGCCCACCTTGATGTCATTTCGATTGGTCCGGGCGAACCCGATGAGCTCAATGAGGACGGAATGCAGGGCATTGGGCGGGAGGCGCCGATCGGCATGATCGTGGACCACGTTAGAAATCTTGAGCGCCGTCTCACCGGTCTGGGCAAACGAGAATCGTACACGTTTCGGATTACCAGCGGACTGGGATCGGAAACTCAGGTCGCGCGACGTTTCCTCATCGACGCCTAACGGGGCTGCCCAGGCTTTGTTTGACACTTAACCTGTGCGGAGTAGTCCGACCACGGGATACCGCTGAACAGTTCATAACCCCGAGGAGTGGCATGGAACGGTCATCGGGATGCCTGGCCATGTGACGCGATGTATGAGTGCGTGGCAGGCAAGGACTGGCGTGCGTGTGGAACCGGTGTGCCATCGGGGACACTTGCCCAGTGGCAGTCCGGAGCAAGAACCCTCACGGGCAGTACTTCACTCCCGCAGCGGTAGCGGAGCTGATGATCGGGCTGCTGAAAGCTGGGTCGGACGAACCGATTCTGGAGCCCTGCGCCGGAGCGGGGGTGTTCCTGGACCGGCTGGCGGCGTCGGGCTACCGAAATGTTACCGCGTTCGAGATCGATCCGAAGCTCGTTGATGTCAGCCCTCACGCGGTGCGCAACGAATCCTTTGTGGCGGCAACCGGCGGCGGTCAGTTTGCAGCCGTCATCGGAAACCCTCCCTACATTCGGTGGCGAGACCTCTCGGAAGCCTCGCGCTCGGAGGTGCAGCGTCATCGGTTGTGGGGGACCTTGTTCAACTCGCTGAGCGACTACTTGACGGTGTTCATCGCGTCGGCGGTTGAGCAGTTGCGCGGTGGCGGCGAGCTCGTCTTCATCACTCCCAGCTTCTGGATGCACACTCAGCATTCGCAGCTACTTCGGCAGTGGTTGCTGGAACGCGGGACGGTGACCGATGTGGTGTCGTTCGGTGAGGCGGCCGTGTTTCCGGACGTGGCCAGCGCAATCGTGATCTTCCGGTTTGTGAAGGGCGCGGCCGGTGATTTGCCGTCGCAGCAACTGCCGTCGCAGCAACTGCCGTCGCAGCAACTTTTGTCGGCGCAGGCGTCCGGCGGTATCAGGTTCGCCCGCTACCTCGGTCCGCGCCGGGTTCCCGAGCAAGACCTACAGTTGGACGATCCGCAACTTTTCCAGGTCGACGTGATCCCAGGTTTTCGTGGCTCAGCCCACTGGACCCTGGCTACCACGGAGCAGCAAGCTGACGTGGACGATTTTGAGAGTTGGTGTGCCACCGGCGGCAGCCGGACTCCCGCGCGGCTCGGTGATTTGGTCGACATCGCCAACGGGATGGTGTCGGGCCTGGACAGGGCGTTTCGGCTGTCGGTGCAGGAGTTGGCCGAGCTCGGCCCGACCGAGCGGGCGGCGACCCTATCGGTGGTCAAGGCCGCGGACCTGAAGCGAGGGTGGGCGGACGTCACGCGGTCCTACCTTCGGATTCCGATCGGCCTGACCGAGGCACAAGTCGTGCGCGACTACCCGGTGTTCCATCGTCGGTTGGGCCAGTTCCGTGAGCAGTTGGACGCTCGCTACGCCTACGGGCGGGACCTGCCTTGGTGGGAGTGGGCCTTCCCACGGTCACAGGCCTTCTTCAATAATGGCGTGCGTAAGGCAGTGGTGCCCTGCAAGGAACGGCTGACTTCGCGGCCGTACGTCCGGTTCGCTTTGGCGCCCGCCGGAGCGGTCACCACCCAGGACGTGACCGCTTTCGCACCCAAGACCGACACCCGTGAGTCGTTGGAGTACCTGGTCGCTTTCCTGACTCTGCCGCAGGTCAGCGACTGGATCCGGGTGCGCGGACTGATGAAGGGGGGAGTGGCGGAGTTCTCCGAGCGGCCGTTGGCGGCGATCCCGGTGCGGCTGATCGACTGGGATGACCCGTCCGAGGTTCGGTTGCACGATCGCGTCAGTGAGCTGATGTCCTGCGCGGCCGGGATGCGTCCGACCGAGGAGAACCTGCTGCACGAGGTCCACGCGCTGTTCCAGGCGCTGAAGGGGTCTCGCCAGGTGAGGTAGCATCGCCGCAGCGCGGTAATCGCGCGGGGCAGTAGCTCAGTTGGTAGAGCAGCCGACTCATAATCGGTCAGGTCGTCGGTTCAAGTCCGACCTGCCCCACTTGCGAAAACCTTGTGGCACAAGGGTTTCCGGGCTTTTCATGGTCATTTCGCTCGTGAAAGTTGTGAACAGCTGTGCATAGTTGCGAGGAACAAATCCGTAACAACCGGCACAAATGTGCCAAGAGATGTGCCAAAGGGGCGTGATCACGGCTGCAGGTAACGCCGACGCGGCCTGCCCGAAGACCTGACCGACTGTTTCTCGGTTGGTATCAGCGCGGTTTGTGTCGACCTGGTCTGAGCATGGTTGAACTCCGTTACGGGGCAGGGTCGGGGTGCTGTGCGGCGTAGAGGTGGTCGAACGCGTCCCCGATCGCCCGCAAGTCCTTGCGTGGCACGTGGTCGAGGAAGTGTGCGCGCACGGACGCCACGTGGACCGGGCCCATTCGGTCGCACAGCCGCTCGCCGGATCGGGTGATGACGGCGTGGACGAGTCGGCGGTCGTCGTTTCGGCGTTGGCGGGTGACGAGGCCCTTCTTCTCCAGGCGCCCGATCCGGTAGGTGATGACGCTGGCCTCGGTGCCGAACTGGCCGGCCAAGTGCCCCATGGTCAGCCCTTCGGGGGTGTTGCGGAGCATGAGCAGGATGCCGTGGTCCAGCAGGGTGACGTCGAAGGCATCGCGCAGGTCGCGATCCAGCGCAGCGAACATGTGCATCCCTGCCACGACCAGCGAATGCCACGCGGCCATCTCGCTCTCGTCGAGCCAACGCGGATCCGATGCCATGACGAAACCATACACGATCCTTGCAATCTGAAGGGAAGTGTGATTGACTCCTTCGAATCTGAAGGACCTAACCAAGGAGTAACCATGGCTGCATTGCAGATCGTCCGCTTCCGGACCAACCGCGACGTCGCTGAGGCGGACATCGTCGCCATCAACGAGCGTTTCCAGCGCGAGATCGCGCCGGTCCTGCCCGGTCTCGAGCGGCGCGAGGGCACCCGCACCGCGGACGGTGGCTGGGTTCTCGTGCTGCGCTACGTCGACATGGACGCCGCGACGGCGCCTCCCGGTGACCACGGTATGGAGGTCGCCGGCGCGCTCATGTCCATGATTGACATGGCGACCATGTCCGTCGAGTTCCTCGCCGTCGTCAGCGAGTAGCCACCTGTCGCTCGTCGGCCGAAGGTGCGGCGCCGACCGACGAGCGACGGCCCGGCTCGAACCCCACCGGAATCGACACGTTCATGAACGACTACCTCCTCGAGGGATAGGCATGAAGATTTTGGTGATCGGCGCGACGGGCAACCTGGGCGCCTGCGTGGTGAGCGAGGGCGTCTCACGTGGGCATGACGTGACCGCCGTATCTCGACACCCCACCGAGGCCGACTCGTTGCCGAGTGCGCGATGGGTGGCTATCGACGCCAGTGACAGCGATGTTCAGCGCGAACAGCCTGGCAACGATGAGCGCGTGCGCCTCATGCTCAAGGAAGCTGCAGAACCCGTGTTTGAGGCGTACGGACAGATCCGGACGTCCGTGACGCCCTGGACGTTCTTGAGTCCCGCCGGCCAACTCGAGGATGGTCTGCGAACAGGCACCTACCGATCAGGTGGTGAAGTCCGGATCACCGGGACAACAACCACCGGACGCATCAGCTTCGCCGACTTCGCGGTCGCCGCCGTTGACGAACTTGAGGTGCGCGCACACGTTGGTTCGCAGTTCAACGTGGCCTACTGATCTTGCTGATCTTGCGGGCCAGCACCAAAGGCCAGGCACGTCTCAACCCCTTAGCAGAGCATATCTGCACGGATACTGCTTGGGCATGATGCAACCTTCCTCTCTCACAAGGAAGCGGCATCAATACCGGGACGGTTCAGGGTGCGGATTTGGGTAGGAATTCGGCCAGTTGTGGTGGCCGTTCGATCGCGATGTGGAGATGGTGTGGAGTTTGTCGCGGATCGGTTTGTGGCTCTTCACCACCCACGAACGTGGTGCTACACCTGAGTGAAGGCGGTCGGGTAGACGGTCGCTTCACGACAGGAGGCAGCAGATGTCCGTCCAGCAGAAAGCGCCCGTTGAGCCGAGGACGCCGGCTCAGATGGTGCCGCGGCGCGGCCGCCGTTCGAGTCAGGCAATCCGGTGGTCGAGGCACACGCTGCAAGCAGTGGTTGTGGTGACCATCGGGTACTTCGTGTGGGCCAAGGCGGTGGGTCAGCCGGGGGCAACGTCGGCTGAGTCGTTCTGCCCATTCGGCGGGTTCGAAACCATGTTCACCTGGATCACCACCGGTCACACCGTGTCCCACGTGCACACCTCAAACCTGGCCCTGGCCGGCATTGTCGTGGTGCTCGCGCTGGCCGCCCGCGGTGCGTTCTGCGGGTGGTTGTGTCCGCTGGGGACGATCCAGGAAGCGATGAACGCCATCGGGACGGCGGTCGCGAACCGAATCCCGCCGCTGCGCAAAGCACGACGTCGGATCGGTGCCGACGGAACGTTCCTGGCCAAGGTGGACCACATCGCCCGCTACGGCAAGTACGTGGTGCTGGTGTGGGCCGTCGGTGGGGCCGCCATCACCGGTGTCATGGTGATCCGCGCGTACGACCCGTGGAGCGCGCTGCTGGGCATTGTGGAGTTCGAACTGACGACCGGGTTCGTCATTCTGGTCGTGATGCTGGTGATGGCCCTGTTCATCGAACGGCCGTTCTGTCGGTACGCCTGCCCCCTCGGGGCCGTGATCGGCCTGGTGGGCAAGGCTAGTCCGGTCGCTGTCGAGCGCAATGCCGATGCCTGCCTGGGTTGCGATATCTGCAACAAGGCCTGCCCGATGCGCATCCCGATCAACCAACGCACCCGGGTCACCGACGCAGCGTGCAACGGCTGCCTGGAGTGCGTGGCCGCCTGTCCGAGTAAAGACGCGCTGTCGGTCACCGTCGCCTTGCCGATGCCCGCCGTGCGGCCCCGCACGCACACCCCGACCGCCGCCGCGCAGACCCCCGAAGGAGCAGTGCGATGAGCACGCAGCCCAGTACCCAACCGATGCTGCGGATTCCTCGCAGCGCCCACCCGACACCGACCGAGCCCCGGCTGCGCAGCCGCCGACTGCCGGCGTGGGCCTACGCCCTGGTCATCCTGGTCGTCTCCGGTGGGCTGCTGATCGCGGCCGGTGCCACACCCTGGTACGCCACCACCGGCCGCGATGCCCAGGTGGCCAAGGCAGGCTCCGCGTCCGTTCCGGCCGCCAACGCTGCCGGCACTGGCGCCGATGCCGCCAAGAATCCGGCGGCGGGCACCGACGCCGCGAACAACCCGGCGGCCGGCAAAGGAACCGGAACCGACAGTGCCAACAAGGTCGCGCCGACCAGTGGCGACGTCGCCGACATAAAAGGCTGGATGACCCTGCAACAGGTCCTCGACGGCTACCCGGTGTCTAAGGATGCGCTGTACCAGGCGTTCTCGATCCCGGCGGACACACCAGCATCGACCACCCTGCAGAAGCTTGCCGAATCCACCGGTGCCGATGTTCCCGCCATCCGCACCTGGGTCGCCGACAACCAGAAGTAGCAACACCAGGGAGCAATACCCCTAGGGGTATTGCTCCCTGGTGTATGTGCCTCACCCGTCGCCGGGCAAAGCGATGACTGCGCACGACGTGCATGCCCACCCGGCCTGGTGGGGGTTCGTTTTCCCAGTCGCGGCAATGGCCCTGTCCATCGCTGCGGTCGGCAGTGCCACCACAATCATGGTGATCCAACTCCTTGGTTCTGCCGCAACGATCGTGCTCGCGGTCCTGTGGGTCGGCGTGGCGGTGACTACAGTGCGAATGGCCCCCACCGCTAAAGCAGCCTCATCCCGGTAACCGTCAACCGTCACAGCCTGGCAGGTACACGACGTCGGGTGGGACACGCTGCACGACGCGGGCACCTCAGGGGCTCACCACGCCCAGGTGGTCAGGTTCCTGCTCGACCAGTAGGTGGAAGAGGTCGTCGTCGACCATATGGGCCAGGGCATGCAGCGGATATTGGATTCCATGGGCATCACCCTGGTGACCGGGGCGAGCGGCGACGCGAAGTGTGCCGCGGTAGCTGCGAGTTGGTAATCGGGCGCAACTACCACTACTCCTCACCATGTTTCGAGGCGTACACTTCAATTGTGATTAGTTCAATTGAGGTTGAAATGGCGACGGGGCCGCCGAACGGATTGGCGCCGGTCGGGATGGAAGCTGCTGTGTCGTTGCTGCAGGCGGTCGCCGATCCGATCCGGTGGGCGGTGTTGCAACGACTGACTGCTGAGCCGTTGTGTGTGTGCAAGTTGCAGGAGCAGATTCCGATTGCCACGAACCTGCTGAGCTACCACCTCAAGGTGTTGCGTGAGGCTGGATTGGTCACGACGAGTCGGCGGGGCCGGTGGATCGATTACGCGATAGCACCGGATGCGCAGCAGCGATTGCGAGCTGCCTTGCCAGGAGATCCGACATCGCGGCAGGGGAGCGGTCGTGACTAGCGTTCCGACGCTGGCTTCCCACAGTCGCATTCGGCTGTGGGGCGGCCTGGCGGCGTCAGGACTGGTGTGGGTCGCGCTCTACCAGGTGAACGAGCCGTTTTGGGACTGGCTGATCTACACCGTTGCCGGATTGGCTCCGGACAGCACAGTCGGCTCAGCCCTGCACTTCTTCTGCTACGACCTAGTCAAGATCGTGTTGCTGCTGGTGGCCATCATCTTCGCGGTGACCGTGCTGAGGTCGTTCATGTCGATTGAACGCACCCGGGCTCTGCTCGGCGGCCGACACGAAGGGGTGGGCAACGTGTTCGCCGCTGGTCTGGGGGTCGTCACCCCGTTCTGCTCGTGCAGCGCGGTCCCGGCGTTCATCGGATTCGTCGCAGCCGGTGTTCCGATCGGGGTGACGATGAGCTTCCTGATCGCCAGTCCGATGGTCAACGAGATCGCCATCGGCCTGCTGTTCGGCATGTTCGGCCTGGGTCCCACAGTGATTTACGTGATCGCCGGGCTGACGATCGCGATCGTCGCGGGCTTGGTCCTGGGCCGGCTGGGAGTCGAGAAGTGGGTGGAACCGTTTGTTTTCGAGACCCGCCTCGGCGGACAGGTCATCGACTCCACCGCCGGACTGACACTGGCCGAACGAGTCCAGCTGGGACGCGAGGAAGTCATCTCAATCTTGCGCAAGATCTGGCCGTATCTGCTCGTCGGGATCGGACTCGGGGCCATCATCCACGGCTGGATTCCGCAGGACTTCTTCACCACCTACGCCAACGCGGATAACCCACTGGGGGTGATTGTGGCAGTGCTGATCGGGATTCCGCTGTACTCCAATGCCGCCGGGGTCATGCCCCTGGTCCAGTCGTTGCACGGGGCGGGCCTGCCGATGGGAACGCTGCTGGCCTTCATGATGAGCGTGGTGGGCCTGTCCCTGCCGGAGATGATCCTGCTTCGACGCGTCCTGAAACCACAGTTGATTGCCACGTTCATCGCAGTCGTCGGCACCGGGATCGTCGCGGTCGGCTACCTGTTCAACATCGTGCTCGCCGCCTAACCCATCACCCCGTAGGAGAGTAAATGATCATCAAGATTCTCGGCTCCGGATGTTCCAACTGCACCAAGCTCGAACACAACACTCGCGATGCCGTCGCTTCCCTGGGGCTGCAGGCCACCATCGAGAAGGTGCAGGACTACCCCACTATCGCCGGTTACGGAGTGATGTCCACACCGGCGTTGGTCGTCGACGACAAAGTCCTCGTGTCCGGACGCGTCCCCACCCCCGCCCAGATCCGCGAGCTACTCACACCCACCGTTTCGTAACCCGCAGGTCCCGTCGGCGATGCCAGCAAGTGGCGCCTGGCAGGGTTCGCTTGGCGAAGCTGGTCAGCGTCGCGCCATCATCCCCGCCCCTGTGCCCGGTCCCATCCGTGAGCCCGAACCCATACCCGTGCCCGATCCGGGCGTATGCGGGGTCGTGACCATCTGGTCAATCCTGTTCTTCATGAACTCAAGCCGTTGAGCCTTCTGCTCTGCAGTCAAAGTCGTGTTGGCGTCGAGGCGCTCGGACATCTAGGCCACCATCGCGTCGACCAGGCCCTGGGGTGAATTGCGAATTGAGGATCCCAGGGAGGCCGCACCTGATGACGTGTGTGATTCTCGAAGAACTGCGGAAGTGGCAAAGGAGGCCGTGGTGAAGAGCTCAGGTACTGAACCACCGAACCGGGCTACTGTGGAGGGGTGGTCTCCACAAGAACGGGCCGAGGTGGCGCGGATGCTTGATCAGCTCATCGAACGCCCCGCCCCAGGCAACCAAAGGCCTCGGCGCAGGATCGTGGTTCTGGCGGTCACGGGAGGGGGAGTGTTGGTGCTGTTCCCGTGGATCGCTTACCTGTCGGCGACCCTGCAGGTCAGCGCTTCCGGGGGTGCCTGGCGTACCGCGTGGGTTGGTTTCGATGTCATGCTTGCCGTGATGCTGGGGGTGACCGGATGGTTGGTTTGGCACCGTCGCCACCTGGCCATCTCAGCGTTGTCGGTATGCGTCACGCTGCTGACCGTCGATGCCTGGTTCGACGTGTGCCTGTCGTGGGGAACGTCTGACCAGTGGGTAGCCGTGGCAAGCGCGGTGCTCATAGAGCTTCCGGCAGCCGCGTTGTTGGCATTCGGTGCGGCAACCATGCTCCGCCGCACCTTCATGGTCATCGGAAAACTGCGCGGCACAAGCACCATGCCGGTCTCCCTGTGGAAACAGCAGTTGGTGATGTACCGGGCTCCGAAAGGTCCAGAGCAGGTAATCGAGCCAGCAGCCTGGCGCTCGCCGTGAAGACTGCCGGCCGTTCCGACCGAGTTTGCCTCAATCAGGCGTTCGATCATGGCTGCCACTGGTTCGTCTCACTGGTCAACGACTCCGGGGCCGCAGATGGGAATTGGTTCCATCCACAGCCCCGCGGTGGTGGCCGATCAGCGCCGGAACGCAACAAGGTGCTGACGTGAGCCGGCAATCAAGCGGGAATACGCGAGCTTCACGTCGGGTGCGGTGACTCCGACGCCGGCCGTCTGCAGGTCAGCGATATCGATCCTCTCGACAGCGACACTGACCTTGAGTGCGGCCGCCGCGTTCGCTGATCCTCGGGCCAGCTTCTTGTCTTCGGCCATTCCGGCCACCTTGGCCCGCTGTGCGTCAGTCAGGGTCCCGGAAGCGATCCGGGTGAGGTTGATCCCTGATCCGCCCACTCCAACTCCAACCGCGACGCGGGCCGCGTCACGGTAAGCAGTCGACCCACTGACAGGATTGCCAGCAGCAACCGCTGGAACCGCCGTTGCCGCAACGGCCAATAGTCCGCCGCTGACGCCGATCGCGATTTTGGTGCTTCTGTTGATGACTCCTCCAGTTGCTTCAGGTTCCGCCGTGTTGGCGTTACAACCACAGCGTCGCGCTCGGCGGTGGAGTCCCGGTGTGGCCGATGTGGAGGTCCTGTGGAGTTCTGGGCCAAGATCGACCTGCGGGCTAGTGCCTGCGGACGATGCCGGTCAAGATGGCTGTGTGGCGTCGGTGTTGGTGGTAGAAGATGAGCGGGACATTCGCGAGTTGCTGCGCAAGTACTTGGAACGAGCCGGGCACAGCGTACTGACCACGGGGACGGGGGCCGAGGCGCTGAATTACCTGATCGCGAGCCCGCCTGAACTGCTGCTGCGTATCGACAATGTGCTCAAGCGTCAAGGCGGCGCAACCTCTTCAGCGACCGAGTCCCTGGGTGGGGGACGACTGGTGATCGATGCTGAACGCCGCCACCGTCATCGCGACCTCGGCGGGGGCGCGGATGCAGGTCAGCGATGCGGCCGGGGACGTGGTCGCTGCAACCGGTGGTGGACAGGCCGGGATGGGCATGGGACCCGGCGCGGGCGGTGGGCTGAACTCGGTCAGCTCCCCGGTGGTGGTCGACGGCACCACTGTTGGTCAGGTTCGGTTGGGATTCGGGTCCCAAACCTCCACCGGTCGGGGCGTGGCGTGGACGTGGATCATCGTCGCGACCGTCGTCGCGGTGATCGGCGCAGTGATCGTCGGGTGGTTCGTGTCCCGCCGGATCAGCGCGCCCCTGGTGCGTCTGACCAGCGCCGCCCGGGCTTTCTCCACCGGTGATCGAACGGCCCGATCGGGCGTGAGCGGGCCGGGTGAGATCGGCGAACTGGGACTCGCGTTCGATCACACGGCGGATCAGGTCGCCCGGACCGAGACCGCGCGGCGGAACCTCGCAGCCGACATCGCTCACGAACTGAGAACCCCGCTGACGGTGCTGCAGGCCGAACTGGAGGAGTTGCGAGACGGGCTCATGCAACCGGACCAGGAGGTCATGGCGCGACTGCATGAACAGTCGATGCGGATGGGCCGAATCGTCAACGATCTGGCCGACCTGGCCGACCCGGTTCGGCTCGGGCAAGCCGTCGGCAATGTGCTGACGAACGCGGCCAAGTACTGCCGTTCCGGCGACACACTCACCCTCACCGCCGACTCCGACGGCGTCCACGGCACCACCTTCACAATCGCCCTGCTGCTGGCGAGATAGCCACACCCCCAAGAAGATCTGTACCTCGCACGGGAACAATACCCCTGGGGGTATTGTTCTGTAGGCAAGTCCCGGACCCGGCGTCACCGCGGTCCGCACTAGCGTTACCCGAGGAGTCTCCATGAGTGCACCTGCTTCCAAGGCGTGGCCGCGCCGGATTGCCGTGGTCGCGCTAGCCGCGTCGGCGATCGTTGGCGTAGCGGCTTGCTCGTCCACCACCGCTACTTCGAACACGCCGGCGATGGGTGCCGTCAACCAGTCCAGCGGACAGCACATGTCAGCTAATGAGTTCTCATCGGCAATCAAAGCGCCGGGAACCGTGCTGCTCGACGTACGCACCCCGGCCGAGTTCAACGCCGGCCACCTGCCGCAAGCCACGAACATCGACTTCGAGAATCCGAACTTCTCATCCCAGATCGCCGCTCTGGACAAGAACGTGCCCTACGCGTTGTACTGCCGCAGCGGGAACCGTTCCGGTCAAGCCCTGGCTCAGATGAGTGCAGCAGGGTTCACCCAGGTCTACGACCTGGCCGGTGGAATGGGTTCGTGGCAAGCCATGGGCGGGGCCACCATGATGGGCGGCACCTGATCGCGAGTGTGAACACCCGACTCGGCTTGCTAGTGCCACTGCACCCGGTCTGGAAGGAGTCCGATGCTCGATAGCGGCCTGCCTGAGTGGAAGTCGGTCCTGGCAGTGGTGGCCCACCCGGACGATGAGTCCTTTGGGCTCGGTGCTGTGCTGTCTGCGTTCATCGACAGCGGAGCACGAGTCTGCGTCCTGTGCTTCACCCGCGGGGAAGCATCGACCTTGGGGGCCGGCGACCTCTCGGCAATCCGCAGCCAAGAGTTCGTTGCCGCTGCGGACGCCCTCGGGGTCACCTCCACGTGGCTCGGGGACTATCCCGACGGGCACCTTGAGGATGTCGGCCTGGACGTGCTGGTCGCCGAGGTCGGGCGTTTCGCAGACATAGTGAAGCCCGACGGGATTGTGGCGTTTGACTCAAGCGGAGTCACCGGCCACCCAGATCATCAGCGGGCAACCGAAGTGGCGGTGGCCGCGGCACAACAGCGAACGATCGGCGTGCTCGGGTGGACGCTGCCATCGGTCGTGAGCGCATCGCTGGGGGTGGAGTTCGGGTCAACATCGATGATTGGACATGCTCCGATCGACATTGACCTGATCGTCACAGTTGATCGCCTTCGACAGTTGCAGGCGGTTCACTGTCACGCGAGCCAGGCCGTCCCTGGCAGCATCCTGTGGCGCCGACTGGAACTACTCGGTCCACGCGAGCACCTGCGATGGCTCACGGTTCCATAGACCACGCCTACCAGGTGAAGACTTCGTGGGTGTCGGTGACGATGACCGCTGACCATCCTGGAAGGCCCGCGAACCAGCTTCGTCCGTCGACGCCGTTCACCACGAGTGCTGAGGCGAGCGCATCGGCGGTGCCTCCGGCTGGGCCTAGCACTGTGGCTGACACGATCGAACTTGTTGCGGGCCCTTGGGTTCGTGGGTCGATGATGTGGAAACCCTTGCGGTACGTACCGGAGGTGCACACAGCCTGATCAGATGCGTGGACGGTCTTCATGATCGAGTTGTTGTCGAATGGGTGCTGGATCCCGACCGTCCAGGGGTGTTCTGGGGCCTGGAATCCGGCGCACCACACGTCACCTGCGGCGTTGATGGACGTGTTGGCGAACCCGTGCTGTTTGAAGATGGCCGCTACCGCCTGGGCCGCCCAGCCTTTCACGAATCCTGAGAAGTCCACCCCATCCGGAACTGCCCATGGGTCGAACCTGCCGCCTGTGAGCGCTTTCATGTCTCGGCAAGCTTTGACGACCTCGACGTAGTCCGGCGACCGGGCCTCGGTTTCTGTCAGCACACCCGCGCGGACCAGGGAGATGATGGAGGTCGGTTTGTAGGTCGAGAACACGTCGTCGACATGGTGAAGGAAACCGACCGCCTCGCTCGTTGCGCTGTGCAGCGACTCCTCTTCGATGTGACGATCTCGCACTTCGAAGGTGACGACCGTGCCCCAGACTTCTTCCCAGTGGGTGCGCCGTTCCCAGGTCATGACCGCTGCGCCTTGGAGATGGCAGACTGCAGTGATTCGGCGAACGCCTCTGATGTGTAGGAGGCACCTGACACGGTCGACACGTCGGCTGATTGTGCGGTGAGTGCTTCTTGTTCAAGGGCCGGGATTGCCCGGGCCGAGATCGCTGCTGACGTCCTGTCCCCGTCTGGGGAAGCGACCGCGACGATGTCAAGGATCTCGTGGGTCTCGCTGACTTTGATTGCGATTTGGATGTCGCCGAACTGGGTGGACACCGGCGATCCGGTGACGGTCAGGGGGTATCCAGACGCCGGTGGCGCACTGGTCGCAGTCGCACCCGGCAGCGTCGGCGCCGGAACCGCGCTGACAGATTCCGAGTTTGCCCAACCTGAACCGGAGGTAGCGGCGACGCCTAGTTGGCTGGCGGCCGGAGCGTAAGTGACAACGCCGGTGAGGCCGACGATCGTGCTTGCAGTGACGGCAATGGCGCGAAGCATGATGCTCTCCTTAGAACACGAACAACTCTCGGTGGATGCGGTGCTTGGGTGTACCGGCTTGCCTGCACGCTGTCTCGATGTGTTCGCCCAGTTCGTCGGCGCCACAGACATAGACATCGGAGTCGGCCAGGTGCGGAACCATCCGCGACAGGGCCTCGGCCGTGAACTGATAGTCCCGGCGAGAACCCGGCAGGTAGATCAGTTTCCATGCGGGTCGAGTACTGAATACGACTTCCAGTTCATCGCGCAGCAGCACCTCGTCAGTGACGACGCCGGAGACCCGGTACAGCAATGTCACCTGTGTATCGGCGGGGAACTCGTCCAGTAGGCCCCGGATCGGTGCGATGCCGCATCCGGCGGCGAAACACGTCACATGCGACTGCTGGTCAGGCCGGGTGGTGAACACGCCGTAGGGGCCTTCCACCGCGACTCGGGTCCCCGGGGCAAGCATCGGAATCGATGCCGACTGGTCCCCGAGATTCTTCACGGTGATCCGGAGCATCTTGCCGTCTGGGCTTGCTGACAGCGAGTACGGGTGAGCTTGCCACCACCATTGCCTGGTGAGGAAACGCCATTCGAAGAACTGGCCGCCTCGAACCTTGAAAGCGTCCAGGTTCCTGCCGGTGAAGTACACGGACACGACGCCGTCGGTTTCGGTTACGCACGAGGCAACGCGAAGCTTGTGTCGGAAGCTGACCCAGATCGGCAACAGCAGACGGCCGGTCAGCACAGCGATCGCGGTGACAGCGAACAAGGCGATCCACGCGAAACGAAGCGCTGGAGCTTGTGTGAAGAGTCTTCCGTCTACGAGTTGGTGCCCGACTGACAGGGCGACCGCTAGGTAGAAATACGTGTGCGCAACCCACCACGTTTCGTAGCGGAGCACGTTTCGGATCGTCCGAATCGATGACAAGGACAAGATGATGAAAGCCGCAAATGCGGCGGCGGCGGGCATCATCCAGGGGTAGGTCAGAACGAAGTCCCCGAGTTGGCTCCACCACGACGTCTGATTCGTCTCGGCATAGCCGATCACCAGCGCCACCACATGCAGCACGATCAGCCCGACGGCCCACGGAGCCAACCGCCGGTGGTAGGCAACCAGTCGGTCCTGGCCGACCGTGCGCTCCACAAACGGCACCCTGGCGACCATCAACAGCAACACCAAACACAAGTACGTACCCACCAGCCCAGAGACGATCCCAACGGCGACTGCCCACTCCCCGAATGTGCCACCCGGGCGGACCGAGGCCGTGATGGCGGTGATTGCGACCGCGATACCGAGCACGAGCACGCCAACAGCAGCGACGAGCGAGGCACGACGACTGCCACTACCGTCCGGCTGTCGCAGGGCAGACCATGGCCCCACCGCCACGTCGTCAGAAGAGGTGCTCGCACGATCGATTCCCAGTGCTGAACTGACTGTTATGGCCATCGTGCTCATCCTGCCCTTCAGTGGAACCTCTCTGGCTTCACATCAAGGGTCGCTGGAGCTCGTGCAATTGGCATGCCCTTCGTATGGAGATCGTGTGGACCTCCACAGGAAGGCACGGACACAGCGGGACCATGCGAGACGACTGCACACTGCATGTCGGGTCCCGCTCATCCGCTCTAGTGTTCGTTGTGAGCCGCCTCGCAGACGCCACATGAGATGACGTCGGCCACGGCCCGGCCGCGCTTTCACGGCCCGAGGTTCCGGTGTCCGGGCTCAGCCACCGAACATTCGGGCGAAGAGACCGCCCTTGTTTGCTGCGGCCTTCTCGGCTGGTGTGCAGCTGCAGCGTTGATTCTTGGGGACGCCGCGCAGGACCTCGTTCTTATGCCGGCCGCAGCCAGCCCAAGTGACCTTCTTGCAACCGCGGCAGGTGGTTTGGTGGCACATGTTCCGTCCATTCGCTTTGGGGTATGACAACGTGACACATCCTATACCCCTGGGGGTATAAGATGTGTCACGTTCCGCCGTCGAACGCAGAGAACCATGGCCGCATGTCGCTCGCTCCAACCACACCGTCGCGCGCCCTTAGATGGCTCGTACTGTGATTCTGGGGGCCGGCATCGCCAGCCACGCTGCGGCGTTGCACTTGCGGCGTTTGGTTGGTAAGGCGCATGACGTTGTCGTCGTCGCGCCGAACTCCAAGTGGAACTGGATTCCGTCGAACGTCTGGGTTGGTGTCGGCCAGATGACCGTGAAACAAGTGACCTTCCCACTCGGGCCGATCTATGCCCGAAAGGGCATCGAATTCCACCAGGCACTGGCGACGGAGTTGCACGCTGAGGGCAGCGCGGACTTGCCTCGCCCGCATGTCACCGTGCGCTACACCGATCCCGCTCGCGAGGGTCAGATCGGCACACTCGAATATGACTACCTCATCAATGCGACTGGCCCGAAGCTGAACTTTGGGGCCACACCGGGCCTAGGCCCGGTGTGGCCACACCTGGTCGGTCTGCACCGCCGGACATGCGACGGCGACCGCGAAGGCCTTCGAGGAGGTCATCGCGAACCTCAAAGCAGGCAAGCAGCACTTTGATTTCGCCATGTTGTTGCCGCCGTTCCGGGGAGCTGATCTTAAGGCTTTCGACAAAGCCGACGCAGACGTCACGGGCGATGTCTTTGCGCCCAGTGGGTTCATGAAGGTCGATGCCGACTATGCACCGAAACCGTACGAGGAGTGGAAGGCCAGTGACTGGCCCAAGACCTACCAGAGTGTGAAGTACGCCAACGTGTGGGCGGCGGGTATTGCCTTTGCTCCTCCTGACCAGATGTCCAGGCCGCGCACCAGCCCCAACGGAACCGTGATCGCTCTGTCAATGCCGCTTTTTGTCAGGGCCAGTCTGTGTCCGTTGCCACCGCGTGGTGACCGTCACGGTGGCAGTCGCTGCCGTCCGAGGGGGACATCGCAGTGCGCTCAACGAGTGGGGAAGTCAGCGCACGAATCGGCTGCGCCGGACCCCGGAGCCCGGTCGAGCTTCGTTCCTGGCGGGCCACCAGCGAGAATCCTCCCGTGTGTTTCCTGACAAGCGTTTGCATTTGACATACCCCGCCGATCAGTCGATACGTCGTGCACGCGGGCCCCGACTCGTGCCCGGTGGCCCTACCGGCGACGGCCACCTCAACGGTCATGCCGTATGTCAAGGGTCCCTCCTCGGTGACGCCCATGGTGCAGGCGGTGAACGACTACGGATTCTCAGCGGACGGCGTCGGCGTGCCCGTTCAGGTGCCGGTCAAGGCGACCCCGGGTTTCCGCAACGTGCAGTTCCTGGAGATCAGCGACTTCCACGGCGCAATTGAGCCGACCTCCACGAGCATCGGTGCAGCAACACTGGCCACCGCATTCGCTTCGGACCGAGAGGCGGTCAAGAGCACCTTTGTCGGCTCTGCCGGCGACAACATCGGCGGATCCCCACTGATCTCCAGCGAGTTCGAAGAGATCCCGACAATCCGAGCCCTGAACCTCATGGGCCTGCACGTCTCCGCGTTCGGGAACCACGAGTTCGACGGTCCGCTCACTCACCTGCGCAAGCTGATAGACCTGTCGACATTCGAATGGGTGGGCAGTGATTTCCGGCCATTGGACATGCTCGAAGGTAAGGCCAAGGATGCCTCTGCCGTCGTGGTGAAGAATTCCGGTCGGGTCAAGGTCGCATTCATCGGCCTTGACACGGCGGACCTTGCGGTGCGTGTCACGCGGACCAATCTGACCGATGGCGGTCGCATCCTGACCATTGACGATACGAAAGTGCAGGCGGCGATCGCCGAGGCCCGCGCCAACGGCGCGCAGCTGGTGGTGGGCCTACTGCATCGCGGATGGAACGCGGCCGAGAATGGTAGGGCCACAGGTCCACTGCCGGATTCGATCCCGCTGGTCAAGGGAGTTGACCTGGTGTTCGGCGGTGACTCCCATCTGCAGTACGCATCGATCATCGCCGGCAAACCGGTTGTTCAGGTCCCCAACTCGGGCCAGTCGTATTCGCGCACTGTGCTGTGTCTGAACACCACGTCGAACCGGGTGATCGGGTCAAGCGTGGACTTCGTCACCAAGGAGATGCTCTCCAGCACCCCTGGGAACCCGAGGGTTGAACGGATGGTCGCCCAGTACAAACAGCAACTCGGCGCTAGGTTGGATGCCAAGGTCGGCTCGGTCGGCGGCGCCTTCCCGCGTGGCGGGAATCCTCCAGTGGAACGATCCGGCGAGACCCCCATGGGCGATTTCGCCGCCGACGCGCTGCGGGCCAAGTACAACACCGACTTCGTCATTCTCAATGGCGGCGGCACCGCCGTGTTCTCATTAGGCAACAACGTGGCGACAACAACGGTCACCGGCGAATCCCTCTGGCTTGCCTTGGAGAATGGTGTCTCGAAGTATCCGACTGATGGCCGCTTCCCGCAGATCTCTGGGTTCAGGTTCGCCTTTGACCCGAGCCAGCCGGTGGGCTCGCGGATCACTTCGGTGACCAAAGCCGATGGCACGCCGATCGCAAAGGATGGTCAGGCCTACTCCGTCACCTCGGTCGAGTTCATGGTGAATGGCGGCGACGGCTACGGCACGCTTGGCCGCGATCTGATCGCCGATGAGTCTGCTGACGACGGTCTGGGCGAGAATCTCGGTTGTGGCCCGATTCAGGTCTGTATCGTTGTTTGACGACACCACGGTGATCGGCCAGCGCTCGTTGCCCGCTACGAGTCCGCCGACAGGCACCGGCAGCACATCCCCGCACACCATGTCCGACTCGTCTGGGCAGACCTCCCGTCGGACCATTCCTCTCCGGACAGCGCGGCGCGGACCCCGGCCAGTACTTGGCTCTTGCCAGCGCCGTTTAACCCCGCGAGCGTGTTCAGGCCCGGGACCAGGGAACCTCGACTGCCCGGGCTATGGTGTGGTCGCGCTGGCGAACTCAGCGAATCTCAGCACGCACCGCGGCCCCCAACCATCGCCGGTTTCACTCGCAGCAGCGAAGTGCTCACCTGCTCGTAGGGCGTGCGGTCTCAACGGCGGCCACGGCCTACCCGAATGCGTCGAGCGTCGCTGCGCCGACCAAGTCAGCGAGTACGCGAGCCGTCGGGTGGGGCCGGGTTACGTCCCAGCGTCCGAGTGCGTCCGTATACACGTCGCGGCGGATCTCAAGCATCACGCCACGTACCCTCGGGTCGATTCCGTAGGCGAAGCTGGGGATGAAACACCCGACATAGGGCTGGTCCAACCCCACGGACAGCCCGTGAGAGGTCACGGCGGTCCGTGCCGCAACTGCCAGCGTTTCCGGGGTGTGGAACGGGTCGGTACCCACGCACACATCCGGGCGTTGGACGCCGGGACCCACCATTTCGGTGGGCAGCGGGACCAACGGGTAGCTGTGCAGGTCGATCACCGTGACGGTGCCGTGTACGGCCAGCAGGCTTCTGGCCAGATCGTCGAATGCCCGGTGATACGGGCGGTAGTAGTCCACCAGCAGCGGTTCGCGGTCGGTTCCAGCGTTGCGCAACTGCCGACGGTCTGCCGTGCGCACATAGACCACGCCCTGCCCAAACGCAGCGGCGCTCTCCTGGGCGTCGTCTTCGAAGCGCTCAGGGTCGACGACCAGTCGGCTGGTGCGGTTCACGAACTGCCACGGACGCACGCCACTGAGGTCGGCTGCGGCCGCTGCCAACTGGTCGGTCTCGATGTCGGCCAACAAGACTGCCTCAGCGTCGACGTCTTTCCGGTCCAGTGTGAACCCGGCATACAGCAGGTCGGGGATGAACGTCGCCGCGTGCGGGACGTGGATGATCACAGACGACGCCTGGTCGCCGGGCTCGACGACGAACGAATCGGATTGCGGGCTCACGCGGTCGACCCTACGGACGCCGAAGCCGCGCCACTCGATCGGTCGGGTGCAGCAGCTCGCCTCGCCCTCCGCAGCCTGGGCGGGCCCGACGCGCGGATTCCAGCGTTTGCAATCGCGAGCTTCCTGGGCGACTGTGAACGTCATGAACAATAGGAGAGGCATCTCGCTGGGTCAGTCGCCTTACGATCGTCCGATCTTCTCCCCGGATTTCTCGGTAGAAGCCCGGTGGTTGGACGATGACACACTGCACTTCGCGTATCTGGATTTCGGTGACGGCGACAGCATGGGCTCTGGAATGGATGTGCCCGACCCGGTGCGTCTGCTGGCGTGGTTGATCAACGAGCGGTTCACCGACGACGGGGGAGCCTTCGCCGAGTTCTGCTCCACGAATGACGTAGCCCTGGTGTCGGTGCCGAGTGATGCTCCCGCCGATTCGCTTTCGGCGGGGACTTCGGTCACGGTGGCCGGGGACGCTGTGGTTGTTCAGGGCGGGCCCCTCGTCGACTCGTCCAGCGCGTACAGGATTGACGACTGGCAAGCACTCGTGCTCCTGCTGCTGGGCGAAGTAGCCACTGGCGTGGATGCGTGGTCTTTGCTCACTGACATTCTCGACAGCGCAGGCATTGAGCCGGTGATTCGCTTCCGCGGCTACTCGTAGGTTGTGCACATTCCCGTTGGTTGTCATGCGAACGGATCATCGGCTGCACCCACGGTCCGATGAGTGGATATGTTGGACGAGAACCCACGAGTTGGGCCCGCGACGCGGGAGGCGGACACGGAGGAGCCACGTTCGGAGGGACCCGCCTGACGGCAGGGCTGCGCGCCCGCATGGCAGACGCCCTCGATCAGGTGGGACTCGTGGTTGAACCGCCGCTGTCCGACCCGAACGTAACCCGGTCCGACCGGTGCGGGCTCGGTGCAACTTCTGCAGATCTATCCGGTGGAACAAGCAGGTGAGGCTGTCCTGCCAGTCCTTCAGCCATTGTGCGGCGGATCGCTCACTCTTGACCTGGTGGAGGATTTGCTCGAACCAGATGCTGCGCCCGACCTTGATGTGAGCAACCCGCAGGTGCGGCGCTTGTCGACGATCGCGGCGCACGCATTCGATGACGCCGACCACGACACCACCAGTCTGGTTGGGACGTTGGAGCTCGCACCCATCGAGTTCCTGATCGGCCCCACCTTCGTCGTGGTCTGCTGGCACAGCTACTCCCGGGTCGGGTCGGCTGGGGAGGTCACTGGTGTGGGCGTCCTGCGTGAGAAGGCGATCGACAACGTCGAGCGCTGGTGGGTCGCTAAAGACGGACATACCGCTGGCGACCTCGCGGCAGTCTACGGCGCAAACACCGAACCGCCCGGGCTCAACAGCTGGGAGGGCTTCGTCACGATGCTCGTTCTGATGGTCCTGGCCGCCGCAGTCAGCGCCACGATCATCTGGGTCCTGAGGAGGCCAACGAGCCCTCGAGTACTCGCCGGTCGGCAGTCCGCCGAAGTCGAGCAGCCTCGGCCAGCGACGACAACGGCGCCGGCGTCTGACTGACACGGCACGTGTGGACCAGACGGGAGGTCGGCGACTCTCAGGGGTTCTGCCGACGTCACGGTCAGATGATGGTCAACCCGTTGGAACTCCGCACTTACCGGCCTGCCATTGATCCCCTTGGGTGGCACGCAGAAACAGTGTGCTTGCCAGTTTATCCCTACATCGGACAGCGGACCGCGAGCACTGGGTCCCGAGAGATCATTGCCGGCACTATGGGGAACGACTGGCCGTTTTTGAAGGCCAGACAGCTATTGGCGATTCTCCAACGACCTCCTTTGCGCTACACCGTTACTGACCAGCGGGGTTCACACAGGAAGCTGCGGTCCGACGTTTATCCACCGCTGCTCTTCGCCTTCCATGACAAACAGACGATTCCGCCCGGCCTTGTGAAGAAGATCCTCACGCGTGACGTCGGGTTGGATGAAGACGAAGCGAACGGCATACTAGGCCTGTGACTGCCAACGTCCCTGTTCGAATGCTGGTGCATAACGAGGGCACCACGTGGTGGGCGGAAGCAGAGGAAGTCCCAGGGTATTCAGTCGCGGCCGATAGCTACGGCGAGCTGAATCTACCTATCAAGGATGGGATCAAGTTCGCGCTGGGACTTGGCGACGACGCCGACGTCATTGTTGTTGAGGAGTTTGACGCCGAGTGGCCCGTTGTGCTGTTTTCCCGCTCTGACTGGACTGTGCCGCAGCTTCTGAGCCAGGGCTCCGAGAGTCTGACGAGTGGCGGGGAACCAATCGTAGCTGCCACCAATCCAGATCTGAAGGTGTCTGCAAAGTGCGAGCAGAGGTGATCTTGTGCGATCACGCGCAGGTGGCCGAAGGTAAGCTCTTCCTCAGCGGCGGTGGCATTTCGTGGGTGACATCGGGAGCACCCATCTCGCTCGCTGTGCTGGTGCACGTACCGTGGGATCAGGCTAACCAGAAGATCAACTACACGCTCGAACTCCATACGCAGGACGGTCCCCTCAATGTCCTTGGGCCGGACGGTCAATCGGCGGTCATCGGAGGTTCGGGCGAGTTTGAGGTCGGTCGGCCGGCCGGACACCTTCGGGGGGCGGCACTCGATGTTCCGCTCGCGTTCAATCTTGCGTCGCTGACGGTTCCCGCGGGGCGCTACGTCTGGCGGCTGACGATCAATGACGAAAACAGAGACGACTGGGCGGTTGCGTTTAGTGTTCGAGCCCCCGATTAGCAGCTTCGCTGAGTGTCCGTAACGCTCCTACGCAGTGAGGCCCGAGCAGGTCGGGACAGGTTTCCTGACTCGCCGCCTGGGTTCCTGGCGACACAAGGGTCGGCGCGGGTGAGTACCCGGGCGTCCAGCGTCCGACGCCGACGCCGACCGCGTCCAGGGAACCGGCCGGGCAGCGTTCCAGCGTGGCGGCTAGCGGCCGAATGCGCGCAGTTGCACCCGCTCGTTCGCGATGTCCGTGGCGCAGGTGCCGGCCCGTGCAGCTCACGCTCGTTGGACTTCGGGTGCCTCGGGGGCTGGTGGTTGTGGATCCTGTGCGTGTTGGTGGCGGCTGGTGTCGGGGGTAGGTTGTAGGTTGGTTTCATTGATGAAGTCGGCG